>CAZETM010000312.1:0-10044 GCA_964514885.1 uncultured Polyangium sp. | reverse complement strand
GATCTCAAGAAGGTCCTCGCGTACTCCACGGTCAGTCAGCTCGGGTTCATGTTCATAGGTGTCGGCGTCGGAGCCTTTTCAGCAGGCTTCTTCCACGTCTTCACGCACGCGTTTTTCAAGGCGTGTTTGTTCCTCGGCGCCGGCTCGGTGATCCACGCGATGCACGCTCGCATCCACGACACCGACAAGTCCCAGGACATGCGGAACATGGGCGGGCTGCGCAAATACATGCCGCTCACGCGATGGACGTTCCTGGCCTCGTGTTTCGCGATCGCTGGAGCTCCGGGTTTCGCAGGCTTCTGGTCGAAAGACGAGATCTTGTGGAAGGCCTTCTCGACGAAGATCACCGCGCCTGAGCTTGGACGTGCCGAACCTCTTTGGACGTGGCCTTCGTGGCTCGGTGTGGCGATCTATTGCATCGGCATCATCGCGGCGACGATGACTGCGTTCTACATGTTCCGCGCGTACTTCATGACCTTCCACGGCGAGTTCCGAGGCTGGAAGATCGTGGCGGGCTACAAGGCCGCGCATGGCCATGACGACCACGGTCATGGACACGATGATCATCACGATGACGGTCCGCTCGAAGGCCCCAAGCCGCACGAGTCACCGATCGCGATGACGCTTCCGCTCGTCGTGCTCGCAACGTTCGCAGTGTTCGCTGGTTTCTTGATGGCCGAGCCGATTCACATCGAACCGCTCGGGCATCTGCTCGCGCCGACGTTCACGAAGGCGAAGGCTGTCATCGGACCGCGTTACGACGGCATCGACAAGCTGATGTGGCCGATGATGGGTCCCGGTGTTGCCGCGTTCTTGGCGGGCACGGGAGCTGCGATGGTCGTGTACTTGAACCAAAGCGGCCGTCCCGAGGAGTCGTTCAAGAAGGCGGTTCCTGGGCTCTACAAGCTCATCTACGACAAGTGGCGGATCGACGAGCTGTACGACGCGACCGTCGTCGGCATGGTCGATGCGCTCGCGGACATCTTCACGATCGCTGACAAGTGGATCATCGACGGCTTCATCGCGAAGCTCAGCGCTGCGGTTGTTGGAGCTGTTGGCACGGTGCTGCGCATGTTCCAGACGGGACGCGTGCAGGTCTACTCCGCGGCGATGGCCGTTGGTCTCGCAGGCGTCGGCTTCTTCCTCGTGCGTCCTCATGCCGAGGCGAACGTGGACGAGTCGAAGTTGCGAGCATCTGGCGAGGTCGTGATCTCGGCGTCTGGCGGACTTGGGTACACCTACCGCTGGGAAGGTACGGGGCCCGCCGATCAGAAGGACTTCGGTGCGATGCGCGAGGTTCGGATCAACTTGAACCCTGGTGAGAAGAAGGACGTGAAGCTTCACGTACGTAACGCGTTCGCGCAGGAAGCGACGGAATCGTTTGCCCTTGCGCGTCCGGGACGTGGGTTGGGCGCGCCAAACTCTGCTCCGGCTGGTGCTGCTCCTGGAGCAGTTCCTGGCGGCGGTAAGATTCCGGCGGACAAGATCCACCAGCTCATCAATCCGCGAGGTCAACAATGAGCCCGTTCGATCTCGTCTTCCAACAATGGCCGGCCATCTTGGCGGGTATCGTTGGAGCGCTCATTCCGCGTGATGGCTCGACCAAGCAACGCGCAGGGCTTGCTGCAATCGCTGCGTTCACGACGCTGTTCGTGATGTGGCTGTGGCCGACCGAAGGTGCGCAGGTTGTTGCAGCGGCTCCGAACGAGTGGCCGCATCTGCTCAATCTGCTCATTGCGCTTCCGCTCGTTGGTGCCGTCGCGGTGCTCTTCATCCCGCGCCAGATGTTGTCGATGCTTCGCGGCTTCACCTATCTGGTGCTCGCGGTTGGGTTTGTCGCGTCCTTGTGGCTGCTCGCCGTGCCGATGACGGCGGGTTGGCACTTCCAGTACATCAAGGACTGGATCCCCTCGCTCGGCATTCGCTACCACGTCGCGCTCGACGGCATCAGCTTGTGGCTCGTGCTGCTCACGACGTTCGTCACGCCCATCGCGGCGTACGCGTCGTTCGGCTCGATCAAGACGCGGATCAAGGAACTGTGCTTCGCGCTTTTGCTCTTGCAGGGCGCGATGCTCGGCGCGTTCGTCGCGCTCGACATGTTCCTCTTCTACGTCTTCTGGGAGCTGATGCTCGTGCCGATGTTCCTGATGATCGGCATCTGGGGCGGCGTCGATCGCATCAAGGCTGCGGTGAAGTTCTTCCTGTACACGATGGCGGGCTCGGTCCTGATGCTCGCCGCGATCGTGTACTTGGTCTGGGCGCATCAGAAGCTCACGGGCGACTTCTCGTTCGACTACCTCGCGCTCTCGCGTGTGGTGTTGCCGAAGAGCACGCAGGTGATTTGCTTCTGGGCCTTCTCGATCGCGTTCTTCATCAAGGTCCCGATGTGGCCGGTGCACACGTGGTTGCCTGATGCGCACGTGCAAGCTCCGACCGGTGGCTCCGTGATCCTCGCGGCGGTCATGCTGAAGCTCGGCACCTACGCGTACATGCGCTTCTCGATGGGTTTGTTTCCGGGGCCTGCGTCAAACCTTGCGGCGAATCTCGCCGGCGTCGCGATCCTCGGTGGCATTCTCTACGGCGCGCTCGTTGCGTGGAAACAGAAGGACGTCAAACGCCTCGTGGCCTACTCATCCGTTGCTCACTTGGGCTTCGTGATGCTCGGCCTCTTCAGCGCCACGCCCACGGGTTCTCAAGGCGCCGTGTTGCAGATGGTCAACCACGGCATGTCGACCGGCGCGCTCTTCCTCTTGGTCGGCGTGATCTACGACCGTCGTCACACGCGCGAAGTCTCCGAGTTCGGTGGCCTCGCGAAGGTGATGCCCGTCTACGCGACGCTCTTCTTGATCGTCACGTTCGCATCGATCGGCGTGCCGGGAACCAACGGGTTCGTCGGTGAGTTCCTCGTCATCATGGGCACGTTCCTCTCGGAGCGTCTCGGTAAGTTCGCCGGTATCCACACCGTCGGAGCTACTGCAGGCGTCATCCTCGCGGCCGTGTACATGCTCTCAGTCGTGCAGAAGATGTTCTTCGGTCCGCTCACGAATCCGAAGAACAAGCACCTGCCCGACATGACGGTGCGCGAGACGCTCGCGGTTGCTCCGTTCATCGTGATGATTTTCGTGATCGGTTTCTTCCCCTCGATCTTCACCGATCGAATGAAGGACTCGGTGCAGCTTCACCACAACCAGTTCAAAGCCGTCTCGGGTCAAGCCATCCTCTTCGCAGACGAACGCGATGCGAAGCTGCTCCCCGAAGACACGTTCTCGCCGGCCTTCTTGAAGGGCGCCCCGAAGAAGCCGTCGGCCGATGAAAAGGCTGATGCGCAAGCGAATGCAGAAGGAAAGGTGGCGCAATGAAACCCGAGATGTTCCTCGGCTTGTCGCCGCTGCTCGTCGTCAGTTTGGGCGGCGTGCTTCTCATGATCGCCGAAGCGTTCTCCAAGAGGCGCTACGACCAAATCGACGAGCGCAACTCCGGTCCGTCCGGTGAACTCTCGATCGGTACGGCGATCACGCTGCTCACCGGTGCCGTCTTCGCTGTTGCTCTCTGGGCCGTTGGTCCAGACAAACTCGAAGGCGTCGCTGACGTTGCCCCGTATCTCATCCTCGATCGGTTCACGTTGTTCTTCTCGTTCCTGCTCTGCTTGGGCGGCGCGCTTGCCGCGCTCTTGGCAGGTGGGTACTTGCCCGAACACCGGATCGATCGCGGTGAGTTCTACCCGCTCGTCATCTTCTCGACCGTTGGTGCGATGATCCTCGTCGCAGCGGGCGACATGCTGTCGCTCTTCCTCGGCCTCGAGACGATGTCGCTCGGTGTGTACGCGATGGTCGGTTTCCGTCGTGCATCACTGCGCAGCACCGAAGCTGCCGTGAAGTACTTCCTGCTCGGATCGTTTGGCGCGGCGCTCTTGCTTTACGGCGGAGCGTTGCTTTACGGCGCGACGGGACACACGGATCTCGCTGGCATTCGCACGGGCCTCATCGCGATGGCCAATGGTGGCAAGGCGATGAACGTGGGTTTGTCGCTTGCGGCAGCCGCGCTGATCATCGCTGGTCTCGCCTTCAAGGTGAGTGCCGTGCCGTTCCACATGTGGACGCCCGACGCATACGAAGGTGCGCCGACGCCTGCAACGACCTACATGGCCGTGGCGGTCAAGAGCGCTGCATTCGCGATGATGATGCGCGTGTTCATCGGCGCCTTCGGTAACACGGGGCTCGACTCGTGGTCGGCAGGTTGGCCGCCCATCGTCGCGCTGCTCGCCGTGCTCACGATGACGGTTGCGAACCTCATCGCGGGTCAGCAGGAGTCGGTCAAACGCATGCTCGCGTATTCGAGCATCGCGCACGCTGGCTACGTGCTCGTCGGCGTGGTCGCTACGCTTCGCGGCGGTGACGATGCGCAGGGGAGCATCATGTTCTACCTGCTCACGTACACCGTCTCGACCGTTGGTGCCTTTGGCGCGCTCATCTGGTGCGGAAGCCGCGGTGCAGAGGCCGTGAGCTACGAAGACCTTGCCGGTGTTGGCAAGCGCCATCCTGCGGCTGGTTTCGCGTTCACGCTATTCCTCCTGTCGCTCGCCGGCGTGCCGCCGACCGCGGGCTTCTTTGGCAAGCTCTACATCGTCAAGTCGGCGATTGGCGCTGGCCTCACTCCGCTCGCGATCATCCTGCTCGTGAACAGCGTCCTGTCCGCGTACTACTACCTGCGCGTCCTGGTGTTCATGTACATGCGCGAGCCTGCTCCTGGCGCTCCGATCGCGACTCCAATGCGTTCGGGCTACGTCACCACCGCGCTCGTCGTTGCCGGTATCTTCGTCGTCATCCTCGGCCTCTGGCCCACGACGTCGCTTCAGCTTGCCGTCGAAGCCGCTCTCGCTTCACGCTAAACCATCCCCATGCGCCACAGTTTGACCCTCCTCGGTGCTGCAGCACTCGTGCTTACGAGCGCCTGCAACAAGGACTCTGCGTCCACATCACCCACCACGACAGCCGCGCCGAGCGCGTCGGCTGTCGCTGCGCCCGCAGGACCTTTCCCCGTCGGGATTCCCGTGTCCGCTTCGGCGGTCGGCAAGGTTGTCAATCCAAACGGGCAAGAGCCCTACAAGGGACCGACCGCCACGTTACGCGGCACCGTACGCATCAAGGGCGATCCGCCGAGCACGAGCTTCGCGTTTCCCACGGACAAGTGTGGCGAAGCCGCGGCTACTTACGGAAAGCTCTTCCGCGTCGGACTCGAAGGCGCCGCCGCCGACGTGCTCGTCACCGTCACGGGTTACAAGGGGTTTGTCCCGGCGCGTGACGAAGCCGAGAAGGTCACCATTCACGGCTGCGCGCTCAATCGACGCACCGTCGCTCTCACGTACGGCCAACGCATCGAGATCTCCAACCTCGATCAGATCGAGAGCTACATGCCGTACCTCGATGGCGCACCTCGTCGCGCCACGATGGTCGCCGTTCCTCGCGGAGTCCCCGTGAAGCTTTATCCCCTCGAGGGAGGCGCTCACTACGCGATCCGCGACGAGCTGCCCAAGAGTTGGTTTGGCGCCGATGTCTTCGTGCTCAAGTTCGCCACGCACGACGTCACTGGTCTCGATGGCCAGTACGAAATCCAGGGCATCCCGGTCGGCAAAGTCAACGTCGCCGCTTACCTTCCTGCGATCAACGACGAGGCCGAGCAATCGTTTGACCTCAAAGAAGGTGTCAACACGCTCGACTTGGAGATCGTCTACAAGCCCAAGACCGACGACGCGAAAGACGCGAAAGACGCGAAAGACGCGAAAGACGCGAAAGACGCCGGTGCCGATGCGGCCAAAGACGAGCCCAAGAAAGACGCTCCCAAAGAGCCCAACGAGAAGGACAAACCGGCTCCCAAGAAGCCGTGACTACGTGCCTTCTCGTTTCGCTGCAGTCGCCTCTCCCAATCGTCCCACCAAGTAACGTCTCAGTGATTCGAACAGTGGATCCGCGTTGGATTCAACTGCGTTCGTCGCTGCATCCAGCGGACCGATGAACGCACGTGCAGCCGTCGCGTCTGCATGTCGCAGGAGCAACTCTGCAAAGAGCAGTCGGCCGAGTGGAGACAGCGGCGTCAGTCGTTCACCCGTAGGTAGTTGGAGTGCCAACGATACGGCTTGCTGATCTTCGAGCGCATCGCTTGCTGTCGCGAGCGCCACGCGTGCCGACACACTCGACGGGTCTGCACTCAGCACATGCTCGGCTTGTTCACGCGCCAGCTTCGTCGCTCCCAGAGCCGCTGCACGCACGGCGATCTCGGCGGGAGGCAGGTGCGCGCTTCGAGCCAGCTTACGCGCTTCTTCGAGGTCTCCTTGGCGAAGCGCGCTGTCCACGCGAGCGAGTGGCGCAAGCGCTGGCACCTCAGAACCGACGGTCGCGAACCTCTCCGGATCCAGCTTCTCGAGCATCCGACCTGCTCGTTCCGCTGCTGCCGCATCTCCGCTTCGCATCGCAAAGTTAAACCGCCACCGCCAAGCAAGTGCGGAGTGCGGATGACGCAGCAGATGCCCTTCGAGCACGCGAACGGCCTCGGTTTTCTGGCCCTTTTGATCAAGCATCATCGCGTAACGCACGACGTCGTCATCATTATCCGGGTCGAGCGCTACTGCGCGAGCTGCATACGCGATGCCACGAGAGTCGCCCATGATGAGTGCACATCGGGCACGTGCACGAAAGAGCGGCTGGTAGTCCGGGTCGAATTCTTCGGCGCGATCGAATGCTTCGTTCGCCTTCTTGCGCGAAGACGACGATGCCGCGCAGTGCAGCGATCCGATCCGGGTCCAGATCTCGGGACTGCGCGGATCGAACATCGCGGCTTCTTCGTACCAGCGCAGCGCATCGCCCGGGCGGAGGTCGTTCTCTGCTTCCAAGCCTCGCCCGTACGCCGCGTAGGCCTCGTAGCGAATGAAGCGACCTTCCATGGGCACTCCATCGACGACTCGAATCACCGTGGGATCGCCGCAACCACTGGCTGCCGCAAGCATCACGAGCGCAGCGGCAAGACGCTTGGCGATCTTCACGCGAACCTCGCGATCGTCTCGAGCAGCCGATCGTTTTCCGTTTGTGTACCAACGGTAATACGCAAACGCTTGGCCAGCCGGCCTCCCGACTTGGCAAAACTGCGCACCAGAATTCCGTTTGACGACAAACCATCGAACACTTCGGTGGCTGGTCGTTTCGTTTCTACCCAAACGAAATTTGTTTGGCTCGGCGTGACGGAAAAACCGATTCGATCGAGCTCTCGCGTCAGGCGCTCGCGTTCGCTGATCACGTGCGTGACGAGTCGATCGACTTCCGATCGCAACTCACGCAGCACCAGAATCGCTGCTCGTTGCGAGGGCAGGGGAAGGTTATAGGGCTGCCGCACCTTGTTCAGCTCGTGCACGAGATCCGCAGGACCAATCAACCAACCCACGCGCAGGGCAGCGAAACCAACTTTCGACAGCGTTCCAAGCGTCGCGACGTTCGGGTACTCGCGCCGCAGATACGCCACGTTCGTGCTCGCAAAGTCGACGTAAGCTTCGTCCAACACCACGAGCGCTTCAGGGGCAGCTTCGATCACGGCGCGTAGACGAGCTTCCGACATCACCGAGCCCGTCGGATTGTTTGGCGTTGCAATGAAAAGGATGTTTGGCTGGGCAAACTCGATCGCTCGTTTCATGCCCGCGACATCGAGATCCCAAGCTGCATCGAGCGGCACTTCGATCGTTTCGATCCCACGCACCTTTGCGGTCAGTCGGTACATGACGAACGTTGGGGTTGTCGTGACAATCCGAGCGCGTGGATTTTTGCCCTGAGGTTTGTCGAGAGCACTGAGCAACATCGCGATGACCTCGTCCGAGCCACACCCGACGATCACTTCATCCGCAGTCACTCCCGCGCGCGACGCGATCGCTTCACGTAGCTCGACGGCCCGTACATCCGGGTAACGCGCAAGCACGGCAGGCGCGAGCGCGTTAGCCAGCAGCGCGTGCGCTTCGATCGAGAGCATTGCAGGTGATTCGTTCGCATCGAGCCGCACCTCGAAGCTTCCTTGGTGCGGTACGTAAGCGTCGATGGAGGCGAGCTCCGGGCGGAGTAGATGAGCGAATCGGGACGACGTCATGTTGGTTGCTGCGGCGTGAAGAGCAGAGCTTAGCCGCGTCGTCGGTTTGGTGCAGGAAAGGGCGGCCGAGCGACCTGGGCGATGCTCAACCGACGTAGACGCCGCGAGCGCCGACCATGACGCCGAGCGGTTCGAGACGGTGAAACGCGGCGCGTTGCAGGAATGCTTCGGACGGGGGAGCTTTTCCGATCCACAGGGCAACGTCGCCGCCGCCAGCTCCGCTCGGGCCGAAAGCAGCGCCTTCGACAGCCGCAAGCGTACGCAACTCGGCAACGGCACGGATCACGATCTGCGCGCCCGATGCTTTTCCAAGGCGTCCGAGCGCATCGATCTGCACCCCGATGGCGTTGACGAATGCACCAACATCCGTCGTCGCCGCAGCTTCTCGTGCACCCGCGATCGCGATGTCCATGTGCTCGCGATACGTCGCAGGCTCCGCGGCTTTGAAGGCGTTGATCTTCTCGAGCAGTTGTCCGGTCGAAGCCGCAATGGGACAGGCGAATACTTCCAGCACCAGCCCTTGAGGAAGCGTGAATTGTTTGACGTCCAAGGATCCGTCTTGCTCGAGCAAACAGTGCACGATGCCGCCATGCACGCTCGCCGCAACATCGATGCCACTGCCTGATGGTTGCGCTTTGCGATGTGCAGAAAGCGCCGCAGGCATCACCGCTTGACGCAATTCGTTCTCGTCCGTGACACGTTTGGAAAACACCGACGCGATCGATGCAACGAGGATGGCCGCGCTCGATCCGAGACCGATCTTGCGCGTGGTTCCATCAGGCAAACGTGTGCGCAGTCCGGATGCGTCGAACCAAGGCACGATATCGATCGCGCCCGATTGGTACGCCGCCAAAACTTCTTCGCTGACAATCGCGCTGCGGCGACTCGCATCGGCGACGACGTAACGGTCGACCGCTCCCACGAGCGCAGGTGCACCCTCGAGCACCGAATACGCGCCCGAAATCACGATCTTGCCAGGGGCCCACGCGATCACGACTTGCTCCCTTCCATCATCGACTTCCCATCGGCAAACCGAGCGCCGAGGCCAGGTGATGCAACGATCGTTCGCTTCACGCCAGGCACTCCTGCAAGCGCCGACGTGACCCGAGGCTCGTCGGCCGAAGTGGTGAGGACTTTGACATGTGGTCCCGCATCGATCGTTGCATACGCGAAAACGCCGCTTGCACGCAGCCGTCGGACCTCTCGCAGCGTCTCGACGGTGGCGCCAGTCCAATAGATAAGCCCCGGGCGCGCCGCAATGCTCGTGGCATGCATCGCAAGCGCGCTCTCTTCAGCCGCAATTCCTAGGGCTTCTAGATCACGCCGCAAGATGGCATCGCGGACCCGAGCACAAACCTCCGGCGCCGATGCAACCCACGCCGGATAGTACGGACTCGTATGAACTGTGTGCTTCATGCCCTCCGTCGACCCAATTTCCTTCGGGCCTTCCTGCGTCACGGCGACGACGACGCGCAAATCGAGATGGTCCAGCGACGCGACCGGCACGGCAGATAAGTCGTCATCACCCGGGCGACCCACCGGCAATTCGACGAAACCACCGAAGATCGATCGCGCAGCGGACACCGACGTTCGTCGCGCCAGATCACTCACATACGTTGGTGTTGTTTCAAGTCCCGCCGCCGCAGTCGCAGCGAACGCAAGCGCGGCAAACCCCGATGCGCTCGATGCCAAACCCGCAGCCGTCGGAAAGTCGTTGCTACTTTCCACGCGTGCTCGTTCGGTTCGTCCTGACGCACGACGCACTCGATCGAGCAAACCTACGACGCGTGCGTAAGGTCCCGCGGCTGCTGGTGCACCACCCAAGATGAACGTGTCTGCGTCGAACGATGCGTCGAACGTGACCGTCGTCGTGGTCGACATGCCCGCGAGGGTCACCGAAAGGCTAGGAACCGCAGGCTGATT
>CAZETM010000311.1:0-10080 GCA_964514885.1 uncultured Polyangium sp. | reverse complement strand
TCCAGACTCCACAAACCATCGAGCGTTTCGAATCGAATGCGCAACGAGCCGGCCGTTCCCGGAGCCACGCGGTGAACGAAGCGTGGTGCGAAAATCGAGCCCGACGTGCCTGAACCCGTTTGACCACCAAACAAATCGATGTCGTACCGCACGCCGATGCCAAACTCGATGCTGCGCCCGGGATGGTTTGAGCGCAAAGGATCCATGAACGCAGTTGCGCGCGCGACGCCGATCCGCATGAGCGCGATCGGGGCGCCATCGCTCGAGGCTACAGGCGACGCGCGCGGGACAGTTACCCGCCCGAATTCGCTGTCGATGCCGACATCGAAAGGGAAGGGGATGCTGGCGGGCGGCGAGCTGGGCAATACGATGCGCGGTGCGAGATCATGCCGATGCGCGGAAACGGCATAGAACGCCGCGTCGAATGCGGGCATATCACCAAAAGGTCGTACGAATGGCATAATCCATCCGGTGACGAAGCGATGGTCGACTTGCCATTCAATACGCTCCGGTCCTTCGCCGAATGCCCGACGTCGTCGATAGCCGATTCCAGTGCGAAATTCGACGGACGTGCCAATACTGCCTTCCGTCGTGCGTGCGGCCGATCCCGCAACGCCTAGGCGAATGCGGCTTTGAGGATCGAAACGCACGCGAAAACGGCGTCCCTCGGGCGATACGCGAAAGTCGTCGTCATCAGCGGCGGCTGCTGTCGCCACGGTGAGGACCGACATCACGCTCGCCGTGATGAGGGCACGAAATTTCACGGATCCTCGAGCTCGGGCATGGGCTCGAAAACGCGCGGAGGCGCGCCGAACGACATGCGTAGTCCGGCGAGAAAACGCAATTCGACGGCACGTACGTCACGCTCGAAATCGTTTTGCGTGCGCCCCTCCGTGGCCAAGCGAATGGAGATGGGTTGATCGTTAATGGCCACGAGCACGCCCTCGTACGCCAGCGACCCGTTCAAACGATTGACCGTCGTGGCGGTGTAATCACCGGAAACAATGGTGGACCGACGCAGATTCAGCTCTGAAAAGAGAAAATGCAGCCCGCCTTTTCCTAGGCTCACCCGCGATCTGACGGCCAACGTAGGCCCAATGTAGTAGTTGCCGCTCTTGCCCGAGACCGCTTTGCGATCGGCCCAATATGCACCCGCGTCCGCTCCGATTTCGACGCGCAAATGGCTGTACATATCGGTCGATTGCCACGGGTTGTAAGCGATGTGGAATTCGCCGAACTCCATATCGAGCGAATTTTGATACGAAGGCTGCCGGTCGAGCACGCTAAGCACGCGGAATCCCCAGCCCATACGCGGCAACACGGGGTGCACTTCGGGCTCGCCGAAGAAGGTGCTGATCCAGAATGCCGGCCGCCGATGCTCGTGCTGATAATCATAAGAAAAGAGCGTTCCGCGAACCTCGAAGTCCGCAAAGCTGGCGGAGCCATCGAGAAGGCGCATGTCGTGGCGTGCACGATTACGAGGCGACAGGACGCTCAGCACGATACCCATTTCGGCATGCCCGCGTGCAAAGGGAAAACCCGCGGGAACCTCAAAACCCTTGCTCGATTGCAACGTTGGCGCCCAGCCAGCTCCAATGTAAAAACGATTCAGCAAATCGAACTTCACTTGAAATGCGCGACCTCGTTCGCCTCGCGCGTAACCCACCGGCGCTTCCGCAATGGCTGCAACCATCTTCGCGGTCTTCTCGAGCGCTCGATACTCGTTGTCCTGCCGATGCTCGCAAGGCAACACACGTTCGAGCGGATCGCCCGTACCCGTCATTTGATTGGGTGCAACGAGACAAACCTGTTTGCCCTTGGCATTCGTGTCGCATTGGACACGCACCGACTTGCCATCGGCAAGGTCATAACAGGTGACCGTGCGGTCATAGCTGAGTACCGGGATCGCGTCGTCGTCTGCTGCGGTCGCCGAAGAAGCAAACGCAATGGAAGCGACGAACGACGTCACAATGGGCAGAAGTTTGGAAAGGCGTGGCACGGTGGTTCCTTTAGGGGAAGTTTTCCATTGTGCAAAGGCCATGAGGCATGGCCGCTTCATAAATGATCCGCAAGCACGCTTCGTGCCTACGGAGAGATTCGGGAGCCATCTCCCCGTTTGTTCTGAAATTGCAGAACATTTGACGTCGCGCAAGACTCGTCCGCGAAGTGAGTGACGCGGCGCGTCTGAGAACGCCGTGACTCACGTGCGCAGTACATTTCTCAGTGCTCGGACGAGTCGCAGGTGTTCGTGATTCACTTCCAGCAGACAGAATACCCATCTGGGAGAAGGGTGCTGGCGCCGCACATCGTCTGTATCTGCATTCCATTCTCCAGGATGATGGGACACGAATTCACCGGATCCGCAGGATCACAAATGACGATATTCGGCAATCCGCAGGTCGGCTGGCACGAGACCAGCGTGTACCATTTTTGACCTCCTAAATCGGCCTGCATACCGCAACACGTCGTGCCCATCGGGCAATGGTAAGGGAATTGGCATTCAATGCGCGCTTCGAGCCCATTGGTGCCCCCAGCCGTATTGCAATTATCGCTTCCGGGATCCCCGATGACGCATTCCGACTTAGGCTGTCCATTCTTGAGATATTCGTCGTGGCAACAGGCGCTGTTCAATCCAAGCGGACAAACCGCCGCGCCGCAAGCGATCTCGCCCATGATCGGCTCGCCGCTGCTTGAAGAACTGCTCGATGCCGACGAAGTGGTCGTCGTATTGCTCCCGCCACTTCCGCCCGTTCCGCCTGAGCCGCCCGTGCCCGCGGCTTCGGGTGCGAGTTGCAATTCATCGAGACCGCCGATGGCTTGACAGCCAAGCCATCCGACCGTGACAAACCCGAATAAAACCACGAGCGGTGTGCGCATAATTCAAGGCTTTGCTTCGGGATCACCTTCCGAATATTTCGGTGCGAGCGGCGCGGTTTGTCCCTTCGGCTCGAGCAATTCGAAGGTGCACAAACAAAGCGAAAGCGGGACGATCCACGCGTCCCATACATCCAGCGGCGCCATTGCCGTGAGCGCGAAAAGACGCCCGCCGTCCTCGAACATCGTCACGCGTAACTTGAGCTTTCCGAAATCACTCGATTGAATGGCCACCGCATCCGCAGCCCAGCCAAAACCGAACTTGTTGAGCTTCATCCGCTCCAGCGCAAGCTGCTGCAAATGACATTGCCGCTCGAGCCATTCCGCAACGGTGCCTTTTTTGGGTGCCGGGCGGACACCAATCGAAAACACGATCGGCGGAATGAAGTCTTTCGACGCCGAAAAAACGGCCAGCGGAGCGAACTCGGCCTCTTTCGAGAAATCAATACGATCGGCCGGCGCAGGCTGTTGATACCAACCGTCGGGCAACAGGATCGAGCTATTCAGATCTGCACGTGGCTGGCGGATCGTGACGGCAATACAATCCTTGAGCTCTTCCGGGCTCGGATAAATGCCTTGTGTCGGGAGGTCCGGATCATCGAGCGCCATGGCGATTTCTCCAACTGCTGGCTTTCTAGCACCAAGAAGCTCGCGATTCACGGAGGATCATCGAAAACGAGCTGATGCGTGACCGCCCCGCCATCGACGATGAGCGTGCGGTCATCGAAAAAATGCGGGCTGCCCTCGAGCTCATCCGCCTCTGAAAGGGCCGTAAACGTTTCTCGACGGACATCGAGAAAGACCAGCTTCGACGGGCCATCTCGATATTCGTTACCGGGGGCGTCGCGCCGAAAGAACGCAATGTAATGCGCCGAGGGCGAAAATGCCGGCACGACGACCGGATCGAGCAAGCTGCTTTCGTACAGCACGAGGCCTTCCCCTTCGAGCTGCGGAACGACAATGATCGCCGTCTTCTCCTGCTCTTCGTGCACACAATACAGTCCCAGCGTCCGACCTTTGGGCGACCAAAATGGCAGAATGTGTACCGAGTCCCCAGGAATCTCCGTCAAAATCGACCCTTTGAGCACATCCTTTTCACGCTCGATGAGCCATACCTCGGATACGTTCTCGGAATGGCGCCCTGCCGTGTACGCAATGTGCGCGCCATCGGGCGACACGGAAATCTGCGCGGGAAATGACGGATCCGCGTCATCTTCGAGCAGGCCGAGCTTACGCGGCTCGGAATCATCCAGGCCATAACGATAAAGCGTCTTTTTCCAAGGATCGGCAACGAGAATCGCGTTGCCGCCGGGCGTCCAGGAAAAACCCGTTCCGTCGACTCGCTTTTCCTCACCGGGTTTGTCCACGTTCGCCCAGCCCACGGTGCTTCGAGCGCCTAAAAGCGCCGCCACGCGGTACGCAATGCGCGATCCATCCGGCGAGAATGCCACGTCTTCGATGAGACCGGGTTTCATGGGCATGAGCAGACGCGCAGAAGCTGCGTCGAATGCGTCGGCGACCCATAATCCAGTTTCACCCTCGCCGCCGTCCTCGCGCACGTAAACGAGGCGATGGCCCGAAGGAGCGACGCGACAGAGCCGCACCTGCGCCGCTTTGGTCACCGGGGCAGGGACGATTCGATGCTGAAAACGAAAGACACTCGTCACGGTCTGGACACTCCGAAAATAGCCGTTCGGCTAGCGCAGACGGTTGATCAATTTGCCCATCGTTTCGACGGTAATTGGATTCTTGAAATCGATTCCCGCCAAGTGTTTGTAGATGGCCGGCAGCTCCCCCGGCAAAATGTATTCGCGCAATTGGTTGCTCACGCTATCCAAAATTTGCCCCATCGTCTTGAAAGACTCGAGCGCCACTTTGAGCCGGGCATGGACTTGCGCAATCGTTTTGCCCGGACGTGCAGCTATCAAAATCTCGCGCGGAGTCGGCGGACGCAGCCCAATGAGCTGCCTCTGCATTGCCAAACGCACAGCCGCCGCTTTCGGCTGCCCAAAGGTTTCACGTACCGCACCAAGCGTCCGTCCCGCAATCTTACGCGCTCCGTCGCTCGCCCCCGCTTCGACCTTCGGCGCTTTGCCACCCACGCTCTTCGTATTGAAGTAAACGTGTTTTCCTTCGATGATCACGTCTTTGCCAGACTTGAAAACGATATTGCGATCTGCCAGGAGCGTAATGTCCTTGTCGTCGATGATGCTCGTACCCTTGGTCGTAGTTAACGTGATTTTCGGGTGCACCGTTTCCATCATCGTGGTCATTGGTGGAAATTCCGGCTTGCCGTCTTGGTCCATGTCGACGGGTTTCGTCATGACCGCCGCTACATGCCGCTTTCCAATGACGTAACTGTCGACCGCGCCAATGAACGAGCTGCGGTTTGCCCCAACAAACATCGTACGGTTCGCCCCGGTTCGCTCGTTTTCGTTGGCTTTGACCAGTTTGGACAAGTTGCGTTGCGCTTGAATGTAGACCAGTTCTTTGCTCGCCGCATCGTCGAACGTGATTTCGTTCCACCCGTCGGACTTCGGCGATGATTGCGACTTCCACGTGCTGACCGTCTTTTGGTCTGGCAGGACAAACGGGACGGGAGCCACCTTGTTGTAGGCTCGGCCAATCAGAATGGGTTGGTCCGGGTCTCCCTCCAGAAACCCGATCAACACTTCTTGTCCAATTCGCGGCAGTACGATCATTCCGAATGCGCCGCCTGCCCAGGCTTGGCTGACGCGAACCCAACATGAAGACTTTTCGTCGTATTGGCCGTCTCGATCCCAATGAAATTGCACCCGGGCTCGCCCATGCTCGTCGGTGTGGATTTCTTCGCCTTTCGGGCCGACGACAATGGCGCTCTCCACGCCTTCGACCACGGGCTTCGGCGTATTCTTGAGCGGCCGGAAACGCGCTTCTTTATCGCCAACGAACGCTGCCGAGCCAGACAAGCTCCATTCCCCGTCGTGCGTCCCTTCGACGTAGATCTCGGTGCACAAAAGCTGTCCGTCACCAATGTCTGCACGCGGATGGTTGGTGATCGCGAAAAGCACGCCCGGTCCAAGATCGTACGCGTTCGAACCAAATGTAACGATGCGTTTGCCTCGTCGCGCCGAGGCCAGATCGATGTCCGAAACGAGTTTGCCCTCGGGGTCTGTCGGGGCGCGCGGTTTGCCCCGACGATCCTTGATGACTGCGGCGGGGCTATACCGATACAGCTCGTAAAAATCTTCGGGCTTGGATGCTTTTTGCGCATCCCCGAGCAGGTGAAAATCGGGACGCACGAAATCATAATCCCGAAACGTCGCCGCGCCCGAACGAACCCGGTGCGAAAGTTTTACGTGACGAACGAATTCTTTTCGCGCATCCTGGTTTGGCGTGTACACGAACGGCAGCGGCTCACGTTTGTCCCGTGACTCTGGTTTGTCCGTCAGGATCATCTCGGTCGTGAATTTGTTACCTTCGGGAACCTGCTTGAAATAATACGAAATGCCTTCTTCTTCGCAGAGGCGATGGACGAAGTCGAAATCGCTTTCCTCGTATTGCACTCGATATTCGTGCTCGCCATGCTCGTCGACCGTTTGCATTTTGTGCACGATTGAATATTCCTGCAAAATCTTCTGTATGATTTGCGGAATCGTGAGGTGCTGGAATATGCGATTACGTTTGCGTAGTCGCAGCAAGTAAAGCTGCGGCACGATACGGATGAAATAGCTCGACAAGCCCGTCGGCTCTGCCTGCACCATCTGAAAATGGCTCGTAATGCCGGACCAGGCCCGAGGACCCGCGAGCGGGCCGCCCATCATCAGGAATGCGGCCGGGCGCCCCACGAACGATTCGAGATCCAGCCCGACCATTCGCGAACGAGCAAGAATCGCGACGTCGAAAAGTCCCGAAATGGGCTCTCGTACGGCAAAATGACGGATGGAGAGAGAATCCTCGTTGTTTTCAAATGCAAGCTCGAGCAGCGACATGGTACGTCCTCGCGATTCGGTCAATACGTGTCGTCAGGATCGCCTTGCTTGACGGGTTTGGCCGGTGGGAACGCCCGACCATGCGCCACGTCGGCGACGCGCCCGAACCAGCGCATCGTCCACGTTGCACCCAAATTCCGAAGCTCTTCCATTCCCTTTTCGATATCCGCTGCAGTCGCTTGTCCGAGCGGAAAACCATTTTCGAGGAAATACATGCGTTTGTCCTCGTCGAGCCGGAAATAGCCGCCACCTTGATCGAACATGCCCCCAATTGCAGGATCGTTCAGTGCCCGAGCGACCGTGCGGTACGCATCTTGGTATTCGGGCGGATCGCCTTTCATCCACGCTTTCGCGACGAACACGCGTCCCACGAGCGCGTCCTTGTCGCTATCGTGACGAAAGCCGAATTCCCCGAATGAAACATCACCCGACTCGTCGAGTTCGGCATCGTAAATGCCCTGTTTACGCGCGTAGGTCTGCATGAGCGATTGCGCCCTGTCTCGTCCCGGCGGAGTGCTGGAGCTAGTGGTCATGACGTTTTCCTCAGCGTTTACCGCAGGAACAGGCCCCCGAGCCGCCCTTGTTCTGTTGATCGTACATCTTCAAATAGAGCTGGTCGTCAATGCTGTGATACTTCGTCGGGTGAGCGAAGACGTGTTTGTCGAGTTTGTCCGTCGAGAACGGCCCCCCAGGCTCGCCGGAGAACTTGACGAGTTTGCCGCCGCCCGCTTCTTGCGCCGACGGATGATCACCAATGCCGAAATTGACCGGCGTAAAGTCGTTCACGTGTACGTAATGCGTGTAATTCGGCCCCGATACCCACGAAGGCGCGGCCGCTCCAAAGCTGGTTACCTTCGTCCCAGCCACACTATTCGGCGTTCCCGGAGGCCCAGCTTTGAGCGTATTGTTTGCGTCGTACAGCGCTAGGCTCGTCACGGCGCCGCCTTGGCTATGGGCCATGATTTCCGGCGGCCTACCCGCTCGAGTCTCCTGGACGAGCAAATCGCTCAATGTATCGACCGCGGGGTTTCTCCCGTCATGTGCCAATCCGCGTCGGCCTCCGGCTGCTTGATCGATGAGCGCACGATCTTGGCCCGTTTGCAATGCGTCCTTGGGCATGCCTTCGGTTGCATTGTAAACGCCGACCACCGTGGCACACGTCATGTCGCCAATTTGTTTGAGCGTCTCGCAATGGGTCGTGCGGTTGGTATTGATCCCATTGACGTAGAAAATCGTCCGCGGAGGTTTGCCCGCGGTGCACTTTCTACAGCATTCGCTCGTGGCGGCCGATGTATTGCGCGAAGGCTCATTCGGGCGCTCGGCATCGTGCGCAGCATTCTTCGCAGGATTGTAGCCAGCTTTTTTTGCCGCAGCGATGTCGGCCGGCGTGACCTTTTCGCCTTTTTGCGTAAGGGGCACGCATTTGCCGTCTTTGTATCCGACCAATACGCCGTCGTGGTCTTTGTCTTTGCCCGTGCAAGCGACGCACGGCTGCGCGGGGGGTTTGCCCGTAAAAACGCTTTTCGCCTTGTCGTACGTCTTCTTGACGGCTTTGCCTACGTCGTCCCCGGTTTGCGCGTCCGTTCCTAGACCCGAATAGATGGCGTCCGTCGTCCCGCGAATGGCCCGGCGTGTGCCTTCTTTGGCCATGTCGCCGGTCCACTGCGCACCTTTGACGATCTTATCGCCCGTCCATTGCGCCCCCTGAACGACCTTTCCGCCCGCCCATTGCGCTCCATTGGCTACCGAAGTCGCCGCCGATTTCGCAGCGCCTGTGGCGGAGTTCCAAGTATTCGACAAGAAATCGCCAAATCCCATGGCTCATGCCTCCGAAAGCGTGCGGAAAAGCGTTTCCGTAAACTGGCTGAGCCAGGCGGACTTGTCACCCGGCGACATGACGGGTGACGCGAGCGTTTCTTTGATCGCTGGAAACTCTTCATCGAACGTCGGACCCAAAAGCCACGCCGTCACGACATACGTCACCAATTCGATCTCCGTCGAGAATCCATGCCCGCGTGCTCGATCGATTTGCTCGCCCACGGCCGTCTTGAGCATCGGACGCGGCTCCCTGCGAGCATCGGCAAATTCCGACTGCAAGAACAGCGTCGTGCGATCGACGAATCGCTCTTCCGATGCTCGAGCAAACGCACGCATCTGCGGCGGACGAAGCTTGAGCAACACATCGGTGCGACGCCGCATCGAGCCTTCGATCGTACGCTTCCAAAATAATGCGCCCAGGCCGTCTTCCGTGGGGATTCCATACTCGGACACGGGGCCGAAGAAGTCATCGAGCTCGGGCGCCGTGCAGCAGTCGAGCCACGTCACGAGCACTCGCGGATCGAAAAACCGAAAGTTCATCTTCGTACCAGCAGGTGATTGGACCACCAAGTATCTACGAAAATGCCTACGTACGCCTTCGAGATTCGTATCGGCCAACGCGAACACACACGCGCTCGGATCCTGTGCGCACATCGCGCGCACCCACGGAAAAACCTCAGCCGTGACGTGGAAAAGATACGGTGCGACCTCTGCAAGCTCCTCGTCGTCGTCTTGCGGTCGGTAGAGACAAACTGCGTATCTCAAGCCGATTTCACGCGCTTTGTCGGCAACTTCTTCCGCGTCGGCTCCATCGAACGCTGCAAACAGTCGACCCGTCGACGCGAGCTTTTCGAGCGCATCGGCGAACGCGGCGCTCGTGATCAGCGGTGGTTGTTCATGCTCTTGGGATGCTGTTTCCATGGCTTCACCAATCGCACTTGATGGGCGTGAACGGCGCTGCTGCACGCTTGGCAGCCTTCAACGTGAGCGCCTGACTCTTGTTGCGAATGCCAACCTTGTCGACGATCACTGCAGGCGGCTCGTCCGGCGCAGGCGCGCCCGGAATGTACGGCGGCGGCACTCCACCAATCAGCACGGTCATGCATCCGACCGCGATCGGATCGATGCCCGCGACACCTGGAACCCCCGGTGGTTTCGGCGGTTCCGCAGGTGGATCCATCTTCTCGATCGTGATGTTGAGCTTGAACCCCAAACCCGCGAGCAGCGCACCCACCTTTGCGCCAAACCCCATCTGAAACTTGCCGTCCTTGTAGCCCGCATACGCGCTCGCACGCGCTTCGGCCGTCAGCAGCGCACCCGATGCTTCACCACCCACCGTGACGCCCCAATTCACGAACGGCAGCTTGAACGTCTTCTTCCCTTCGACTTTGCCTTCGACGACCGATGCGCCAGCACC
>CAZETM010000310.1:0-10102 GCA_964514885.1 uncultured Polyangium sp. | reverse complement strand
CCGCCCCCGCCGGCCATTCCGCCTGCACCCGCCGAGCCGCCCGAACCCGACATTCCACCCGAGCCAGCCGATCCGCCGGCCGCACCAGTGCCAGTCGATTGCGATGAGCCCGCACCGGGGCCACTGCTACACGCTACCATGCTCGTGCTCACGCAAAATAATGCGCCGAGCAAGTACCAGCCAAGTTTTTTCGAAGATCGAAGCATTGAAGACACCTCTTTCAGGAAAGCTCATGAAAGACCCGCGACGTAAGTCCGTCAAGACGAGATTCAACGATTTTACCCACGCAGGCTGCTGCGCACGCTTTCGCCACTCGACGTCAGAACGTGGCCTTCAAGTGCCCGCCGACATATCCCACGACCATCGTGTACCGACCATTGCCGAGATCATTTTGCGATGTCGTGACGGTTCGCGGCAAAATTCCTTGCACTCGCGCATCCGCGTGCACATCGAGCCACGCGGTCGCACGATAAACTCCGCCCACGCCTCCAATGAAACGATGTCCATCCGGCGAAGCCGCATCGATCGTGGCATCGGGTGACGCTGGCGATTGGTATCCTGCGGTCGCGGACATCAAAAAGGACTTGGAGAGCGAAAGCCTCACGTTTCCCTCGGTCCAAATGGTATCCCGCCAAGCTCTGGGCAATACCGCGCGTACGGACGGTCCAATGCCCAGCATGGGCTGCGCGAGATCCGGGGAACGGGTCGTCACGACAAACGAGTCCACATCTGAATAAATAACATACGAAACAAACCCATCGACACGTAGGTTCTGGACGACTTGATATCCACCCCCGGCCGTAAAACGTTTGGGCAAACGAAACGCGAGATTGGCGGTGCCTTTGACGAGCGGCGGGTATTTCAGACCCTGAGCGGCCAGGTCTTGGGTAAAGAACGGGTCGTTCATATTAAGCTCGAACGGGCCTCGAAAATTCATTTGGGCGCCATGTTGATATGCCAGCCCGAACCGCAGCTTTGGCGTGGCTTGGTACAGAAGCCCCGCGTTGAACGAGATTCCGTGACTGATCGCGTTGCGGATCGAAATGGGACGCGACAGCACATCGAGTTCGCGTACGTGGCTCGGTGCATTCGGACCGAATTCATTGGGCTGGCCAATGGGTGGATTGGAAAGCGCACCGCGAAAATCTTCTAGCTCGGCAAAGTCTTGCATTTTGGACAGATTCGCCACGCCGCCCACATAGATGAGACTGCCGCCAATGGATACTCCACCGCCAATACGTGCCGCAACAGAAGCCGAAACGTGACTGGCAACGATGAACGCACTTTGGAGCTGATAACGTTGCGGACCGTCTTGGGGATAATCCAGCGTAGCGGCATAAGGTACATACGCACCAAGACCCACCACGATGCGGTTATTCAATAGCGGCGCAGCGACGAATATGTCGCCCGTCGGAGCCATGGGCGTGGCAATGACAGGATCAGTCCATCCAGGTTTGGCTGGGTCGACTTCGATGGGCAGAAGAGGCGATCGCAATCGAAGCGAGTCGGGCGTTTGGTACACGCCTCGGCGCTGGCGTTGATAACCGATGCGACCTGCTACCAAACCGGCTCCAGCAAATACCTCGAACGATTCGATTTGTCCGAGAGCCCCGGGATTCCAATGAATCGCCGCAGCGTCCACGGTCGTCGGGCCGGATTGACCGCTACCCACGATAGGCGCATCGAGCCCCGACGCGACAGCTCGCGCAGGCGACAAACCAAAAACGAATGCGACAATGGCCGCAACGAAATGGCTCCGGCAGGGGATATGCATGGCCATGGCGGTGTCTCCCTTCCACTGCTTACGAGATTCGCTTCACGACGAGCAGAATTCGACGGCCGCTCGGTTTTCCTCGTATGGTAAGCTCATAACGACGCCCCTCGGCGTCCTCCATGTAGAGCGTGTCGCCTACGTCAATGCGCACCTTTTCGTGGGTCGTGTCGTTTTCGATTGCCACAACCGACGAAATTTTTTCGGTAAGTAATGCGTCCGCGAAAAACCCGGGATTACGATATCCATAAACTCGCACTGGATCGCCTTCTTCGTCTTTACGAATATCTTCGGGCGCCGCGAAAAACAGCCAATCGTCCATGGCTCCTTCGGGCTGAACATAAAAGAAGTCCGCATCGCCTCGCGTGTTTTCCGTGAGCGCCTCCGCGACCCCTCGGAGAAGCTTGGGATTGCTTTCGAGGTTTTTCCGAATACGGCTCACGACTTCCGTGGTCGGCACGCCCACGGGCACATGACGCACGGGCATTACAACATTGGCTTCGCCTTCGGCCAGCCCTCCGTCGTGCAGGCGAGCTTGCGCGACATCCAGCAATAGATCCCAGAAATACGATGGTGCAGGTGGCGGGGCATTTAATACCACGCTAGGATCGACTCGAATATCCACCCATCCATCGGAATCAAGGCATACCCGCACCGCCTCGAATGGTGGGGAAACTCGTCCCGCCGGTGCATAGCTCGTGCAATGCGCCGAAGCTCGCGCCGCTATGCGCCGTCCGGCTTCCGCCAGCAAGCGCTCGGTCACCCACGGAGCCTCGGACCATACTGGAGAATTGCCCGCGGGTAATGGCGCACGACTCGTTCCTCCAGGGACGTAAACCTCGGATTCTTCAATGGTCATGACCATTTCGGCGAGAGCCATGTTTTCCTCGAGCCCCTCGATGGTCATCCAATTTGGATCCTGAAAATTGAATGCATTCTCGACTTGCATTCCCATACTATTGACACTCGCCTCGGCCGCATGGGAGGCATCGATGCCTTTGAATGGCAATGCATTGACACCAACACGCACCGTCATGCAAAAGTCTCGAGCAGATGCACCCAAGCCTGAAACGGATCGCAAAAATCCTGGGTGTGTTTCAACAGGGCCGAATCGCTCGGCGAGGGATCCGAAATCGGTCGCAATGTCCTCGAGCGTAACGGCAATGGCGCCCGGTGGCACCAGATAGAGACCTTCCGGGTTTTGCGGGGTCACAAGTCCCGGGCGCCAACGCGCACGTGGATGCGTGCCAATGACTTGTTGCAGGACCGCATCGGCGACCGCGTCAATCGACGCAATGCGGTCATTTGGCCCCACGCCGGCCAAGTCCGCCAGAATGCGCGATGGCGATATTCCAACGGCTTCACCAATTGCCACCAGCTCTTCGAGCGCCGTGCCTTCGAGGCGCGCGTTTTCGGGCGTCATGTTGAGCAGGTAAAACATGTTTCGCGCGGGAAGCGGTAACGCGTACGCTTCTTCTTCGGGTAAATAGGCAAACCGAGCCAACGCGTTTTCTACCAGCGGTCGGGCATCGAGATCTAGCAGCCAGGTTTCTTCGAGGGTTCGTCTGGGCAATGCACGCAAATCCGCCATCGACAATGACCGTTCGAAGTTTTCCACATCGAGCCGCAAAAACGCCAACGTAATGGCGCGCGATTCTCCCACTGCAAGCTCGCTCGTATCGGGCGGAGCCTCCAATTGAAGCGGATCGGCACACCCGAACAGGGACCCACAGAGACCCAGAGCCATCGTCGTGCGGATGTTCACTTGGACCTCCCCAGGTGTTGCAGGGCAATCTCGATGGGAGCTTCCCGGCCGCCATCTTTCGGCACGAAAATCGTCAATTCATAAATGTTCTCTTCGTCGTCTTGGGCGTAGAGCAGACGCTCCCCTACTGCAAGCGATATTTTTTCGTGCTCCGTATCGTCGACGTTCGCAATGACTTTGGCAGAAACGCGGCTCGATTCGGAGAGGTCCGGCTTCGAGAAAAAACCTGGACGCAGATACGCATATGGCTTGGGCTGGTCGGGATTTGCTGGATCCGGGCGTATGTCCGATGGTGCGACAAAAAACAGATATGGGTTTTGCGAGGGCAATCCGGGAAACACGAAAACATCGAGGTCATCGTTGTGTGCCCAGTATCTGCCGGCTATAATTTTCGCCATCAAATCTGCTTGGGATTGCAATATCGGGCGCATTTGGTCGACCAGTTGCGAGCCTCGAAGACCAATCGGCACGCCACGTAGCGCAAATATTGGCTGCGCCTGTCCTTCCGCTATGTCCGGTAAACCATCGCGCGTAGGATCGTGCAATGCCACTTGCGCCACTTCGGTGAGCAAATCCCAAAGTAATTGCGGAGGTGGAACACTCACGCCACGCAGCTCGTTCATGAACACCGCCAAACCCGGAGCTGCCCCTTGTTTGCCGATATCGACGCCCACGAGACAATCGGCATCGAGCGACACATGACAACGCCGGTACACGCGCGAGCCATAAGCATTTTTCGCGGCAACATTTACAATATGTTCCAGAAAAAACGGTCGACACTTGGGATCACCTTCGCACCGGGCAATGGCCGTCGGAGCTTCGGTAATGGACAGGCGCATGTCGATGGTTGGGTTTTCCTGTATTCCCTCGACCACCAAACTTCGCGGATCTTCAAAATCAAACGACAATGGCGCATCGGCGAGAGAGATGAACATATCGCCAGCTCCCCTGGAAAAACTCACGCCCTGGGCGCGTCGCAAGTTCGATCGAGCTTCCACCCGCATGAGAAAATCGGGGCCGAGCACATTGCTTTTCGTGACAAACCCAGGTCCATCGGGGAGCAATACTCCCGGGTGCTCTCCTATCGGACCGAATCGTTCCGCAAGTGGCCCCAGGTCGAGCAATGCATCGTAAAGGCTCACGGGCAATCGTCCCTCGACATTCGCGACGGCCGGGTGCGTACCGAGCAAGTTTTGCTGTAGCGATCGAACGAGCGGCATGATGGGCACGAAAGGCTCTGTGCGCGCTATTCCGAGGCTTTCTGCAAGGACGTCAGCAAAATCGAATCGAAACGTGCTGGAGTTTTGATTGACGAGCGCGGCAAAGTCTTCGAGCGAGCTGCCTTTGAGATTCGCATTCGCTGGGGTCATGCCGAGAAGTCGGACGAGGGCGAATTCGGCAGACTCGCGCCAATCCGGTCCAAACGACCTCCCGAGCTGCGTTTTTTGACAATCGTAGCCAGGATCGGGCGAATCGTTTCTCCACGCCGTGCCGCATGCATCACGAATCGTTTCGAGTACGTTTTCGAGCAGTGCAGACGATTGCACCTCGAGCAAGCGAATTTGCCTAGACCAGGTTGTCCCGAAAAGAGACAATGCTTTCTGTTTGTCGAGTTTCAACGTGACCGCCCGGGCGGATGAGTTTTCCAGGAATACCAGATACCTGTTTGGCTCGACAATCGACGGACTTGCAACGCTCGAATCCCTTTCCGCATTGGGTTTGTCTTGGGCACCTGGCTCGGTCGGGGTCGAGCCACCGCAGCCTGCGAATCCAGGCGCGAGAATGAAGAAAATCCACACAATGAATGAAACGCGGCGGCGCATACGTATGTCTCCGTCGGACGCCAGAGAGACGCGGAAGTGTGCAAATCTGCGAGGATTCGCACCTTCACGCAAGCAGGAACGTGGCGCGACAAAGCGGTTCGTCAACGGCACATCTGTCGTGTGGCCAGGGCAAGCTCGAAAGCCCGTCCGGAACATTCAGATGCCTCGGGCACTATGATGACGTACGCCCAGTCACGCAAGATTTGGCGCAAGCTTTTAGTGATTGTTTCCGATCTTGCTGTTCAATATCGCAAGTGATGGTATCGTGCGAAGCCCTTGGTTCGAGCCGCGCAGTCTGGCATTCTCACGGTCGGACCATCCCCGTGGATAGGCAATTTGCTACCGGACCGCAGAATCGGAAATCCCTCGGACAAGGGAAAACGAAGCTCGGAATGTGTACTCGAGACGGATGTCGTAGCCGAGCATTTGAGGAGAGGTTATGCCGAGCGAGCGTGGGCTAGGAGCACATGCGCCTTTGCCGGATCACATAGCTGGCCCTGGGGCGAGCCATCCTCGAACGGGTTCGGTTTGTCAATGGTTAACCGCCATGCTGACTGAGTTAGGTTGCAAGATGGCTTTCGGTGTGACCGGAGGACCCATTGCACCCGTCACGGACGCGCTTTCGCGAAGTGCGCTGCGCATCGTGCATACGCGCCACGAATCGGGCGCGGTATTTGGGGCGATGGAGGCGTCGTTCGTGCTGAACTGGGGGCAAGTTGCATTCGTGACGACCGGCCCCGGGCTTTACAACGCGCTCAATGGAATCGCCGCGGCAAAGTGGGAAGGGGCGCATTTGATTTTGCTTTCGGGGGCAACTTCTGCGCACCATTGCGGACGCATGGCAGCACAAGAGACGTCACCGATGACGATGATTCAATCGGGAATTTATACGAGCGGGCCGCTATTCGATTACGCCGTGGAGGTTCGGTCAGCAGCGATATTGCCGCAAGTTTCGACGCGTCTTTTCGAGGGGCTAAGGCGACCGCAGGGTTTCGTCGCGCATTTGGCATTACCCGTGGCAGTGCAAACAGCGGAAGCGCCTTCGTTTTTCGGGACAACCGCAGCGGAGTTGTGCGAGACTGGAATCGATTCAGCCGTGATCGACGAATGCGTGTCGCGGCTTCGTCGCGCGCCGTTCGTGTTGTGGGTCGGATTCGGTGCTCGCCATGCGACCGCGGAAATTCGTGCGTTGGTGGAGAGAACCGGGTGCCTCGTCATGTGTTCGCCTCACGCCAAAGGGCTGTTTCCCGAAGCGGATCCTCATTACGTCGGTCTAACGGGACTTGGTGGATACGAATCCATCGAACGAGCTTTCAAGGAGTCGCCACCCAAAACCATCTTGGTGCTCGGCTCGCGTCTGGGGGAATCAACATCGTATTGGGATCCGATGCTCGAACCGACGGAAGGATTCATTCATGTGGATGTGGACCGCAGCGTGTTTCGAATGGCGTATCCGGACGTTCCATGTCTCGGAATCGTGGCTGAAGTGCGACAATTTTTGCGTGCGCTAGCTCATCGCTGGCCACCAGAATCGCGTCCTTCCCGACAGGAAAAAGCTCTGTCGGATTCGCCATCGCGGCTTGCTCCCGAGAAAGACAGGCTCATTCGTCCACGCGTATTGATGCAAGCCATCAATGATGTATGCATCGACCTGTTCGACGCCCTGATCATGTCGGAAGCAGGAAATAGTTTTGCTTGGTGCAACCACTTTCTTCGGTTTCACACGCCCAATCGGTATCGCACGAGCCCACATTACGGGTCCATGGGACACTTCGTCGCCGGTGTCGTCGGTGCGGCCATCGCTCGCAATGGGAAAGCCGTCGCGATCGTGGGTGATGGAGCCATGCTCATGCTGAACGAAATCACGACCGCCGTGCGCCATCGTGCGCATGCGGTGTGGATCGTGCTCAATGACAGCCAACACGGATCGGTGGAGCATGGCATGAGGGCTCTCGGATACGAACCCGTGGAAACAGCTCTCCCACGCGTCGATTTCGCGGCGTTTGCCACGGCTCAAGGAGCTTATGGACGCCGTGTCGATGACGAAACCGAATGCGCTGCCGCATTGGAAGACGTCATGCGCGTGGACGGTCCCGCCGTGCTCGACGTCATTATCGATCCCACATTGCCTTCGCCGCTTCTGCGACGAATTCGCTCTCTGCAAGCCCAAGGCGCCAATCGCTCCGCAAAGGACTCCATACCGTGAATCGCATCGCCGCCGAGATTCAATCGTTGGGGGTCGAAATGCCCAGCATCGTGCGCACAAACGATTACTGGCGAGAGCGGTACCCCGAAATGGTACGCGCGGTAGAGGAAAAGGGTCAACACAAGGTGTGGTCGCCGCCGAGCGATGGAAGCCCGCCTAGTTTATTTCTCGAAGAAATGGCCCCGTACCTCGACGACCCATTTCGAGGAACAATCGCGCGCCGAGGGCTCGGACCGAATGAAACGAGCCTGAGCATCGAATGCGGCGCAGCGCGAAAAGCCTTGAGCGCGGCGGGGCTCGGGCCGAAAGACATCGATATCACCCTCTGTGCATCTTTTTTGGGAGATCAGGTGGGCCTAGGCAATGGCGCTTTTCTGGCCCGAGCGCTCGACTTGACCGGACCTGCATGGAATGTCGAATCGACCTGTGCCGGCAGCCTCGCCGCCCTCGATCTCGCCGCGAGCCTCATTGGAGCTGGCCGAGCCGATCGCGTGCTCGTCGTGACTTCGTGCGATTATTCACGACGTATCCCGGATACCGATGTCATGTCGTGGACCAGCGGCGATGGCGCCGCAGCATTCGTCGTGGGCCGAGCCTCTGGCGATCGCGGGATCTTGGGAAGTCATTTCATTCCCACGACCAGTACGTGTGGATCGCTGTATTTTGAATTATGCGCGCCGGCGGCAGAACAATACGGCATACGAATGCAATGCACCGCCGAAGCAGGCCGACTTTTGCGGGAAACGTCTGAGAATTGCATTCGTCGCACGTGCGAGAAAGCCATGGCCATCGCTGGGTTGACCACCAAGGACGTCGAGCATTTCGTATTCGCCACACCTACGGCTTGGTATGCGAAATTCTGTGCCAGATCGCTCGGCATCGATCCCGCGCGATGCGTAGACACATATCCTCGATATGCGAACGTCGGACCCGTTTGTTGGTTGGCGAATCTGCACGAGCATGCTCGAACGCGGGGCATACGCCCAGGAGATGTCGTGCTATTGTGTGCGATTGGGAGTGTATCGAGCGCCGGAGCCATCGTAGCTCGGTTTGGCAGTATGGCGCTCGGCTAACAGCCGCGAAAGGATGGGTCAGAGGAAAAGCGGGTGCCTGTTAATGAGATCCACGATTTCGTTCAGCTCGGGATCCGTTGAGGCGGGATCGGCGGTTTTAGCTAATTCACGTGCAATGACGAGTTTCTCTTTCGTCACGGCTTTGCGTTTCGTTTCCGTGCAATCCGCTTCTTCAGAACAACCCTTGAGCGCCTCGGCATACGCAACGATCGCGCGTCCCTTGAGCAATTGCGGCGAGCTCTTGAGCGTGTTCAGCGGTACATCGACCTCGTCCATGCGTTGCGTGTAATCCGCACGCGTCTTCCAAGAAGCTCGGACGTGAATTTTATCGGGGTAGGTGTACACATCAGAATGACACGCAGTGGTTTCGAGATTGAAAATCATTGCGTCACTGGGCGCAAGATGTTGAGCCGTAACGGGTTTGGGGCTGATGTGCTCCGTCGAAATTCCCTCGACCGAGAAGAAGTACGGCAACGTCAGCTCGACCTGCACACTTCGGGCGGCGATATCCATGGTTTCAGCGAAGCGGGTGTCAAAAATCTTGGTCGCCTCTTCGGTGCTATCGAGATAAACGTACGCTCCACGGCCCGAATCGGTAATGGTATTCATGAGGTTGTCGTTGTACGAAAGTGCAGGCCCAGTGCCCACTCCAACCAAGTAAATACCCTCTAGATCAGCACCCTGGGTTTGCGCGGCAATGTATTCCAGGTCCGAGATACCAGCATTGACGCCACCGTCGCTGATCAACACCACGCGGTTCATGAGCTTCGTTTGGAAATATTTCCCCGCAATCTCGTAGGCGGTGCTCAGCGCCGTCGATAGATCCGTCGTCCCCGCTGCAGCCAGCCCACTCACGAACGTTTGTACCGTTTGGTCGTCCAGGCCCGTAATTATGTGCCCATCGAGCACTTGCGGAGTTTTACTCCACGTAACCACACTAATCGTGTCACCCGCAACGAAGTTCTTACCCATTGCATTCACCGCCGCCTTGGCCCGATCGAGCCCCGGGCCCTTCATCGATCCCGATGTGTCGACGATGATGGTGATATTCATCGGGCGTCGCGTGGGAAACGCGTCAAACGACCGGACGGCAATCTGCAGCTCGGCAATTTCAGGCTTATCCTTTTTTTGCTCGAGATGTGTATAGATCGCCAGCTTGTCGTAATCAGGCGCCTCGTATGCAATTTGGTAATAATTGAGGAATTCGTAGGTGCGAATCATGGATGGATTCGGCTCGAATCCCATGTTGATCAATTCGCGGGCCAGCGCCGGAGAACCCATCGAATTGGAATCATCCGCGGACAGGTACACAACTCGAGGAATCTGCGGCGTGTTTTTGCATTCCCCAGGAAGCTCGGGACCAAAAGGAGGTGCGCCACCACCCTCTCCGCCCGCTCCGCTCGCGTCGCCGCCAAACTCAGGGCCACCACCAGCACCATATCCCAAGCCCGCCCCTTCCTCGCT
>CAZETM010000309.1:0-10163 GCA_964514885.1 uncultured Polyangium sp. | reverse complement strand
CATGCGAATTCGTGAGAGGATCGTTTACCAGAGGTTTACAATGAAAAGCTTTACCGTACGTCGTAGATTTTGGCTCGCTGCAACACTCCTTGCCGTCGTCGTATTTGCGTCTGCGTGCGATACCGCAGGCGAAACGCCATTTGGCGAACCCTGCGAAACGGGAGCGGATTGTGTCTCCGGCTTTTGCGTGGGCGGAGAATCGGGTGGGGAGCGCGCACCATTCTGTTCTGATGATTGCAGCGGGCGCAAAACCGGCGATTCTTGCGGGGATGGACGAGGCCGCTGCGTCGCCAATTTCGTGTCCTGGTGCTGGATGCCTTGTGAGACGAACGCCGAGTGTGCCGCCACCAACCCCGAACGACCCGAGTGTGCTTTCCTCTCGTCGAACGGAATGGCTGACCCCTTCAAGGTGTGTATCGGCAAGTCGGGGAATTAAATCGCACCCCACCGCGCCTTGCTCAACGCCGCCATCCCCAACTCGCACTCCGGGCACCAGGCGATGCGCGTTTGCTCGTGCTTGCCCTTCGTCGGCCGCTCGACCACCGGGAGGCGTCAGTGGTTCAATGCCGTGAGGTCACAGGTGCGGCCTGATCCGCTCGACGATGTTCCGAACCACCGGCCGGTACCCATAATCGTCTGCGGCTGCGTCCGCGAGTTGCGCCGGGCAAATCGAGGTGACCACGCCGCATGTACCTTCCAGCACGGCAAGCTCACGAAGACCCGGATACGCCTTGGCCCTCGTTTGAAGCGTTGGGGCATTGCCATTGTTCGGATCTGGTGAGCAAAGCGGATTGTCGTTGTTCTGCTCCACGCATTCGCACATCGTCAAACTCGCATCGGTGCAATCTCGTTCCGTGCCGGGCAAGAGCGGGAAAATGCAAGCATATTGAAGATCGTCCGGTAGGATCGTCCTTTCATGACCATTGATGGGATTCGCCAAGGGCATGGTTGCGTCGACCAGTGCATCGCCCGTGATGGGATTGACCCCCGTCCGTTTTTCGTACGTTTCCCGCATGAGCGGGTCGAGTGGTTTTTTGCCCGTCGCAGGATCGCCCAGAATGACGTCCCACGTCGTCATGCCCGTCGCGTCGATCGATGCCGTCAGCTCCACGGGGTTTTTGAAGCCTTTCTTCAAATCCGTCGGATCACGCGCGATGTCTTGCCAAGGCACACCGACGATTCCGGTGAATACCACGAGCCCTGCATCGCGAATCGTGCCATTGCCGTCGCTCGGATCGAGGTCCGAGAAAATCGGGTTCGGAACCACTTCACCTTGACGGTTCGTAATCATCGGGTTCGTAAATGCCTGCACGTATCGATCCGTGGGATAAAGGAAATCGATGCCGAATCGCCGTTTTTGATCCCAGCAACGAACGTTGATGCTGTCATCGAACTCGGAGAGCGTCGCCGGGTTTAGCCCGCCGTTCGGATCTTTGCACGTCGGATCGTCCGGACAGTTGCCCTGCGCCTGGCCACACGACTTGCAACACTCGTCGTTCGGATCGGTCTCGCAGATTTGGCGAGCACGCGGCATACGCACGGGCGTGGCGCCGTTGCGAAGTTGGTTGACGTAGTAAAACTGGCCGTATTCCTTGGTGGAGCAATCGTTTTCGTCGGTCAACATCACGACGGCGAGCAGCGAATCCGGACGCAAAAAGGCTTTCCGCTGCGCCAGAACCACCGAATCCGTTCCCGAAGGCACGGCCACGCCGGACTCGGCGGAGATCGTCTCGTAGGGATCCGGATCCGCGAGGAATCGGTAAATCGATTCCAACTGCGATTCATACCCGCATCCGATTTGACCCACTCCAATCACCATGTTGCGAAATGTCGGCGCGAGACCTCCGCCCATGGCATCGTCGAAAACCTTTTCCCCGGGTGGCGTCGCAACTTGCCCAGGATCCCACGCGAGAAATCCCTTGCCGTCGTAGGTCGGCGCCTGCGTTCCGCCACATTGATCCAGCCGCGACAGCAAACGCCCCTTGTCGTTGTTCGTCGTGTTCACGCCAGGCTGGCATTCTTTGGTGGACATGTCGCTGTTCGGGCATGAATCGGCTCCATGCCCCCCAATGCTCGAACTGACGATGCCGATGTGGAGGTCCGTGACGGGCGCGAATACGCGCTGCGACCCCGCCGGACAAGCGTCGGACCCATTCGCAGGCTGATTTGCTACCGCCAGACCAGCCGCATCCACGCACGTCGGATTCACGAGCGACGCGACGAGATCGTCAACCGTGAGCGCCAAAATGGCCTGCTTTTCGGCCATCGAGCGCGAGTTGTCGATGCTGAAGAGCAGGTCCACTTTGTTCGTTTTCGTGGCCGGCATTGGCTTGGTGCAATCGAGCACGACCGTGCCAATTGCCCCACCACTGCCGCCACTTCCCCCATCACTGCCGCCACTTCCCCCACCACCGTTCCCAGCAACTCCGGCATCGCCCTCGCCACCGACATCAACAACCTTTTTGCACCCGTCGACGACGAACAATCCCGGCACCAACGAAACGACACACACCGACAGACACATCCAACGTTTCATGGTCACGTCTCCTTCTTGCAAACAGTGATCTCGATGGTTGGGTGGGGGACGGGCCGCATCGCCATTTCAAAAAACGATCGGATCTTCATTTTGCGAGATCGCTCATCGCTCACTTCCCGCCACTCGCATGCCCGCCGCGCCACGCTCCATGCGGCTTCGCTCGTGCGCACGCGCTCGAATGACCGCCTGATGAAACGCCTCCCGCGCAAGACGCAGCCGCGAATACACCGTGCCGAGAGGAATCCCGAGCGCTTCCGCAATGTCTTCTCCACTCATCTCCTCGAACTCGAACAGCACGAAGACCGTACGCTGTTCATCGGGCAGCCCATCCAGGAGCTTTTTACCCATCGCGAGTTTCTGGCGTCGTTCGATCGTGCAGACGACATCGATTCGATCGTCGGGTGGGTCCACCATGAGCCCATCGTTCTCGGATTGGTGTCGCTCATAGGCGAGTCGCCGTCGATCGCTGGCCACACGAAGGCAGATTCCGAAGAGCCACGTGGTCATCTTCGCTCTGCCCTCGAACGCGCCCAGCTTGCGGTAAACGACCAAGAAGACGTCCTGAACGGCGTCGGCAACGTCGACATTACGCGTCCCGAGGCGGCGAAGGGATCGCCAAACGAAGCGGAAGTGCTCGTCGTAGACTGCTCGGAAGGTCGTTTTTTCAATCGCGTCGAGCATACTCGTGCGGGTGGATGGCGACAGGCGCTCTAGGAAATCACCAAATCGACAAGTGAGGACGCAAGCTTGCAAATCTCCCAATCGGCCCGGATCCTTTGCCATGAAGGCCGCCGCCGAGGCCCAGCGGGCACAAAGAGAACCGAATGCCGGATTTCGTGCCGACCGGGCTCGCGACATCGACACACACGCGCAACGCCCCCGCAACGAGGCCAATGTCGACGCCACGAATCACCTCGTTCGAACAAAAGATTCGTTCATTCTCAAACGCACGTGCGCATTGGTACTTGCAAACCATGCGCCACACATGGTCCACGCAAACCGCCGTCGCATGGTGGCTCGATATGGCCGCGGAAGAGAGGCCGTCAGCGAGGGGCTTGGTGCGATCGTGGAGCGAGCCCAGCTCGCGACCGATGTAACGCCGTCGTGACACTGCATCGTCATGGCCGCATGACACTGTCATGCGCTCGTTACAGCCACCCACACGGTCACGCGGCACAAGTTGAATGGGTGCCTAGCTAGATGTTCATCCCAAAAGTTCGTGTGAGCTCATGAAATGTCGGCCAATATTCAAGCGAAGCAGTCTATGACGACGACTTCATCCGCTTTTCGCTGGGGCGCTCCAGGCTGATGCGGCCAAGGGCGCCGGTGCGAAAGTCGTGAATGAGAATGTTCGCTGCCTTCTGCCGGTCGATCATGCCTCCCGCGCGAAGGGCGCCGCGGTGTCGACCGATTTCGTCGATCAGCGCGTTCGCGTCGACCGGTAACTCGGTGAGCTTGTAACGCTTCAGGACCAGCTCCGGATACCGCTGCAGCAAGAACCCGGCGCCAAAGAGCGCGACGTTCTCGTAGTCGAGTGCGGTGTCGGGAATGGCCCCGCCAAACGCGAGACGAAGTGCGCCCCCGGGGTCCTCGATTTTGGGCCACATGATTCCGGGGTTATCGAAGAGGATCATGCCATTTTCGAGTTGCACGATTTGCTGGCTTTTGGTGACGGCCGGCTCGTCTCCCACATTGGCGACTTTGCGCTGAGCGAGCGTGTTCACCAGCGTCGACTTTCCAACGTTGGGAATGCCGATAATCATTGCGCGTGCCGTCTTCCGCCCCCGCGTCGGCTTCGCAAGGGCTCCGCACACTTGGGCGATGCGTGAACGCGTCTCGGCCGCTCGTTCGGTGGTAATGGCAATGGCCTTGACAGGACCGCTCGTCTGCGTCGCCGTCCCGGTGGCTTCGAAGTGGCGCAGCCAGAGCAACGTGAGTTCGGGGTCGGCGAGGTCGCTCTTGCTGAGGACCTTCACGCACGGCTTCCTTCCTCGAAGCTCGGTCACCAAGGGATTCTCGCTGGCCCCCGGCATGCGCGCGTCGAGCACTTCGATGACGACATCTTGCGACGGCATCGCCTCGGCGATCTTGCGTCTGCATCGGGCAACATTTGGCCATCGTCGAAATGCAGATTGTCTTGGCGCATCTTTTGAGGTCGTATGAATGGTCGCTCGTTCCTGGTCAAGATCTCACGTATCGGATGATACCGACACCGCTACCAAAGAGCGGTGGGCTTATTTATTTTCGGCGACGCTGACAGGTTGGTCGTTCTACCTCGATAGCGATTAAGGGTCATGGGGATTGTCCCGATATGCCATTTGCAGTGGCGGATTTGACTTCGAACCAGAGATGCGTGATCTCGATGGATCCGGGAAGCCGTTGCAATGAACCAACGAGCGCTTTCGAGCGGTCATGCTTCGAGCAATACGCGTGAGGAGGTTGTTGGTTTGCTCGTGACGGATTCAAGCTTGGATAGGTTTGAACCTCGAAACATGTCGACTTTTTTCGTCGAAGATATCGAGAAAGGCTTGCTGGAAGAGATTCCGTTGTTCGTCGCAGATAGGCTACCATCATTGCGGAAGGCATAACGGACGCGTAATCGCCTTTGACAAATCTCAGGATTCCATCAGTGCAATAGGAGGCGATCGTACGTGAGTCATGTCCACCTTCGATGATTTTGCATTCGATGTACATTCCGTACGTGACAGGACGCGCAACTCCAGTAGGTGGCTTTAGCGGGCGTACGACGAAGTCAGGTTTTTTCGTGTTTTCGTCCAGCGGTTTTCCCGTCCGATCCGGCAACCCCTCACTTTCCGTGATGTAGGTGAACACGTCGTCATTAAATTGTGGAATCGGGTGATTCGGATGGGTCCGCAGCTTCTCGAGTTCGTCACGCAACAATCGATTGATTGGTGTTTCGTCGGCGTCGTCCAATGAAATACCCTGTGCCAAAGCTTCCAGAGGCAATGACTTCCACGCTTCGCGCAGGGCCTCTTCAATGGCTTCTTTGAGAAGGTCTGAAAGGTCCGGATAGGGTATCGTCGGCCCCCTATCCTCGGGAGTACGCGCCGGACCCGCCCCTAGCCGCAGCAATCGCGTCGTCGTGGTCATGTGTGCGTCTTCCCCTCCAACACGTCAGCGTGTTCTTGAAGCAGGTCAACCGCGAGAAGGCGAGCCCGGGAGGGAGTGAAATAGCGATATTGAGCAACGATTCCAACGAGCAACGTCGTGGATGAATCGACAGCAATGATTCGCGTCGCGGCCAACGAGTCGGCGGCATCGACGAGCGCAGCGAGCGCTTTATTGTCATCTCGCAATGCCTTCGGACGCTCGCTTGTCTCCTGACTGTCCACTTGAAACACAATCCAAGGTTCCGCCAGCGCATTGCGTACGACGCGAATACTCAACAAACGCCCTCGTCGCGCGAGAAATGGCGTGACAATGCCCAGGATGCGATCGATGTAATGGGAAAGATCGCGCGCCTCTGGGCGGGACTGCGCTTTGGCCCTCGAATGAGCAAACGGCGCAGCGACGTCGAGCGTATCGGCAATGACTTCGCGATCCGCGTGGCTCAACCCATAGACCTCGGCAATAAAAACGTCGACGTCGTGGAGGGCTTCCGACCCGCGACGAATGAGCCTGTCGGAAAGAGGCTCGATCTCCGCTCGGAGTGAAGCAGGTAATCGTTCCAGGGGACGGAAGGGTAATTCGTACAAATCATCGACGAGCATCGTGTCGCGCTCCAGGCCAAACCGGCCACTCGTCATGAGCGCATGATAGCGTACGACATCACTATTGAATAACACCACGAGATAACGCGCTAGCTGTTCGGCATAGGGACTTCCTTTACAACTGAATCCCGTGAACGATTGACTGTAGGCAATGTCGTGGAGGCACAGATGAGCGGCGGGAGCGGTCCTGTCCACAGGCAACGATTCTGCGACGAGTACGAGGGGTTGGTCATAAATCGTTCGCACGCGTGCGCGTTGCATGGCCATACCGTGCGGAACAAGAGGCAGACCGTTGGGTTCGAGCAGAAAATGCAAGCTTGCCTCGCGCCGCAACATGGGCAAACCCCAAAGGTCTTTGGCAGGTTTCTTGGGTCGCGACGTGGGACCATCGCCTCCGATGATGAAGCCTTCTCCGCAACGTTTATTCTCCGAACCCTGCTTTTCCCAATACGCCCACAAGTTTTCCGGGGCGATACGTTCCATTTGCTCGATCACGCGCACATCGAGCAGCGTACCTCGAGACAGCGCTTTCAAAAGCCAAGGGTTTTGAATGACCGCTTCATTCTCAATGGGCACGGCGCTGATCTCATCAATTCTGAGCTTGCCCTGATTGTTGAGTCCCTTTTCGAGCTCCGGGCTGACGAACCAAAAAGAGTCCTCCGCGGTTGGACGACGGTTCCGTGCAAACAAAAGACAAAATGGCGCTCGCACGCCGGGCCAATACTCGGTATCCCGAAGAGCGGTGCCATTCAGCAGTCCATCGACCATGATCGCACTGAAAATGGTTTTTCGCGCAGCTTTCCCGATATCGGTTTGCTTAAAAAGAAAACGACCGTGTAGCGTTAGCGCAATATGACCCTCGGGGGCAGCCCACTCCATGGCTCTCCAGAGGAACGGCAAATCCGGATTCCGATCCGCCATTTCGTATTCGATGGATTCTTCTTCTCCCACGCGGTCACGAACGATGCTGCGAACGGTTTGCTCGACTTTTTTGACCTGCGCTTTGATGTCGTCTTCGTGGACAACTTCAGTTGTGGCCCAACTCTTCCAGGGAGGATTCCCGATCACGACATCGTAGCGGCCACGATGTTCGATACCGACACGTGTTTCATCCAAACTACCGATGTAAATCTCACGATCGTTTGTCGCGGATACATCGAGCAGAACATCACCGAGCAATGGGCGATCAAAACGGAGCCCCTTCACCGGAAAGGGTTTCGGATCCAATTCGACGGCGGTAAGGTACAAGCCGAGCGAGCAAAGTCGAAGGGCTTGCTGACTTATATCGAACCCTCGAAGTTGGTTGTAAAGGATATTGCGGAGTTTACGCGTGCCCGGAGGGCTTCCTTCAGCACGCCACGTTGCCGCCGCCAAGCGACGAAATGCCGCGACGAGAAATACGCCCCCTCCAACAGCAGGATCAAGAACACGCGCCTGATGCGCCCGATCTCCAAGCGCAAAGAAAACTTCGTCGACCATGTATTCGGCAATGTGGCGAGGCGTGTACTTGACGCTGGTCTTATCCGCAATGACCGGATCGAAAGTGTGCGCATGGTGCTCGTAAACTTGGCTCAAAAGACCAACCGGAATGTGATCAAAAAGAAGGTCGTTCCAGCCATCCCCCCACGTGATGTGCAATTGACCTGTGGGCGTTGCGCGCAAAAGAATTTTGCTGAGCTCGGCAAAAGCAATCGTTGGCAAACGTTGAAACCACCGCTCGGATCCACCAGCAGGCAAGGGTAAAAAATCACCATTGAATGTTTCGTCGAGCCATTGGCTCATCCGAGCCGCACCCGATTTCGTCGCAAAACAGGTAGCCGTCGGAAATCCCGAAATCTTTTCGATGTCCTGGTCACACAGAATGCGTCGATCGACGAGAAACCGCACGAACAATGCGCGTCCGACAAGTGACAATGCATCGATATGAGCAATTTCTTGCTCGACCAACGCAAGCGTCGTTGTCGTCAGGAGTTCGTAAAGAAGCTTGTGTACCGCAACGGCGGCCGAATCCTTCGCCTTCTTTTCGTTCGTGTCGCCGAACAGCGGCGGAAATGTGAGCGACGGAATCAGTCCAGGCGCGCCAGCGCCATCTTGCAAGATGGTGCGTGTGTTTTCTTGGAGATCTTTTTTTGATGCCGGTGTGACAGGATAAACGGTGAGTCGTCCTGGTGCAGATATCGCTACGTGATCCGCTCCGGCCCGAAATGCGAGCAAACGACGCAGACGCACGAAGCCGGCGTCACCCATTCGCGCCGCAGCGAGGTCATCAACGACGTACAGAACCGGCTTTCCCTGAAATTCAACGACCGCTTTGGGCCACAATCCTCGGGCATCATTGGCCGCGCCCCGAAACAGATCCAGATACCGTATTCGATGCGTTGGATCGGCTGACTCATCGAGTATGACGATATCCTCAGCCCGGGCGCCAAACGGGCCGAGTTGTTTTTCCCAGAGGTACCGTGCTTGCAAGGTCATCGTTTTTCGCGATAGAAAGTCGACGTGCGCGCGACTCTATCCACATTGGGAAGGTCGTGTCAAGTATTTTTCTGGTCGCGAGTAAAACGGCGTGAGACGCGTAATTCGGTTCGACGAACCCCAAAAGCTTTAATGGACGCTGGGGAGCGGGGCTTCAGCGGAAGACAGCAACTCGGTCAGAAAATTGGCGCGGTGTCGAGCGCCGCCGTACGAACTGCGGGTGAAGGTGGACGAGCTGAAGGTGCCGCCAGCGGATGGCCCCTCGCGAACGGTCAGGCTGGTGGAGATCGTGTCCAAAGAAAAGGCGCCAAGGCCCTGATTCGAATGAAGCCGTCTCGCCACTCCCATGCAATTGGCATGCGCCTAGTCTACGACGACTTCATCCGCTTTTCGCTGGGGCGCTCCAGGCTGATGCGGCCAAGGGCGCCGGTGCGAAAGTCGTGAATGAGAATGTTCGCTGCCTTCTGCCGGTCGATCATGCCTCCCGCGCGAAGGGCGCCGCGGTGTCGACCGATTTCGTCGATCAGCGCGTTCGCGTCGACCGGTAACTCGGTGAGCTTGTAACGCTTCAGGACCAGCTCCGGATACCGCTGCAGCAAGAACCCGGCGCCAAAGAGCGCGACGTTCTCGTAGTCGAGTGCGGTGTCGGGAATGGCCCCGCCAAACGCGAGACGAAGTGCGCCCCCGGGGTCCTCGATTTTGGGCCACATGATTCCGGGGTTATCGAAGAGGATCATGCCATTTTCGAGTTGCACGATTTGCTGGCTTTTGGTGACGGCCGGCTCGTCTCCCACATTGGCGACTTTGCGCTGAGCGAGCGTGTTCACCAGCGTCGACTTTCCAACGTTGGGAATGCCGATAATCATTGCGCGTGCCGTCTTCCGCCCCCGCGTCGGCTTCGCAAGGGCTCCGCACACTTGGGCGATGCGTGAACGCGTCTCGGCCGCTCGTTCGGTGGTAATGGCAATGGCCTTGACAGGACCGCTCGTCTGCGTCGCCGTCCCGGTGGCTTCGAAGTGGCGCAGCCAGAGCAACGTGAGTTCGGGGTCGGCGAGGTCGCTCTTGCTGAGGACCTTCACGCACGGCTTCCTTCCTCGAAGCTCGGTCACCAAGGGATTCTCGCTGGCCCCCGGCATGCGCGCGTCGAGCACTTCGATGACGACATCTTGCGACGGCATCGCCTCGGCGATCTTGCGACGCGCCTTGTTCATGTGACCCGGGTACCACTGGATGGACACGGGACGGTCTTTACCACGAGGAGCTTCGAATGACAGGGCTTTCCTTCGCGCGGTCATCGAGGCAGCTGGGCTGTACTGCAACCGATGTGATGCGGCCCGACCACGTCGTCAATCGCCGTTACATCTGCGCGCATCGCTGGGTGGCTCACTGGGCGGGACAGGCGAGCGACCGCTCGGGAGGGG
>CAZETM010000308.1:0-10171 GCA_964514885.1 uncultured Polyangium sp. | reverse complement strand
CTCGCCGAAGCTGACGCCGACGAATCCGACGCCGGTGGCGCGGAAAATACCGACGCAACCAAGACGAGCTGACGCAAATCCGTGAGATTTTCGTGCAGGATCGGTCTCGAGTCGACGGAAAAACTCGGCCGACCTCCGCCGAACGCGTTTCCGTCGGCGCAAACGTATTCCCACACTTCGCTGGGGACCGCTTGATTCCCGCGCAAAAGCCTTCCTGGTGGGTCAAGGTCGCCGTTTTCGCGCGTGCAAACGCAGTCCCGCACACCGCGGAAGGCCGTTTGCGCCGACGTAAACAGCGTCTGCATTACAATCGCCAGCGATTTCCGCCGACGCAAATGGGTCCTTGCAACAGATGGCCGTGCCGTTGGGCTCAGGGCCTTTCGAGCGGCCGAATGCGCATGTCGCGCAATCGCTCGCGAAATCGATGTACCGAAACGGTGCCGTTGTTATCGACATGCATACGCGACAAGGCGAGCACAACTCACCACGGATGACGCGAGGCAACGTAGACGCGTCATTGGCAAAATTCTGCCTTTGTTTTCCTTACGCGGTCGACACTGCTGAGAAGCCAGGCCGGGCGAGGGCTTCGTCTTCTCTCGACGCGGCGACCGGATTGAGGCTAGGATGCGACCCGATGCCCACGCCGATCGAGAACTTCATCGCGAAATGGTCCCCATCCGGCGCCGCCGAGCGCGCCAACAAGGACATGTTCCTCACGGAGCTCTGCGATCTGCTCGACGTCCCACGCCCCAATCCCGCCACCGGCGATCCCGAGAAGGACACGTATGTCTTCGAGCGAGGCGTGCGCTTCGCGCTCGAAGGCGACAGCTCGCCCCACGGGCGGATCGACCTTTATAAGGAGGGCTGCTTTATTCTGGAGGCGAAGCAGGGATCGTCGGCCGGCAGCAAGAAGCTCGGCGCGGCCAAGCGGGGCACTCCAGGCTGGACGGTCGCGATGGGCGACGCCTACGGCCAGGCGCTCGGCTACGCCAAGACCTTCGAGCGGGCGCCGCCGTTTCTAATCGCGTGCGACGTCGGCTTCTGCTTCGATCTTTATGCAGCTTTCGACGGCTCGTGGAACTACCGGCACTTTCCGAGCCCGCAGCTCGCGCGAATTCACCTCGCCGATCTGGCGAAGTATCCAAAGCATCTGGAGACGCTTCGGAAGGTCTTCCTCGACCCCCAGAGCCTCGATCCGGCCCGACACGCTGCGAAGGTCACGCGCGAAGTGGCGGGCCATTTGGCGGAGTTGGCGAAGAGGCTCGAGGTAGCCAAGCATTCTCCAGAGCTTATCGCGACGTTCCTGATGCGCTGTCTCTTCACGATGTTCGCCGAGGATGTGGGCCTTCTTCCGGAGAGGATTTTCGCGAACGCGATTGAGCAATTCTGGCTCCCTAGCCCGCCCTCCTTCCCCATTGGGATCGAGTCGCTCTGGCGGACGATGAACGATGGTGGGCAGATGTTTCCGCTCGGCAAGATCCTTCGATTCAACGGCGGGCTCTTCGCGGCCCCCTCGGCCTTGCCGCTCGATCGTGAGGCGCTGAAGATTTTGCACGAGGCGTCGAAATGCAATTGGTCGGACGTGGAGCCGTCGATCTTCGGGACGCTCCTGGAGCGCGCTCTCGATCCGAAGGAGCGACACCGGCTCGGCGCGCATTATACGCCCCGCGCCTATGTGGAGCGCTTGGTGCGCCCGACCTTGGAGGAGCCGCTCCGCGCGGAGTGGGAGGTGATTCAAGCCGAGGTCCGGCGATTGATCGCGGACGCGGGGCCGGAGCCGAAGAAGGTTGTGCTCACCGAGGCGGAATACCTGGCCAAGGGGCGCGCGGCCAAGGCGCGACAGGCGGAGGCGAATGAATACAAGAAGGCGGTCAAGGCGCGGGACGCCAAGCTCGATGAGGCGAAGAAGGTTCTTCACGATTTTCATGAGCGGCTGACGAAGATTCGAATCCTCGATCCTGCGTGTGGATCGGGGAACTTCCTCTATGTTTCGCTCGACGTCATGAAGCGGCTCGAGGGTGAGGTTCTCGGCGCGTTGCTGGGTTTGGGCGTAAAGCAGGAGCTCCTGGCCGCCGATGCTCTTCGCGTAATGCCGGGGCAATTCCTGGGCATCGAGGTGAAGCGGTGGGCGAAGGAGATCGCCGAGCTTGTGCTTTGGATTGGATACCTTCAATGGCACTTTCGGACGTATGGATTGGGGGCGGCCATTCCAGAGCCGGTCTTGCGAGATTTCAAGAATATTGAGTGCCGGGACGCGGTGCTCGCCTGGGATCGCGTGGAGCTGAAGCGGGACGAGAAGGGGAAGCCGGTCTCGCGCTGGGATGGCGTGACAATGAAGAAGAGTCCCGTGACGGGGGAAGAGATCCCGGACGAGAAGGCTCGGGTGCCATTTGAGATTTATGTGAACCCACGGAAAGCGGAGTGGCCGCAGGCGGATTTTATCGTGGGGAACCCGCCGTTTATCGGGGGATGGCGAATGCGCCAGGTGCTCGGCTCAGGATATGTGGAGGCTTTCCGAGAAGCGTATCCAGAATTACCAGAGAAGGCCGACTACGTGATGGCGTGGTGGCAACGCGCTTCCGAGCGTGTTCGCCATGGCAAATCGAACCGATTTGGGCTCATCACGACCAATAGCATAAGTCAGGTCTTTCAACGGCGGGTTTTATCTGCACAGCTCGATGCTGACGAGTCACCGCTCAAACTTGTTTTTGCAATACCGGACCACCCGTGGGTCGATGCGGATGACGCTGCTGCGGTTCGTATAGCGATGACTGTTGGCTCTTCAGCTCCTACATCGCCTTCGCAGTTGGGAAGGGTAACTAGCGAGAACGGCGATGAATGCGTTGCTGTGGTGATAACGGCAACGCCACGAATCAATCCGGATCTGACTTCTGGGATTAACATTGGGCAAGTTTGTCGTCTTCGCGCGAATTTCCGTCTCTGTTCTCCGGGTGTACAGCTCTACGGGTCTGGTTTTATTCTGGATCGTAGTGAGGCTGCTCGACTGCGTTCTCTGGCGCGGAGTGCGTCGGCACGACGGGTCGTGCGGAAGTATATGAATGGGCGCGATTTTATGGGCTCGCCGCGCAACGTGCATGTTATCGATTTTTTTGGATATGATGCAGCGTCAGCGGCAGAGCTTCTTCCTGAAGCGTTTCAATATCTGCTCGATCGGGTAAAGCCAGAGCGCGACCACAACCGGAGGGCAGCTATACGTGACAAGTGGTGGCGATTTGGATGGGAGCGGCCCGTCTGGCGAGCGGCCGTGGATGGATTGAAGAGGTACATCGCGACGCCGGAGACCTCCAAGCATCGCGTTTTTTCATTTCTATCGGACGATACTCTTCCAGACAACATGCTCACGAGCTTCGCTCTTGATGATGCGTCACTGCTTTGCGTGTTGTCGTCTCGTGTTCATACCGTATGGGCACTTGTCGCGGGTGGACGCCTCGGGGTGGGAAACGACCCGCGTTATACAAAAACTCGCTGCTTCGATCCCTTTCCATTTCCTGTTTGTACCGAGCCACAAGCCGCCCGTATCCGCGCTCTCGGTGAATCCCTTGACGCTCACCGCAAGGCTCGCCAGGCGGCCCACGCCGACCTCACCATTACCGGTATGTACAACGTTCTTGAGAAGCTCCGCAGCGGCGAAGCACTAACCGGCAAGGAGAAGGTCATTCACGAGCAGGGCCTCGTCGCCATCCTTAAGCAGATCCACGACGATCTTGACGCCGCTGTCTTCGACGCCTACGGCTGGCCCCGCGACCTTACAGACGAGCAGATCCTCGAGAAGCTCGTCGCGCTCAACGCCGAGCGGGCCGAGGAGGAGCGCAATGGGCTGATCCGCTGGCTTCGTCCTGAATTCCAGAACCCCGGCGGAACCCTGGCCGCCTCGCAGCAGGATTTAATCGACATCGACGACTCCGTCGAAGACGAAGGTGTATCCACCGCCGGTGCTGCTAAGCCGTGGCCGAAGAAGCTCGCCGAGCAGCTCGTGGCCGTGCGCGATCTCGTGACCGCCGACAGGCGCGCCTGGTCGGTGGAGGCGATCGCTGCGACCTTTATGAAGGCCCCGAAGGACGAGGTCGAGGACGTCCTGGAGAGCTTCGCTGCCTTGGGGTTGGTCGTTAGCTACGAGACGAAGGCTGGGAGACGCTGGAAGGTAGCTGGCCGGCCTGAAGCCTAAAATTTTTTCGGTGGGCTTTGGAACGATTACCGGATAACTTTTCCATGTGGACGACGACCTTACGCACGAAACAGAAAATGCGCTCCCTGTGCAGCGAATGGCTGCCCCTCACGCCCTCGGAGCATCCGCAGGCGGCGGATCCACGGAGGCTTCGACTGCAATGGATTAATCGGGGCAGGAGCCCGAAACGCCCATATAAGCCGCAACCCCTTCATGCGCGTAGCCCATACCCGCTGCACTCAGCACTTCCTTCCAACTGAGCGTGTAGAAATGGTCCTGCACACCATTGTGGTACGTGCGGTATAAGGGACACGTTCCCTGTGCCTGTGAAGGACGTGCCCAACACGCAATTCCCTCGGAACGGTAGCCGTGGGCAGCGATTGCCAGGTCGCGTTCTTGGCTGCTCGTCGTATAGAAGTGATCCCCGCCTTCGGAGTTCGAGCTGTAAAGACGATAAAGCGGCGTGGTGCCCAGCGTCGCGGTGAGTTCGCATTCGCCAACATTTCCCTCGAATACGTACCCGAGCCGCGTCGCGTTGAATGCTTCCTCCAGATTGGTGGTATAGAAATGATCTCCGCTGATGTACAACCTGTAAAGCGGAGCTGCAGATGCGACGCTCGCCCCGCAAAATAACGCTAAACAGGCGAGTACAGTGAGTTTTTTGTGCATGATCAGGCCCCCGTTCGTCCAGAACGTTCAGCACGACCTATGCCACGACCGTACTGCGCCGCGCCGGTTGACGACACGGCCAATCTTTGGTGGAATGTGGCGCATGCCGGACGACTTGAACATCCTCCCCGAACTCGAAGCCATGACAGGCTACCCCGTGCCCGCCTCGTGGCTCGCGCTGATGCGCCAATTTCCCGCGACGCTCGCGAAACGGACCTACCCGGGCATCGAGTCCCGCGTGGTCGATCACGAGCTGCTCGACAACCTCGAACGCGTGCTGCAACTCAACCGCACGATTCGCGAGGAAGACGTTTGGGGCGATGAAGACAACGAAGATGCGCCTTGGCTCACCACGCGCCTCGCCATTGGCGAGGACCTCAGCGGAGATATCGTGTTTCTCGATACCACCCGAGCAGATCCACCCGTGCAACGCTTCTTGGTATCGTCTGGCCGAGTCATCGAGATGGCCCCAGACCTCGCGACCTTCGCGCGCCAGCTCAATACGCCGGACGTCGCGGTTCCGAGGATCTGAGCGACGAGGATCGCGTACCTTTGAACGCGGTGGCTAACTTGGATTCAGCGTACATTTGCACGCGTCTTCCACTCTCGCCAAGCTCCTGTCACACTTCGCCCCGCTGCTCCGATGATCGTGCACCGCCATGATGCACCCTCGACTGCTGGTCTTCTTCCTCGTCACGATTGCATTCTTTCTTCGCCCTTCCGTGGCGGATGGCAACGAGACGCCCACCAAGCCGCTCGTGATCCACGTCATCGTTCCCTTGTGCTCGAATGCGCAGATCGATTGCGGAAGCCCTGTCGCGGGGAAACCCGACCGGCTCGACACCAACCTGTATTGGGGCGCTCTTTATGGGCATCGTCGGTTTTTCGAGCGCAAAACGAGCGATTTCACGCGTGTCGACGTCGCTCGCGGTCGTGGAGCGCTGCTCGAGCGGGCCGTGTACCGGCGTCGCATTCCCGCGACAACGTTCGGCGGTATTGAAGGACAAACCATCGAGCAGCTCGTCGTGCTCGATGCGTATCACGGCGACTCCATCGACCAGGCCGTGGACAATTTCTGGAATCGGGCCACCAGCGGCGGAGTCGTGCGATTTCATGACGGCGAAACCGAGCGCGAAGTACGCGTTTCGATTGTCGGATATGCCGGCCACAATCGATTGATGGACGGCATTCGATTACCCCCGGCGCCGAAGGATCGGCGCGGAGCGATTCCTTCGTTCGTGCTCGCGTGCGCGTCCGAGCCTTATTTTGGTCCCGCTTTGCGTGCCGCGGGCTCGGAAACCCTTGTGATGACCCGCTCGCTCATGGCCCCCGAAGGTTATGTGCTCGACGCGGTGGTCCGAGCCATTGGCGAAAATGCTCCGCCGATGCAAATTCGCGCTTCGGCGGTGAAAGCTTATGCCCAGTGGCAAAAACTCTCCGCAGGAGCCGCTGGATCGATTTTCGCAAAACCAGAATGAGGCGCCAATGCAGCCGGTGCACGGTCGGGCATTGCGTACATTTGGGCGCGCAGCCTTCGGTCAGCAGCGCGTACATTTGAATCGTCTTCTTTCGCTTCATTGACGTCCACGAACAACGGGCTCGCGCTCGCCTCCTCGATCGTCACCACCTTCGTTTCCGAGTTCTTGTCGCCCTTCCAAGCGCGCACTCACATACATGTGATCGGTGGGCTCGATGTATCACGCCCGAAGACTTGTGGCCGCTGATCGCATTCACCCAGCACCGGCGACAATTTGGTGGGTAGTCCTGACGCCGATTGCGACCGCACGTATGGTAATGACTGTGAGACACTGCTCCAAACGTTCCGCAATAGTATTATGGAAGATCGGATCGAGAAAGGAACTCTCGAATTCGACCGGTATCGATGATCTATGCCCGCGGCAGTGAGTACGGCCGCTCCGCGAATACCCAGATTTTCGTCGAGCTTGACCTTCATCAAGCCACCTTGATCGTTCGCTCACGCGTCATTTCGGAAGCGTAGGCCAAGCACGCTCGAATGTCTTCGAGCACGAGCTGCGGGTAATCTTTCAGAATGTCCTCGGGCGTCATCCCCGATGCAAGAAAGTCGATAATCAACGACACCCAAATGCGATGCCCGCGTATACAAGGTTTTCCACCGCATACGACAGGGTCCGAAGCGATTCGACCGAGCAATTCCTGATGCGTCATCCCCGTCGTCCTTTCAACGCCGCGCCCTCCAAGAATCTGCCCGAAGGATCCTTCGGCGAATGGTGAGCACAAACCGGGTCGCTCGAACAAAGCGACGCCATCTCCCACGCCCGGCGTAAATGACGCGTCAAGTGCCGGCCTTGCTCCACCAATCCTCCCAGCGTCCCCTCCGCGCCGCTCGTCCCCGTCATGATGAATATCGCCGCCATCGGCAGCGTATCCGTCGCCGGGGCGCAATAAGTACGCTCCGACAACGCGCTCGCCGAATATCCACATTGAAGCGATATCGATGACATGAGCAAATGCGCCAGCGAATGCAACAGGTAAAACCTCGCCCCGAGAAACCCAGGCCCGCGGCTCGATGCGCCGAATTCCAATGCATACCCCTCGGCCAGCTCCTCGGCACGCGCAATCACCGCCGGACGCGATTCCCATTCCTGCACCGCCGCTTCGTCCAGGCACATCAGCGCACCTTCGCCAAAGATCTCCGCCGCCGGAAGCCACGTTTGCATCAACCCCAGCGGCTGCAAATTCGACGTGTCCCCAGGCGTGCCCTGTAGATCCTGCGCCGTCGCGGAAAGTCGAGTCAGCCCCACCTGCGCTCGTACCTGACGAACCTTTTTCGCCAATACGATCCGACTCACCTTCGGCGGCAATGGATACCGTTTTTCCGACAATCGACACGCGAAGAAGATATCGTCCCGCGGCGGAAGTTGCCCCTCCACTTCGTACTTCGCCTCGACAAATACCTTGTATTCCGCCGTCCGCAATTCATCCCGCGCAGGCGTCTTGCCTTTGCGAATCGTTTCAATCGTGGTCCATATCTGTTCGCCGCCGGGGTTTTCCTCTTCGGATTCGTCGGAGCCTGCGCCGAGGCTATCGTCGGCGGTGGCATCTTCGGGCGAACGTTCTTCTTCGGGGCACAGAAACCCCGTCAGATACGTGCGTGAGGGCGGCAGTTCCAGCACTTCTTGCGGGGCTGCGTCGGTATCGCCTGGCGCGTAGGGACCGACGAGGTCCGCGTGCAGGGCGCGAATAAGGTGCTCGCGAGGGGCGGTGAACGAAGTCACGCGGTGGTTGTACTGGACGGAACAACTGGATGTAAAGGGAAAACGGGGGTGGTGCACCGCTCCCCACCGCATTCGGACCGCTCAGGACAGGTGAAGGACCGGTCCCACTCGCTCCACGACCGGTCGGGACAGGTGGGTAGACCGGTCCCCAGCGCTCTTCGACTGCTCCCCGTCGCTCTTCGACCTCTCCCGACCGATGCAGGTACTGTGTTGTCGCGATAGGAACTTCCTACTCGTCGCGAACAACTGCGCATCGAAGGAACGGTCGCACTTCCGCAGCGATCAGGCGCGCGACGCGGCGAGGCCAAGGCGACGATTCCTCACTGCCGCGGGACCTCGAAGGGCAAGTCTTCGGCTATTTGGACCTGCTCGAAAAGACTTGCGCCGACGCTCGGGCCACGGGGGCCGAGGTCGAGCAAATTCCGCCTCCTGCCGAGACGCCAAGCGGCACAACTCCCTGAAATGCAAAGAGATTCGGTCGCTCGGCAGGGGGTCGACGACCCTCGCCGAGCGGCATGGGGTTTGGGGCGCAGAGCGCCGAAGGCGACTCGAAGCCCCAAATGTTCAAACTGGATACAGTCCTGCGGAGGTATCGGGGCTTTATCGTGGGCCCCCGCTGTCGCCGTGCTCCCTTTGATGACTTTTGCCAGGTCATCCGCAACTTCCGCACCGATCTTTGTCGCTGTAAACCGCGCGATCTTCGGATCGTACAGCCGCCCCTTCATGTTCACGAGCCCGAATTCATCTTCGTCGTCGTGGCCGGTAAACCCTTTCGTCGTTTTGCCTGGTACAACCGCGCCAGGGTCACCCCATTTCGGATTGCGTCGCGCGCCGAATACGTCGTTGCTACGCTTTTCGATTACCTTGCCCACGTCATCCGTCACCGTTTCCACCGAGCCAAGGTGATCGGTCAGCAAATACTTCGTACCCGGCTCATTGCCTTCACGCGTCACGATGGCAATCACCCGTTCCGGCGAGTACACCGAATACCGAAATTCTTTCAGCCCTGCACTCGTCACTTGCTCGAACAGGTCGCCGACGTAAATCGTTTCGCTCGTCGGCGTCGTTTTGCGAATGCGTTGCTCGTCGCCGTCGTACCCAAACGTCGTCGTGCTGCCGCCCTTCGTGATTGTTTTCGGCAAGTCGAAGGGCGTGTACGTCATAGATGATCGACCACGCTAGCGACGGCTTTTCTTGTGCAAGTCCGGAGGCGGCCAGGGGATGTAATCGTATGGCGGCCGCGTTTCGATGCGTCGTGCAAGCTCGGCGGCTTGTTTGCACACGTGGTAACAATGGCCGCCACCGCGGGCAATGACGTTCGACAGTAGGTGCTTGCAGAGTTGCTTGTACACCTGTTCGACCTCGGGCGGCGCTGGTCGCATTTCGTGCGCCTTGCGGTGCAACCATTCGCGTTGGAAGGAGACATTGCCAATACCGAGTCGACGCATGCCCGCAATCTCCTTTTCGCCCGAGAAATTCAAGTCAATGGGGGAAAAGTTTGTCCCGTGAGGGACATCGTACTTGCCCGCATCAGCTCCACCGTTAATGCGTCTCACCGGAATGCCATCCACCACCCATTCCGGTCGATAGAGATATATCGTTCCACGTGAAAACGATCGTAACTCCGCGGGTTTTTTTGGCCGCGCTTGCGCCTCTTCCAGAGTGTCCGGCAGCAGCAGCAGGCCGATCGAATCGGCAAAATGCAAGATGCTTTGGATGTCCTCGTCCGTATGAATGATTTGTTTTTCCGGCATGTTTATTTTCCCCATTGCGAGGGTGGCCTTGTATGGACTTCGATGCCCGCCGCTTCCAGTTCCTGTACTCTCTTTTTATGGTAGCTGCCGGCAGGCCGTCGTTCGGATTCCACGACAACCCGCGTCCGATCGTCCGATCCGATGATTTGGTTGTCCGCGCGTCGATTAACGCCAGGATGACCTCGAACCGCTTTTTCCATTTCCAACCTTTCGCCTGGTCGCTTTAAGTCCTTTGCCTGTTGACGACCACCTCCTTCGACATCCGCCTGATGATCGCTATGCCCTCGGTTACCCGGCCTCTTCGC
>CAZETM010000307.1:0-10195 GCA_964514885.1 uncultured Polyangium sp. | reverse complement strand
CGGGTCGTGGCGGGTTGCCGCCGAACCAGGCACAGGCCTGGAAACGCGAACGCGCAGGTCCCACGCGTACCATGCTTGTTGCTCGGTCGGATTGCTGGTTTCCTGTTGCGCCTGCGGGGGGGCGCCTCGATGTTTGGGCCCGACGGGTTTGAGCTGTGAGCAAATCACGGATTGCGTGGGCCCTTGCGCGAGGCTCTGAAGATTGATGGGCTGCGTCCCCTCGGGGTCGGTGTATGCGATGACCTTCAGCGTATACAAGCAGCTCTTTAGATCGTCGCGAGGCACGCGTAATAAGACGTAGTTGAACCTGCCCACTCCGACGCGAAGGACGGTGCCCGCTTCGAGGGTGTTCTCGTCGCCTTTCGCCGGCCACATCGGATACACAAGCCCGACGTCACAGAACCCCACGACACCCACATAGAGCCGAAAGCGGGTGGTCCGCAGTACATTGGTCTCCACGTAGAGCCACTCATCACTCGAAATTTCGTAGATGCCGTCGGTGGGCTCGCGGATTTTGGAGTTCTCTTGAAGCCAGCGCTCCTTTTCGTCGTCGTCGTAGGCGTTGTCTACGATCTCGTCCGGCATTTCCTCGCTGCCAACCCGGAGGTGCACGTCCAGCATCGAGCGCAACGTACTGTCGCCGCTCCTCCGGTCGCGCCCGCGGAGGTAGCGGGCGTGATGCACGAGAGCCAGGCCGAGCGCTTTGCCGAGATCCTCCTCCTTCAATCTATCCGCAGCCGTGAGTGACGACGGTAAATAAGCAATCGCGTCATCGGGTGGCGCTGGGGCGTTGGCAGGAGAAGATTCCGAGCGTGTCGACGGCGCACCGGACCGATGGGAGGGGACGAGTACCCAGCCGCCTTGCGCGCCTTTCCATGCAGGCTCTTCGCCCAGGGCGCTGGCTGGAACCGCGTGGTTCCAGGGTTTCAGCTCCAGGTGCGCGGGCTCGTTGGTGCCTGTGACCAGGGTGAAGAAGCTCGCCGCGTTGGGCACGGCGAGCGCGGCGTCGAGCATCGCCTGCGGCATTCCATCGCTGCCTCGGACGAGCATGGGTTTCGTCGTCGGACTAGGCTTCACGATTCGCGCGCGTGACTGGTCCATCACCGGGGTGCTGGTGTCGCCTGGGCCCAAGACGCGGGCGGTGCTCGTGGACGCCGTTGGCTGTTCGATCACGGCGCGCACGGTCGGCACGTTGCTCTCGTCCGCTGCCTCGAAATCGGCGGTCTTCGGGGGGTAGATGAGGATCTCCGCGCCGTCCTCCAGCCCCTGGATGATTCCGCCGTCGAGGCTGAGCTTTGACGACGCGTCGACACGGACGGTAAAGCCAGGGTCGAACGGCTTCCAGGCGCCTCCGAAGACGCTCCTTTCGCGTTGCCCACCGAGGCTCGGTCGCTGCTGTGAGTTACACTGCACGACGGCATGGCTCACGGCGTTGTAAAAGTCGATCCATCTCAGCGTCGGCACGGATGCCGGCGGTACGTGCTCGAACTCACGGAGAAGCATGAAGCTCATGATGCCGTGACACACGTCCTCCGTTCCGTTGCCGTCCATGGCCAGACGCCCCTCCGTCTCCTTCGCCACTTCGGTGTCCTGACAAGCCGACAAGATTACCCAGTCGCTGTGCTCGTCCGTGGCGAAGAACCCACCCGCGACGGCCCCGCGCGTTCCATTTCCTGCCTGGACGTCCTCGAGAAGCGCTGGGTGCGCCGTCACGAGCGCGTTCCACTCGACGTCGCTGAGCGTCACCGTGGGCAGCGAGCGTTCTTTATGGCGGCTGTCGATTCCACGCGTTGACCCGCCGGAGTGACAGGTGTCGGCGATGACCGTGACGGAGGCGCCTCTCTTTTTCGTCAAGGTACGAAGAAAGCCATTTATTTCGCGGTCCAGAATGAGGTTCTTGATGCCCCCTCCGGCGGGATCCACGTCGTGGGGCGCGAAGCCGTAGTAGCGCTCGGCCTTGCCCTCGCGCTCGATCCGAACACCGTGACCCGCGTAGAACACCACCACGTGGTCACCTTTTTGTACGGCATCGAGGAGCTCCGAGAAGGCTTTGCGAATGAGGGCGGCCGTCGCCTTCGTGGGGTCGGGTTTCTTTTTTTCGTCCCCTTCCGGCGCGATAAGAAACCGAATGTTCGACTCCGGCACATGCACCCTTTCGACGAGGAACCTGCGGAAGGCCGTGGCATCGTTCACACACCCGTCGAGCTGCTCGAGGGGCCAATAGCCTGGATAGTGATTGACGCCGATCACGAGCGCGTGCCACGTCCGCGTCGTCTCTTGCTCCGGGGGATCGCCATCACGGGTGCTGGTCATGATTTTTTCCGAGGTGAATTTCGTTGCAGTTCGTAAGGGTCCTGGAGCGATCGTACTGGAGGGTGCAGCGCCCTGGTTGGGCTATCTCTCAGATTCATGCGATTGCGCCCTTGTGGCGGGTGGCACGCCAATTGTATGGTGAACGATCGCGCGTAACGCGGCATCTCTCCCCGTCGCGATTTCGGCGGGACTTCGGCGCGAGTGCGCCCCACTTCCGGAATTAAGGACAGCCCAATGCCTACGAATCCCTCGACCTCCATCATGCCCCCGACCTTCACCATGCTCGTCTCCACGAAAGGCACGCGGATCCAGGTCAAGCTAGGAGACACTATCGACTTCCGGTCCGATGGGATTGACCCGCCGACGTCGGTGACCGTCACGGCCGGGAATTCGTCCAGCAAGCCGGCCGCCCTTTTCGGCACGGCTTCCTTCCTCGTGCCGAGCCAGCAGACGGTCCAGATCGATAAGGGCACGTACACGTTCACCGCGGGTGGCCACGAGGTGACCGTCAAGGTGGACGGGAGCCGCGATCTCATTGGGAGAGACCCAATCAAGACCTGACCGTGAATCGCGAAGGCGAACCCCACGGCCCTGGCAGGGATGGCCCTTCGCTGATCAGCGCTGAGCGAGCAATGCCTCGGGCCGGTAGCGGCGCTCGAGATTGGGATTCCCCGCGAGACCCCGCGTAAGGTCTTCGAGCGCGCGGCTGGCGAGCTCTCGCCGCTCCTCCGGCGTGCCAGCCGCCTCGGCCTGCGCCAGCCGGAGGCGCCCGCGCGCGACGAGCGCATCTGGTAGCGCCGGCCGCGCCCGGAGCACCCGCTCGATTTCGGTCATGCCGCGTGCGAGCAGCGCGCTGCCATCCTTGCCCGCGGCCCGTGCCGCCGCGGCGCCCGCGCGGCAGAAGTGGGCGAAAGCAACGGCGTAATCGTGGCGATTCGGGGCCACTTGCGCCGCCTTCTGGTACGCCTCGGCCGCGCGCTCGAAATCGGAGCGAAAGGAGCCTCTCCCGGCCTCCCAGCGTGCGCGTACTCCGAGGGTCTCGCCGAGGTAGAAGTGCGCCTGAGCGGCCTCCGGGTTTCGCTTCAACGCCTCGCGAAGCGCTGCCGTCGCCGCGTCGAGGCTCGCCGTGGGATCCCGCCCCCGGTCCAGCATTGAGGAGGCGAGGAGCGAATGCACGGCGCCGAGGTTGCCCCACGGCTGTGCGTGCTGGCCGAGCCGATCGACGGCCTCCTGGATCGCCGCCACGGCGTCGCTCGCGGTGTCCCCGAGATCCTCTCCGCGCGCGTGATGGACCACGACGCGCCGCAGGAGAGCTTCGCCGTAGTTGTGGTAGCCCACGCCCTGCTCGGGCTCCGCCGTGATGGCCGCCGCGAACGCAGCCTTGGCCTCGTCGAGCAGCGGCATCGGATCGCCTCCGCGATCCCAGGTATCCTGCGCGTCTTCGAGCAGGGTTGCCCCGAGTCCATCGTGGATGTACGCGAGTTGCGGGTTGAGCTGCACCCCGCGACGATAGAAAGCGCGAGCCACTGTGAGCTCTGGCCTGGGGTCGTCGCCTCGGGCGCGCGTTCGCCCAGCGAGGAGTCGGTGGACCTTGCCCGCATAATGGAGCGGCGTCACGTCGTTTGGGCCCACCGCCATGGCCCTGTCCAGCGCGGTGAGCGCCTGCCGCGCGTCTTCCTCCGGATCCTTGGCCCAGGGGCTCCCGAGCCGCACGGTGTGGGCGGCGCCCAGGTTGAGCCAGCTTTTGATGGCCCGCTCGTCGAGCCGCGTCGAGTCCCGGAGCGACACAATGGCGCGCTCCAGGTTCAGGGACGGATCTTCGCCTATCTGCTCTTCGTACTCGGCCCACACCTTGAAAATCAGCCCGACGTGGAGGTGGAAGTCGTAGTCCCGGGCATCGGGGCTCGTGCTCTCGAAGGCATCGATCGCCTTCTGGAGCTCGCCGCGCGGATCCTCGTTGCGAGCTTGCCGATCGCGGGCCCACTGCCAATGAGCCCGCCCGAGCTCCGCGCGGGCCTGCGGACGTAGCGGCGCGAGGAAGGTGGCGCGCTCCGCAGCCGCAACGGCCTTTTGCAGGTCGTCTTCCGCCTTCTCCCCGCGCTCGCCACGGTATTCCGCCATCCGCCGGTGGAAACGCGCGTCCAGCACCAACGACCCATAGCGATCGGGCTCCGCTGCGAGCGCACGCCGCACTGCCTCCTCGCCCTTCTCGAAGTGCGATCCGACGTCCCCGTGCTGGTAAAGCTCCAGCACCATGGCGGAGTATTCGAGGTCTCCCAGGGCATCGTGGACTGCAGGGGCGCTTTCGCCGATCGCGGCCGCGGCGGAGAGCGCCTTGCGACCGGCCTCGAAGTCGGCGCGCGCTCCCTCGCGTTCGCTCCGGTTCGACTGTTCGGTCGCGCGCGCTGCCAGGATATCCCCACGCAACGCGGGCGCCTCGTAAAACCACGGTAGCCCCGTGCCGATGGTGTCGAGCTCCTTCAACGCATCGTCCAGCCGGCCTTCGTAAAACGCCACGAGCGCCGCCACGTAAGCCGCGGACGGCACGTCGGCCCCCTCGCTCTGCTTGAGATACGCGAGCGCTGGATCGCGGTAGAGACGCTCGATCTCCCGCTTCTTCGCCTCACGCTGTTCTTTGTCCTCGATTGCCGCCATTTCGAGGAGCTGCTCTCGATAACGATGCCCAATGACCAGCGCCAAAACATACGCCGCCCTCGGCTCGCGAAAGCCATGCTGCCAGGCCGATTCGAGGTACTCCAGCGCTTTCGCCTCGTCATCGAGCGCGAGATAACCACGTCCCAGCGCATAATGGCCGGGACCGAGTGCGACCGGCCCAGCCTTCTCGATTTCCCCCTCCAGCTCACGCATCCGCCCGCGGATCGCCTTCTGATCGTCGCGAATGTCGTGCAGCGGTGCGAGCGCCGAATAACGCGCCATCGACTCGACCCGCTCCACCAGTTCGGTAAATCGCCGCGCCAGCCGCTCGCGCTCCGCCACCTCGCCGCGAGCCTTTTGCCCCCAGCCCAACGCCGAGAACACCAGCGCCGCCGCCACCGCTGCCATTACCACGACGCGACGGTGCTTCGAAAGCGTCTTGCGCAATCGATACCAAGGCCCCGTCGCGCGCGCCTTCACCACATCCCCATTGAGAAACCGCTCCAGATCCTCGGCGAGCGCGCGGGCCGAATCGTATCGAGCCGAGCGATCCTTCTCCAGACACTTGAGCGCAATGGCCTCGAGATCAACGGGGATATCGCGATCCAGCGCGCGCGGCAGAGCCGGCTCCTCGGTCGCGATCCGACTCAACACCTCCAGCGCATTGCTCCCCGAAATGGGCGGCTCGCCCGTAAGCAGGCAGTACAGCGTGGCTCCGAGGCTATAGACGTCAGCTCGTCGATCAAGCTTGCTCACCTCGCCGCGGGCTTGCTCGGGCGACATGAAGTGCGGCGTCCCGAGAACGGTGCCCGTCTCGGTCGCTTCCCCCTGGAAAGACCGCGCCAGCCCAAAGTCCATCACATACGGCCGAAGCTCCCCCTCCTCGGTGCGCTCCACCATGATGTTGGACGGCTTGATATCACGATGGATGATTCCTTGACGATGCGCTTCGTGGATCCCAAGCGCCGCGTCGCGGAGGATCCGCGCCTTCTGCTCGACGGTGAGCTGCTTGCCCAGGACGCTGAGCGGCTCGCCATCGATAAACTGCATGGCGATGAAGACCTCGCGTTGAATCTCGCCGACCTCGTAGACTTTGCAGACGCGCTCGTGGATCACCCTTGCTTGGGCGCGTGCCTCCGAGACGAAACGCTGAATCAATGTCGGGTGGTCGCCCCGGACAAACTTGATGGCGACTTCGCGATGCAGCCGCATGTCGCGTGCGAGGAACACCATACCCATGCCGCCCTGACCCAGGAAACGAATCGGCGCGTAGCGGTCCCAGCCCGTTACGGGGAACGTGGGGCTTCCGTCGGTGCGCGTGGCCTGCGCGATTTCGAGGCCGGTTTCATGGGGATCTGCGTCGTCCCGGCGCAGCGATGCGAGCGTGTCCGCAGAGAGCTTTCCGCGCTCCACGAGTAGCTCGAGCGGGCTTCGCAGGACGCGGGCCGCCTCCTCGCCGAGGGCGATCGCTTCGGTCTTCGTGAGGATCCCTTCCGCCAAAGCGACCCGCAGCTCCGCCTCGTGGTTCGCACTCATTTCGGAGAGCCTATCTCGTCTCGATGCGCGCGTGCGTCCCAATCTCCAGAAGCTCTGTCGTTTGCCCGCACATCGGCGTCGACACGTCGACACGGATTTTCGACGCGTCGACGTGTCCCGTCTCCCGTCTTTCGTGCGCGTTCGCGTGCGCGCTCCGGTTCTCGCCCGTGTCGGCACATGCCTTGCGATGCGTGGACCCATGTACGACAACCTCGAAACATCGTCGCGCCGCGCCCCCGCTCCCCGATTCCCCCACGCCAAACTTGCTGGCGATCTCGTCACTGGCTACGACTTCAGCAATCCCGGCGACCACGACACCGAGTACCTGGCACGGCGCCGACAGATCGCGGACGTCACTCTCTCCTACGTCGAGGGCCAGCCCGTGCCGAGGGTCCGTTACACCGCAATCGAGAACGCGGTGTGGTACGACGTATGCGATCACGTCAAGCCCTACCATGAACGCATTGCCTGCCAGGCATATCGCGACGGACTCGCGAGCCTGGACTTCGACTGCCGCAAGATCCCACAACTTGCCGAGGTGAATCAGAAGCTCGCTGCGACGACGGGCTTCCAGATGATCCCCGTGCTGGGTTTCGTGGCACCACGAACCTTCCTGAGCATGCTCGGCCGCGGAATTTTCTTGTCCACGCAGTACGTGCGACACCACAGCATTCCGGAGTTTACGCCCGAGCCCGACGTCATCCACGAGCTGCTTGGCCACGGCCCAGCGCTCTCGAATCCGGTCATCGCCGATCTGAATCGCTGCTTTGGGCGCGCGTCCGAACGAGCGACCGAGGCCGAGCTTTTGCGCATCTCGCGGGTCTACTGGTTCACCCTCGAAGCCGGGCTCGTCCTGGAGCGAGGCAGGGTCAAGGTCCTTGGCCACGCGCTGCTCTCGTCCTTCAAAGAGCTCGAACAGATCGAGAAAGGCATTACCCTCCTGCCCTTCGATATCGAGACAATGGCGCAGACCGACTCTGCTCCGACGAAGCTCCAGGACCGGCTGTTCCTCGCGCCCAGTTTCGAGATGCTGGTGCGCGAAGTGATTGCCTGGATGAATGCCCAATAAGAACTGACAGCGCGGATGACCAATGCTTCGCTCTGTTGAACGCCACGAATGATGCCGCACGGCGTGCAGCGGAGCCCTCCCCACACGCCAATTTGGGGCGTGTGGAGAGGGCCAGGGTGAGGCTATTGCACGCTGATCTTCCCCTTCGCATTCTTGCGCCGGGTTTCCGCTGCCTTGAGCGCATATTGCGACGTATATTCGATCGTCTTCTGGAACGGGGCCAATATCGCCGTATTGCCCGTCCGTTGCGCGGTCGACTTCACCGCATCGACGATTTGGCTCACCGTATTCTCGCGGTCATGAGCCTTCTTCGCAATGGTCTCGCGCACGACCTCCAACGCTTTGGCCAGCACCGCTTCGTGTTCCCGCAATTTCTCGATTGCGTCGCCATCCGCCACGAATCGCTGATACACTGCCGTCGGCACGCCCGCTTGCTCGCCATGTACCGGCAAGCTGCTCGCAAGTTCGGTCGCCACCGATTCAAGGCCCGGTTTTGCATTACGCAGATACCGAATCGCATCGTGAGGCAGATCGATCAATTGCTCCTTGCAATTATCCAGCGAAATCTGCAAGGGCCCACCATAAGGAACACCATTGAATGCACTCATGACGTAGCCTCCTCGTACAATGTGCAGAGCAGTCTCGTGCTCGCACGGTAACGGGTGCGTGTTGGTTGCTCGAGGTAATCGTCGCCCGGTGACGACGTCTCAGGACTGGCCCAAGAATTCGTCCTCCGATTGCGCCGACCTCGAATGGTCAGATGCAAGATGAGGTCGATCCGTTCAAAGAATCTTTCACCCACCCCAAAGATTTCTTCTCGGCCGCACCATGAACTCGTATCCGCGAACCGAGACGACGAACGCTGCAACCTCGAGCTCATGCTCGCTGACCAGGAAGTCTTGGTCCGTGCACCATGAAGTCGTGGAAGGGAGAACTCGCGATCTCGTGCGGCAACCAGGACTTCGAGGTGCGGCAGATGAGAGCCGTTGTCCTGCAACCACGAACTCGACGTAGGCGTATCGAGACATCGCAGTGCGTGAAGGTGCAATCGAGGTGGAGATACCAGGACGACGCGATCAGGACACGTGAAGTCGTGGCGGCAGGAGGGTGTGGTGGTGGTGCGCGGGGTTGGATTTATGGCTGCCAAAATCGAGACGTCAACGAACGAGCCGGCGGCACCAGATCAGCCAAAAAGGTATTCGAAGTCCCCGCCCAGGTCAGCAACCGCGCCAAACGTCTCGCCCGACGTGAAGAGCTCGGCGTATTTCGCTTCCGTTAACTCGATCTGCAGCACGGCACGGTAGCGCGTGTTTTTCGAATTGCCTTGGCCGATGGGCGTTGCCTCAACCTTCGCAACATCTTTCACAAAGTGCTCAGGCTCCAGAGTATCGTCTTCGGGAGCTTCGAGCTCGCCATTGATGGCCTTGTCGCCGAGCAGCAACATCGCACCGATTTTGACCCAGTCCTGCTTCTCTGCGAGCTTCTTGCCGTCGTCGATGCCTCGAGCGGCGCCTTCATCAAAGATACTTGCCAGGGCTCGACTGTCGTGGCTGTCCTCAACCACTTCAATCGTGACCACATTTTGGTGAATCGTCTTTACCGTAACGGATTGATGATCGCTCATGGGCGCACGCTAATGAAGCGGCTTCGGGGTAGCAATGGAATCGACAGACTGCGGTCAAGAATCTTACGAACTCATGCTGCCCTCGCATCAATCGCGCCGACATGCCCCTGGCGAAGTTATTGCCCGTTGCCCAACGGCAGGGCAGCTTGCCCTGAAAAACCTTGATTGCCCGGCCCCGGCCCCGTGAGGCTCAGCTCGTGTCACCTTATCGACGATCCTCGCAAACCGCTCCGCCGCCAATTCCGACGAAAATTCGCGCGGCGCTTCGACAGGCACCGGCAAACCACCCGTTTGTCGAAACCGCTCGAGATGCGTCGACAAAGTGGCCACGAGACCGTCGATGTCGCCCGGACGCAATCGAACGTTGTCCGCACGATGCGCAAGAAGCTCATCGACTTCCGAGTTTTCCGTGATCGACACGATCGGCATTCCGGCCGCAATGTAGTCGTAGGTTTTCGCAGCGATACGAAGCCGCACGCGCGGATCTACCATCGACAAAAGCACGTGTCCTTTTCGCAATTCTCCCAGCATCGCACCTTGAGGAACCGGCGGCACCGTTTCGACGAAGTCCGTCAGGCCCATCGCCGCAATCTGCGTTCGCTCGTAATCAGTGATGCGGCCAATTTGACGAAGTACGATGTCGTTCGGTCCCAGTTTGTCCCGATCAATCAATCGACGAAGCGCTGCGCCAATGTCATCCAAACGCGTTTCCGCACGCAAGGTTCCCGTGTGGAGAATCGTAAATCGCGTCGCCGCGTCGGGGTTCGTCGGAACGGAATCGTACAATCCCACGTCGTAATGGTTTCGAATGAACGACGATTTCGATTCGATGAACGGATAACGTGCCTGGTACGCATCGAGCGTGTTTCTCGTATTGAGAACGATGTGTGCAGCATCGCGCATCCATCGGTCTTCGCCAGCAAGAACGATTCGCCGACGAAGCCGATCCGCGAATCCATGGGGGGGCACATCGCCGGATTCATGCAATCCAAAAGGAT
>CAZETM010000306.1:0-10206 GCA_964514885.1 uncultured Polyangium sp. | reverse complement strand
GCTCGTCGAGCTGTCGTCCGGTGGTGTCAAACCGCCATTCTTCTGCGCTCCGCCATTGACGGGTTCTGCGCTGGTATTTCAATCACTTGCGCAACACATGGGTAACGAGCGCAAGTTGTATGGTTTTAATGCGCCGGGCCTCGATACGGATTCTCCGCCATGCGATAAAATCGAAATGCTTGCCAGTAGATACATCGAGGTCATGCGCCGGTCTGCGCCTCGCGGTCCTTATCGAGTTGGCGGGTATTCCTTCGGAGCCCTCATTGGCTATGAAATGGCGCGGATGCTGCGCCGATCGGGCGAACAGGTCGATGCATGTGTGCTCATGGATCCTCCGAGCGCACGCGCAATGAGCGATTCCTTGCGTCTTGTGACGATGTCCCAACTCTTCGGGTTGATGCTCGACGAGGCTTCATTCGTGAAACTTAATCGTGACGAGCAAGTCTCCGCAATGGCCAATTCCGTGGGTGAGATGTTGGGGTTGCCCCCCGAGCTGGGCGAATCGAGCAATCAATTGCGTCTTTATCGCGCACATCTCTATGCATTGCTCGATTATGTTCCCGAGCCGTACGATGGTCCTTTGATCGTGCTGCGTGCGCACGAGACCGCGGCGGTCGCAGAACGTACGGGGCTGTTCCACGGAGATCCAACTTTCGGCTGGGGTTCGTTGTGCACCCGGGGCGCGCAGACCCATGAAATACCGGGACACCATTTAACCGCATTGAGCGAGCCATTCGTCACCGAAGCGGCGCGCGTATTGCGCTCGGTATTGGAAGAAACCGATCCCCGGTGAAAGGGTCGGCCACCTAGTCGAAATACTTCGATAGAGACGCAAGCTTTGCTTGAAGCTTCGCCTCTACGTCGTCTTCTGCGAATTCTTGTGTTTCGGTCTCTGTAGCCATTGGCTCTTCCACCATCGGCTGTTTGGGCTGCTCGGCGGCAGTTTCACCCAATCCCAGCCGCTCGACCAAGTGCTCGGCCAGCGCCGCAGGCGTCGGGTAGGCAAAAATCAGCGTTGCGGGAAGCGGCAGCCCGAGGTTGCGTTGGATTCGATTGCGCAATTCGAGACCGGTGAGGGAGTCCATTCCCACCGTCGAAAATGGTGCAAACCGGTCGATTCGCGAGGGGTCGAGCCGCAACACTTGCCCTGCCAGCTCGAGGACGAATTCCTCGATATGCCGCAATTGTTCCATGAGCGGCAGGGACGATATCTTTTGCAGAAGCGCCGAGTCACCCGACATTGTAGCCCCGATCTGCTTGTCCACAAGCTCTGACCAGAACGGACTGGCTGCCGCATTGGGGAATTGCATGGCGAATTGCGCGGAGTCCAGGTGCGCAATGGCCATTTCCGGTCGCGGGCGGAGCAGCAATTGATGCAATGCCTCGAATATTTGTGACGGCTGAAGATCGCCCACGAAAGAACCAACAGTCGATGCTCGAGAGGCAGCGTCGTGTGCCCCATTGGCGCGTTGGTCCATCATCGTGCCCCATTGAATGCTGATCATCGGCAATCCGGTGCCCGTCGCCCGATGGGCCAACGAATCCAGGAAGGCATCAGCCGCCGCATCGCCCGCATATCTGATGTGCCCAATCAGTCCCAGAAGCGACGAGCACGACGCGAAGAAATCGAGCGGATGCGATTGACACGAATGAAGCACGTTCCATGCACTGCGCAGCTTTGCTGCGAGCCGTTGCCGATTGGGCTGGGTTTCATTATTGGCAATGGCGGATCTTTTGGACTCCTGCGGTAACTCCGGGATATACACCACTCCACGGAGAGCGTGACTGCTGCCCCTTATTTCGTCGAGCAACGTCGTGACGGCATTGACGTCCGAGACGTCGATTGTAAACGTCGAGATCGTGGCGCCCGTTGATTCCAAGGCGTGCAATTTTTGAAACGCCTCGCTCGAAGGCTGCCGCTGATCAACCAGCGAAACCTTCCGCGCGCCACGTGAAACCATCCATTCAGCGACAAGCAGCCCCATGCGATCGACGTCACCAATCACCAAGTACGAAGCATCTGGACGAAAAGAGAATTCACGTTGAGGTGCCGTATCGAAACGACCTTGTACGAGCCGCGCGACATATCGTCCATCCGCACGCAGCGATATTTGCGTTTCGCCGTCCGCGGCATCGATTTCTTCGAGGAGATGGCGCGCATCCTCCGCGCTGCCGCGCGGATCCAAATCGACGAGCACGTTGTTCAATTCGGGATGCTCGAGCATTGCCGAGCGAATGATGCCCCAAATGGGTGCTTGCGTCGGAGATACCTGGGCATCGGTGTTGCCCGCAGCTTGTGCGCCGCGGGTAATGAAATAGGCTTTGGGATGATGCGACCAGCGTTGCTGAAAAAGCGCCTGTTGCAGGTGCAGAGCGGACGTGACGCTCCGGTCCACCTCGTGTGTCAACGTCTCAGGTGTCGTATCGGACCACGAAGTCTCATCCAGGGTAAAGAGATTAAAAATCCCCTGGCAAGCCTGTCCGCTCTTGAATAGCTGTTCGAACAGCCGTCGGTAATCGTCTCCATTGGTGGGATCGATTCGATAGTGCGCAGGTTCCATTTGCGCAAATTCACCGCCTGGTTGTACGAGCGTGCAATGATGTCCCCGTTGTCGTAATAGCGTGGCGAGCGTCGTGCCTACACCTGATTTGTCTGCAAATACTAACCACGTACCATTAGATTGCTGCGGGCTTTGCGATTCATTTTTCGCCGCTCGCTTCCATTTCAATTCGTAAACAAGACCGTCCAACGCGTTGGTCGTGGTGACGTGTGCGACTGGCGCCATTGCTGAGAAATCAACCCAATAACGCTCTCGTTGCCACGGGTATGCTGGCAGCGACACGACTTGATGGCCATCTGTGTACAAATTTGGCCACGCGATGGCGCCGCCGTGCACGTGTATCGTTCCCACGGTATCGAGAAGGGCTCGTTTTTCTTCAGCGTTTCTGCGCAGCGTCGGAGCTGCATGCGCTTCGACATTCATTGCTGCAATGCATTGCTGTAGATTCGCCGTCAGCACCGCATGCGGACCAATTTCGACGAACAAACGATAACCGTCTTCGAGCGCCCGAGCGACGGCACCTGCAAGATTCACGGTCGAGCGGATGTTTTCAGCCCAGTAAGCCGTATCGAACTCTGCTGCGTCCACGCGCTTGCCGGTTACGGTGCTATACAATGCCAGGTTGCACGCGCCATTTGCGATTGGCCCGAGCGACGTCGAAAATTCCTGCGCCAGCGGCTCCATCTGCGGGCTATGAAATGCATAATCGACCCGCAGCATTCGGCTCACGACCCCTTGTTTGCCGAGATCGGCGAGCACGACTTCCAAAGCTCGGGTGTCACCCGACAAAACCGAAGAATCCGGATCATTTATAGCGGCAATGGCCAGATCATCTTCGAGCCCCGCGATGGCGCGCATTGCGTTGGCGGGGGGCAAAGCAACCCAGGCCATTTTCCCATTTCCGGTCGCTTTTTGCATGATGCGCCCCCGTAATGCGACGAGTCGCAGGGCATCGTCGAGCGACAACACGCCGGCGATATGCGCCGCCGCAATCTCGCCGACGCTATGCCCAATCACGGATTGCGGTTTGATTCCCCAGGACTTCAACAGTTCGACGAGACCAACTTGCAATGCAAACAGAGTGGGTTGAACGATTTCGGTTTTTTCAAGGCGCGAACGTTCTTCCGGCGCGAACATTTCTTCGACCAACGACCAGCTCACGTGCGCCCGCAGAAGCCCATCGATGCGGTCGATTGCAGCTCGAAAAATGGGTTCTTCGTCGTAAAGCGCTTTTCCCATTCCGGCCCATTGTGATCCCTGTCCTGAAAACACGTAGGTGATGCCGGAGGCAGCATATCGCGATGTGCGCCCCGCCAAACTTCTCGCCGATGATTCGCCACCGGTGAGGTCGGCCAGAAGCTTGGCAAAATCCGATTGATTTCGACCGACCAGCGCGACCCGGTGATCGTGATGCGAACGGCGTGTGGCGGCGGTGTACGCTACGTCTGGCAATGCAATATGTTCTGTACCGGCAAACCATTCGGCATAAGATCGGATCAATGCATTGAGTGCGGCAGGGCTTTTTGCAGAAAGCGGCAACAAATAGGCGGACGATTCTTTGGTGGGCGCGGTTGTCGTCCGCTTGGGCGCCTCCTCCAAAATGACGTGCGCGTTCGTTCCGCTGATGCCGAAGGAACTCAGGCCTGCATATCGTGGTTTGGAGCCGCGAGGCCAGCGCGTATTCGAGGTGGCAAAAGAAAGGCACGCGTCCGAGATGTCGATTCGCGGGTTTTGCGTTTGAAAATGCAGATTCCCGGGGATCAAATCATGCTGCATTGCTTGCACGACTTTGATGAGCCCGGCGATTCCTGCGGCGGCTTCCAAATGTCCCACATTCGTTTTGACGGCGCCTAGAACGCAAGTGCTCCCATCGGCACGCGGCGGTCCAAAAACACTGCGTAGGGCGTCCACTTCAATGGGGTCTCCGAGTGGCGTGCCCGTGCCGTGCGTCTCGACGTAACCAATGTCTTGGGGCGGAAGTCGCGCCTTAGCTAGGGCTTGGCGAATCACCATTTCCTGTGCCAATACGTTCGGCGTGGTCAATCCTGTCGAGCGACCGTCTTGGTTCACTGCTGCTCCGCGAATGATGGCAAGAATGCGGTCATTGTCTCGCTCGGCGTCGGACAATCGCTTCAATATGACGATGCCGCATCCTTCACCACGAACGTACCCATTGGCTCGAGCATCGAAGGTTTTGCAACGGCCGTCAGCAGAAAGCGCTTGCAGGCACGCCATGAGGTACGAGCCGATTGGCGCGAGAATGGCGTTGGCCCCGCCCGCTACGACGAGATCCGTTTCGCCGTTACGCAGGCTTTGACAAGCAAGATGCGTGGCGACGAGCGAAGACGAGCAAGCGGTATCGATCGTCATGCAAGGGCCTTGAAGACCGAATACGAACGAAATACGCCCGGCCGCGGTGCTGCCCATGTTTCCCGTGGCGGCATAACCATCGAGATCTTCGACGCGTTGAAAAAAGCATCGCTGCTGATAATCGAGTCCGGCCAAACCGACAAAGACGCCAGTCCGGCTGCCTTTCAAGCGCTCCGCGGGCAATCCGGCATTTTCCAGCGCCTCCCAGGTCACTTCGAGCAGCAGACGTTGCTGTGGATCGAGCGTTCGGGCCTCACGTGGCGCCATTTCAAAAAAATTCGCATCGAAATCCGCAATGGAATCCAACAAGCCGGCCCAACGCGATTCGGGTCGATCGTCCGGAATCGCACCTTCGGGCCACCTTTCCGCGGGCACTTGACGAATCCCATCGACGCCCTGTTCGAGCGCATGGAAAAACGCATTGGGATCCGTCCCCCCACCAGGGAAGCGGCATCCCATCCCAATAATTGCAATACTCTCGCTCTTCGCGCGCTGAATGGCATCCAGCTTCGTTTTGAGGTCGTTGATGAATGCCAGCGCATCGCGCAGACGGGTCTGGTATTCTTGTATTGTCGGGTTAATCATTCGAAATCCGTCATTTTGAACGCGTCGAGAGAAGCGTCGAATGCAGTCAGAAAATCCTGTGTCCCCGTTTCCGGTATCGGCGGCGGGGTAAATGCGGGCTTCGCCGATGGGGCGGGCTCGATCGTTTCGGTGACAGGTGTCGGTGAAGAAAGCCGAGTCAATAGATGCTCGGTCAGCGACGCAATGTCCGGGTAGGTAAAAAGGAGCGTGGAAGGCAACCTGATCTGTAAACCGGATTCGACTCGATTACGCAGTTCCAGGCTCATGAGCGAATCGACGCCGAGCGTGCGGAATGGTGTCGCCCGTCCGATTTGACTCGTCTCCAATCGAAGCACACGCGCGAGCTGGTCGACCAAATAATGCTCCAATCGGACGGTACGTTCAGCCGGCGACGCCATTTCGAGTTGTTCGCGAATACGCGATGCCGTCTTGGCACTGCCCGAGGTTCCTTCTTCCGTTCGCAACTCGGACCAGAATGGGCTCACCGCGACTTGGGGATAAAAATCGCGGAATCGACGCGTATCCATTCGCAGAATGGCGGCAACGGGTCGTGGTTGTGCCAGCAGCCGCTCGAGAGCGACGAGGCCTTCGTTCGGCGTAAGCGGGTCGATTCCTCGCGTTCCCCCGCGTCCTCCCCGACTCTGCAATGCCGCAGCCATACCTACGTCCGAGAACGGGCCCCATTGTATGCTCAGCGCCGGCAAACCCATGAAGACTCGTTGGTGTGCAAGCGCGTCTAGGAACACATTCGCGGCAGCATAATTCCCTTGGCCGGGTGAGCCGACGAGCCCTGCGCTGGACGAATAGAGCACGAAGAAATCGAGTGGCAGATGACTCGTCTGCTCGTGCAAATTCCACGCACCTCGAACTTTGGGGTCGAATACCCGCTCAAAATGTGCTGCCGTCAATTCCAGCAGCGAATGATCGTCCACCACGCCTGCTGCGTGCACGATACCGCGCAGAGGTGCATGCTCGTCGAGCGCACGAAGCATTGCGTCGATTGCGTGAGGTTGTGCCACGTTCGCCTGAATCACGCGCACGTGGACACCCGTGGATTGTAATTCACGAACGGCTTGCTGTGCGGCTGCATTCGGTGCATTGCGGCCGACGAGCGCAAGGTGCCGTGCACCTTGGTCTACCAACCATTTCGCCACCGTCAATCCGAGCCCCCCGAGTCCACCAGTCACGAGGTAGGTGGCGTCGGAACGCACCAAATCGGTTCTCGAAGCCTTTTCACGGACCACGCGCGCCGCGGGATCGCCCATTGCAATGGCTAATTTTCCGATATGGCGTCCCTGTGCCATCAATCGGAATGCGTTATCAGCATTGGACGCAGCGAATGTCTGGACCGGCAGTGGATCGAGCTTCCCATCTTCAAATTGATTGATTACTTCGCGTAAAAGTTTCGCATAAAGAGCGGGTTTGTCCTTGATCATTCCCGCCAGGTCGATTGCCGAATATGACAAGCTTTTGCGAAAAGGCAAAAGCCCAAGCCGTTGATTATCGCAAATATCGCGTTTGCCCAATTCTAGAAATCGTCCGTAAGGAGCGAGTACTTCGAAACCCTTTACAATCGCGTCACCTGCGAGCGAATTGAGGACGAGGTCCACGCCGGCCCCGTTCGTCGCGGTCATGATTTCGTCCGCAAAACTCAGCGAACGTGAATCCATCACGTTCAGGATCCCCATTTCCTTCAAGTGCGTGCGTTTCTCTTCACTACCGGCGGTGGCAAAAATCTCGAGGCCCAAAGCCCGGGCCATTTGAATGGCGGCAAGTCCGGTGCCGCCCGTTGCCGAATGAATGAGAATTCTTTCTCCCGGCGCGGCTCGACCCAAGTGCCGAAGCGCGTATTGCGTGGTCATGAAAACCGACGGGATGGTTGCCGCTTGTGCGAATGTGAGGCGCGCGGGTTTCGGAACAATGAAATTGACGGGCGCAATGACGTGTGTCGAAATGGCTTTGGCGCACGATCCCATGACCTCTTGCCCAACCACGAATCCCTCGACTCCATCGCCCAATCGCACGACTCGGCCAGCAAATTCATTGCCAAGCGGAGTGCCTTCCGCTGGCATTCCAGGATAAATCCCCATCGCCATCAGGACATCAATGAAATTGAGCCCCGCAGCCTCGACTTCGACTTCCACTTCCCCAGGCCCCGGAGCGCACCGCTCGAACGGTCGCAATTCGAGCCGCTCCAGCACTCCTGGCTCAGATTGCCAGAGTCGATGAGGACGACCACGCGCAGGCTCGCTCAAGTAGGCTGCCAACTCGGCTTTGGGCACGAATCCATCGCGCACGACCCGTGCTACGAATCGTTCTTGCCCGCGCAAAGCCACCTGTTCTTCCCCATCGGTCGTGAGGATTTCTTGCGTAATGCGGATAGGTTCCTCGGGTTGCGGCGACGCGTCCAGATCGATGCGTTTGCACGTGATCTCCGGATGCTCCAGTGCGATCGTGCGGCAAAGTCCCCACACCGGCGATTGCACAATGGACACGCGCTCGCCTGCACGAATGGCCTGCGCTTGTCGCGTCAATATGAATAATGGCGGAATGTCCCGCCAACCACCGCGGGCGAGTGCTTGTACCAAAAAAAGCGTGCTCGTCGTACCTCGTTGCACGTCGATGGAAATGCTTTCAGCATTCGTGGATTCCGACCGCTGCGCATCCAGGTTCCACGCGTGGATGATGCCTCGACAAGACCGTTGCTCCGGAAATACTGCCTTGAGCAGCGCCCGGTACTCATCGGCATTCATGGGTGCCAGTGTGAACTCATTCGGTCGCTGTTTTGCGAAACTATCGCCAGGAAAAACCTTGATGCAGCGATATCCCTTGGCCTGCAATTGCGAGACAATGGCGTCGCTATTGCCTCGTGAATCAGCGAATACGAGCCAACTTCCCGGATCTGCTCCGGGTGCATCCACTGGCGGCGACCACGGCCGCGCACGCCAGGCGAGCATGTGCACGCAATCATCGAGAGCGTCTCGAGATGCGGGAGCATCGAGCCGTTTTGCGGCAAGACCCGTGATTTCTATGAGAATGCCACCTTCATCGTCGAGCAATAGCAGGTCCAGTTCCGGCGTAGCACGATCGTTTTCACTCCGGGGCCTCGTCCGGATCTCAGCCCACGCAGTTCGACCATGCCGCTGCCACACTATGACGCGCTTGGCGCCAATTGGGAGATACGTGCCTTCGAGCGCGCCCTCCGCGGCCCCATCCATTGCTTGCAGCGCTGCATCAATGAGCACCGGATGAGTTATGTAAGAATCACCAAGGTCTACCGATTCAGGGAGCACGATTTTAGCAATAGCGTGACCCGGCCCACTCCAAATTCGTTCCACCCCTTGAAATGAAGGCCCATAAGCAAGCTGGACCTGGCCCATCCGGGCATAATGTTGCTCGCCACTGCGCGTTACAGGGAGCTGCGTGCATGCATTATTGATGTTTGTCGAAGAAATTGGCGCTGATCCTGCTCGTGGACGAATCTTTCCACTTGCGTGACGTACCCATTCATCCTTTTCCCCACGCCGGCTTACCACCTGGAACGTCGCACCGATGGGCAGCATTTTCTCGAGCACAATTTGCAGAATCGTGCCGCCGTCTTCCAAGACCAAACGCTGCTCGATCGAAACATCCTCGAGCATCCATGCGCCATCAGGCAATACTCGTGCAGCCGCGGCCAAGGCCATCTCGAAGTATCCCGCCGCCGGGAAAACCACTTCCCCAGCGATGTTGTGGTCCCTCAGGTATGGCGGCGAATCCGGGCGAATATGTCGCTGCAGCACGTGTGTCCCGCGCAATGCAGAAATGGCAATTGGTGCGCCGAGCAGCGGGTGGCCGCTAGCAGACTCCGTGACTTCTGTTCCGCGGCCGGCAGCAATCTCCGATTGTCGGGCCTTCTCGATCCAATACCTCTCCTTTTGCCACCGATACTTGGGCAGATCGACGACCCGACCACCTTTCGGGTACAGCCGATTCCAATCTATTTCGGCTCCGCTCGTGTACAACGCACCGAGCGTGTCCAGGATGCTCTTCCGCTCGTCCCGCTTTCGCCGCAGCGTTGGAATAACCTGTCCATCGAGGTTCCGCGCCGTCAATGTCTGTTCCATGGACACGATGAGTACCGGGTGCGGACCGACCTCGATTAGAACGGTCTTGCCTTCCGAAGATGCCGAAGCAATTGCGTCAGCGAATCGAACGGTTTGTCGGAGATTTTGCCCCCAATAAGTTGCATCGAGCTTCTGACTGTCCAATCGTTTGCCCGTTACCGTACTGATCATCGGCAGCGTGCCGGCCTGGGAGGTGAAATCGTTCAATGCTCGCACGAATTCTGGGACGAGCGGTTCCATTTGCGGGCTATGAAATGCGTAATTCACGGGTAACACCCGTATCTCCACGCCACTTGCGGACAGCCGTTGCAAGATTCCGTCAACCGCCTGGACGTCGCCCGACAATACGACGGATGCCGGCCCATTGATTGCGGCGATGCTGATTCGATCTTCCAGCCCCGCAATGGTTTGCCGTGCCTCGTGTTCGTTCATGGCCACCGCGACCATTTTTCCGTGGCCCGTAGTCTGTTGCATCACACGGGCACGTAATGCAACCAATCGAGCAGCCTGTTCGAGGTCGAGGTGACCGGCGATATGCGCGGCGGCGATTTCCCCAACGCTATGCCCAATGACGCTCGATGGCT
>CAZETM010000305.1:0-10249 GCA_964514885.1 uncultured Polyangium sp. | reverse complement strand
GCCGCCCAATAATCCCGATATTGGACATGGAGGCCCTGCGAGAACGTGCGAACAACGAGACAATGCCCTTTGCAGAGAAGGCGGTTGCGATGGCCATTGAGCACGCGGGCATCAATGCGGATCGATGGTCGGAACTGGTCGAAGTGATCCCTCGTCTGCCGCAAAATCTTAGCTCGCCCCTTCTGCAAGCGCTTGAAGAAGTACACCTGAAAATCGACGATCCGCAGGCAAAGGTATGGGGTGCGCTGCGCAGTCGCCTGAACCGAATTGATCCAGCCAATGCCGACAGAACGGGAATCATTTCTGAATTCGAGCGGCTGTACAAAGACCTTACACCCGCCGATCCCGTCGTTCGTTTTAGGTGGCTTTTCCAAAAGCCCGTAGAACTACCTGAGTTTCGTTCCCCCGTACGCATACGCGACAATTTCGAGGAGATTACAAAGTGGACCGATGAAGCGTTGCAGTCGATATGGGAACAGGAGCCGGAGCCTTGGAGCGTTCTTATCGGGATTGCCTCTGCCAACGTGAATGCATGGATGTTGGGTGAGGCGCTGGCAAGACAAAAATTCGCAACGGAATTGGCAGAACGGCTTTTGCACGGCGAAGTAGACGCAGCGTTGACGTCAATCGTGCCGTCGTTCATGGCGCAATTCGCGTTGCGTGACGGCAAGCGCAACGATGATTGGCTCGAGAAAGAAATCAGAAACTTGACAGAACGCGGACGCGTCAACGAATCTGCCGCTGCACTGAGCAGCTTACGTCCCGATACAGCTCTTTATGACATCATTGACAAAATCGGCGAACCTCTTCTCTCGGTCTACTGGCAGAATATTTCACGGATCCCCCTCCAAACGGAAGGTTCCTTGCGGGAACGAGCATTGCAGAATTTATTGAATGCCAAAAACGTCGCCGTTGCCGTCACCATCGCAGCGGCCGGAAAAGAACATCTTTCTACCGCGACTATCGCAACGGCGCTTGAAGCACTGCTTTCCGATACGGACGAATTGAACAAATTCAGAGCTGAACAGGTTCCTGATTATACGGTGGGAGAACTTCTCGACGCGCTTGAAGCAGACCCATCCTTCGATCGCAATCGCCTTGCATCCCTGGAACTTCATTACTTGCTCGCTATGGGTGACTTGCTCGCTATGGGTGAAATGAAACGACCTATGCGGCATGTTTCGGGGTTCATGGCGCAGAATCCGGGACAGATGGTCGAATTCGTACGGGCCATGTATCGAGCGGAAGGCGAAGCGAAAATCGAGCTGCCTGATGACGAGCGTGACGAGAAACGACGGCACGCAAAAATTGCAATTCAATTTTTGCAATCGTGGTACGGATACCCCGGCGAGGGTTTGCTTTCGCATGAGCGTGAAGAAACCCTGCATTGTTGGGCAGTGGCGGTTTTACGTGGCACTGCAGCGGATCGTCGTGGAACGTTTGGGAGCCTTCACGTGGCCGAAGTCTTGGCACGTGCCCCCAACGCCGAAGATGGCCACTGGCCATGTCGAGCGGCTCGTTTGGTGTTGGAAGAATCAACCGAATTCCCAAACCTTGCTCGTTATATGGTGACTGCCGAGTGGAATCGGCGTAATCTGCAGGGCTTTGACGTAACAGGTGGCGGAAGCACCCTTTTCGAGGAGGCACGACGTTATCGTGCATCGGCCATGTCGATTCGCACGGAATTTCCGCGAACCGCAGGGATGCTCGACGCATTGGCTCACCAATACGAGCGCCAGGGAGCTGACATCGACGCTACCATACGAGCGGAAAACCGACGCGAAGGATTGAGCCCCGATGGCGAGTCACCGCCGAGCAGCCATCGACCAACGCATGCAAGGAATGAAGAACCACGATTCGAAACGGGAATCGTGCACATCGATCGCGTCGAAATAAAAAACCTTCGCGCCTTGGAACACCTGCGCATTGACCTGAAACCATCCACGGAAGAAAAAGGGCAATGGGTGGTTCTGCTGGGCGAAAATGGCAGTGGCAAAACGACCGCCCTGCGAGGCATCGCCATGGCACTCATGGGATCGGCGGTTGCAAACGCAGCGCTGGGTTTTGCATCTTCACCCTATACACGAGCGGGCGCGGAGCAGGGTAACGCGACAGTTTCGCGTGGACAGCAAGCGTTTCGTGTCGAAATCAGCGGCGCACACTCCGGGCAGGAAGCAAGGACGACTCCGAACGGCGGCGCAATACGCCCATTTGTATGTGGATATGGCGTCACGCGTGGAACTGCGCTCTCAAAAGACGTCCCCGCCCAACTGGATACCCAAATCTCGCCTGTGGCAACATTGTTCAATCCATCGGCCTCCCTTTACCCAGCCATGACGTGGCTCAAAGAAAGAAAGCTGCGCGCATTCCAAAGCAATGACGGTCATCACGAAGAGATTTTTCGGGGCGTCACTGAGGATATCTTGTGCAAAGGGCTCTTGCCTGACGTCGATCAAATCGAGGTTTCCGATGGTGAGGTTTGGGCCATGGCTCCGCGTTTGGGTGGTCGTGTGCCACTCGCTGGCCTAAGCGATGGCTATTTGAGCACGATAGGTTGGGTCGTCGATCTCGTGGCCCGATGGCTTGCATGGGCCGAAGCTCAAGGCTCGGTGAAGATGAATCGCCACTTTCGGGAGAACATGGAGGGTTTGGTGCTGGTCGACGAAATCGATCTCTACCTGCACCCTCGGTGGCAACGGGGCATTATCGTCAAGCTGAAGGAAATCTTTCCACGCCTCAGTTTCATCGTTACGACACATAACCCGCTGACCTTGCTCGGTACGGAAGCAGGAGAAATCCAAGTCTTGCGGTGGAACGAGGAGCAAAAGCGCATTGAAGCTCGGCAATTCGATTTGCCCAAGGGGATTCGTCCCGACCAAGTTCTCACGGGAGAATGGTTCGGTTTGCCGTACGCGGTGGATGACGACACCATCGAACTGGTGGAGGAGCATCAACAATTACTGCTCGCTGGCGTAGCTGTGGACGATCCTCGACGCGGAGAAATTGAAGACGAATTGCGCAAACGCTTTGGAACCTACGCTGATACGGCGCTGGATCGTATGGCGCTCGAAGTGGCAGCGGAATTGATGAATGAACACCGTAACGCTCGAAGCCCGGAAGAACGCAAACGGCTGCGTGACCAACTCAAGCAGCGTTTGAAGGAAAAATTGGCCCAGGACGAGTCCAATCGCGCTGAGGGATGAGCCGTGCTGTTGTGCAAGCGCCCAACCAAGCCTGATGGGTTCGACGACGCTGTCAAAGACGCGAAGAAGAAGATCCAGGGCATCATCGATGCGGGAAACAAGCCCAAGGCGATCGATTTTGACCGGGCATGGGATACATTCACCGATCACTTTTGCAAGCGGCAACATGTGCGTTGCGGATACTGTGACGGCGTGACGTCCGAATGTCCGGGGGATTTGGACCATTTCTGTCCCAAAACAAAGGTCACCGAGTTATGGGAAAATCGCGAACGCTGGGGACACGAAATCAAGGGAACGGTACGGGTAAAACGACACCAGCCCGATCGAGAAGCTGAATCCGGTTATTGGTGGCTCGCATATGAATGGGATAACTACGTATATGCATGCGAGCGGTGCAATCGACAATGGAAGTCCAGTCTCTTCCCTTTGTTGGAAGGGATGGCCCGCGCGTGGCCGCCCCAGAAAACCGGAAGGGACGAAACGCCGCTTCTGCTTCACTGCTACGGAACGGAGAATCCCAGCAATCACCTGAAGTTCAATCCCGATGGGTCGGTCGAAACGATCCCAGGCAGTCGACATGGCTGGGAAACCGTCAAGACATGCGGCCTTGACCGGCAAACATTGCGCGTCAGACGTGCTCCTACGATCAGGCTTGTCTTGTACTTGATTGACCGGCTTGCCGATCCCGATGTGATGAGGATGAAGCGGCAGGAAGCTCTGCGGGATTTGCTGGCGCTTGGCGCAGACGATCGAGACTTTGCCGGAGTCGTCCGAATCATCGCCGAACAGGAACTCGACCAGCCGTGGGCGGAGCTGCCGAAATTCGTTCAATAAGCACCAACCCGTTGTCGACCAGCCCAACCTCCACCTTCCTCTACCCCTCGCGAAACCACCACGTTATACCTGCCCGCCTTATCGAAGGGCTCGCCGAAGCACCACCGGATACACGTCGACCTTGCGGCAGGGCACTCGGAAGCACCTCGCGCTAGGTCGCGACCTTATCGAAGGGCTCGCCGAAGCACCAACGGATAGACGTCGACTTTGCGGCAGGGCTCTCGGTAGGACCAGGCAATAGGTGCCCGGCTTATGGAAGGGCTCGCCGAAGTGCGGGGTGTTATCTCGATGGTTATGGCGCAGCGTCGTCGATGCACTCGAGGACATCTACGAGATAAACGGGCGTGCTTTCGGAATGACTTGGGGCCATTTGGCGATTACGGCTCGGCTTGTTCGGATGACCGACCGGCTGATTCCATGGCGTGGAGCGTATCGAAGAAACCGAAGACGCGTTGTTCCAGGTCTTTGGGCAGGCTCATATCGCGGGCGACTTCTTTTTTGAGATCTTTGCGCAATCGATTGAGCACGGACATGGCTTTGTTTCGCAACGTGAGCGCTTGGGCGTGGACGCCTTTGGGCACATCGGCTCGGTCGTTGAGCAGGCCATTGAGCGTTTCGCCTTCTTCCACGAACGAGGTGTGGCGACCGTTCGGCGGCGGACGCGCAGACCAACCCGCACGTGCCAATCTCTCGCGAATAGCGCCAACCATGGATGCAACTTGGCCTCATTTCATGCTTGCCCATTGCGTCTCGCCCGTGCTACCGTTCAGGCTACCACTGACTGGTTGCCGGGAACCAATATGCCGATCAAGCTATTTGCGCTCAAGAAAATGTTGTATACACCGTTCGAGAACCCGCCTGGAGTCGCGATCCTACGAGAACACGACATCTTTCCCACCGACGATCCGCGGGACGCCGACCTCTTCATTTCAAAAAAATGGAACAACAGCGTCCTGCTGGAGCTTGTGTTCCGGTATGCATCGAGAAAGCAGTTGCTTGTCTGGACAGACGAGCCGCGGTTTTGCGTGCAAACGAAGAACCGAATCGAGGGGCCTTTCGGCATCCCGACGGTGCACATCATGAACGTTTTCAACAGGGGAGTTTATTTTTGCAATTATAGCATTTACGGCAACAAAATCCGGGGCGAACTGCCAGACGTCACACGGTCGGACGTAGCCGACAACCGCTCACGCAAGGTTGTCGCGTTGGCCGGGTACCGACGCCGTACGCCACGGGTCGTCATTGAGGGAGTGGATACTGATCTCGTCGCGCAGCGACAAAAAATCGCCCTTGCGGGCCACCGAAGGGGCCTCGTCGACGTGTACGGCATAGACTGGCCGAATGGGATTGCCCTTGGGCAGTCGCGATCCGGGGACTGGCAACGATCCAAGCAAGACATCCTGAAGGGATACCGCTTCAACCTCTGCATGGAGAACACGGATTTCGACTACTACGTGACCGAGAAGATCTGGGATGCGCTCAACGCGCGTTGTTTGCCAATTTATCGGGGTGGCCAGGATAAAATCTACGAGGAGTTCGAGCGCGGGGGCTTCATCGACACGAAGGATTTCAGCGACCCGGCGCAAATCTTTGATCTCGTCGAGTCGATGTCGGACGCCGAGTATTGTGATCGATTGAGGAGTTGCATCGCTACGTATAACAAGATTTGGAAGCGCCAAGATTACAATGCGGAGTTCCGACGGACGGTCGAGGCGGCCGTTCATAAAATCAAGGAAATTGTCGGTGCAACCCGATGAACGCACGGAGCAGCGTCGACTACCCAGTTTGTATATTTGGGGCTGCGGGCTCTTGCACGAGCCCCGGTCCTCGCGTTAGGGCGTACCCATTGGTTTGTCGCACTCGACATTGAGACTGATCAAAGTCCCATTCGTTCTATCCATGTGGGGCACGTACGCTTGGGAGAAGTCGTCGACGTCGGCGTGTTCGGTTTCGCGCCAGTCATAGCGGCGGACATTATCGAAGCCGGCCCGATGAAGCTCGTCTCTGAGCGACTTGTAGTCGAAGACGTTGTAATGAATGTTGTAGAGATAGTCTTGGCGGCCGAAGAGTGGACCCATGATCAAATTGAGATCCTCGGTTGCCGCGTAGACCTTGGTGAGTTGTGCGAAGTCGGGCACGGAGATTCGAAGAGTCCCGCCCGGTTTGAGCACGCGATGCCATTCGGTCAGGACCGAGTGAACACTGCGCCGTTTGAAATGCTCGAGAACATGACAGTTGTAAATCACGTCGACACTGTTGGTCGTGATAAACGAGAGGTTGTCGATGCCATTCACATGGTCGATGTGAGCGTATTCGACCACATCGATGTGCACGTAGCCGGGAATGAACCGCTTGCCGCAACCCAAATGAAGTTTCATGTGGAGCGGCATAGACGTTCGGTGGTCTCCTGTCAATTACTTTACCGGAAGGCCCCGAATGCCCTCGGAAACCGTGAAACAGATCACGCGATTTGTCTGAGGAGGCGTAAAAGAATCAAGATCGGAGAAACTCGAATTGGTGCCGATTGTGTGTTTGGCCTGGATGATGACCGCGCCGACCCGTGGCGCCGTCTTGCTGGGGATCCACTGTGCTGTGCCGATGAATTTTGCGTCGCGACCTTGATCGGTTCCCGTCGCGAAGCCCTGTGTTGCGAGCCCGAGAAGTTCCTGGCACAGACCTACGACAAGTCCTCGAACTGCCCATCGCTCAGCTCATGATACGCGTACTTCATGCCGTCTCCGCGTCAGCCTCCCGCGATACCACATCGAACCGAACGCGGCCGTAAGGGTACGCTGGTGAACAGGACAAAGGAAAGTGTTTTTCCTCGTCACCCGCCAGTCGCCGTGCTAAGCCGGGCGCCCTGAGGAGAAGCACGTTGGGACGGAAAATCGCGTTCGGAAATGTTACGCCCAATCTCGAAGGCAAGTCCATTCTTGTAACGGGCGGCACGGGTTCCTTTGGAACTGCCATGGTCCGCCGGTTGCTAGAGGATTTCAAACCTCGAAAGGTGATCGTTTTCAGTCGAGACGAGCAGAAGCATTTCCAGATGCAGGCGCAGGTCGACGACCCGCGCGTGCGCTTTTTTGTAGGCGATGTGCGTGATCGAGACCGGCTACGCCGCGCGTTCGATGGCGTGAATATCGTCTTTCACGCCGCGGCGATGAAGCACGTGCCTTTGGCCGAGTACAACCCGATCGAGGCTATTCGGACGAACATCAACGGGGCCGAAAACGTCATCGATGCCGCGCTGGATCGGGGCGTCGAGCGAGTCGTCGCGTTGTCGACCGACAAAGCCGTCAGTCCCGTGAATCTTTACGGCGCCACCAAGCTTTGCATGGAGAAACTGTTCGTCTCGGCAAACAGCTACCGCGGCGCGCACGGCACTTCATTCGTGCTCGTACGTTATGGCAATGTCATCGGCAGCAAAGGCTCCGTCGTCCCGCTCTTCGTCAACCAGCGTCAAAAAGGCGAGCTTACGCTCACCGATCCACGCATGACGCGGTTTTGGATCACCATGGACCAGGCGCTCGATCTTTGCCTTCATGCGGCAGCCGTAGGCAAAGGCGGCGAGGTGTTCGTGCCGCAGATTCCGGCCACGGATCTTGCGACGCTGGCCAAAGCGATCGCGCCCGATTGCAACCACAAGATCGTGGGCATTCGCCCGGGCGAAAAGCTGCACGAGATGCTGATCACGGCTGACGAAGCGCGGCAAGTGGTCGATACGGGCGCCACGTACGTGATCGAGCCGAGCTTTCCGTCGTGGGGTGAGGTGCGTCATGAGGGCACGCGCGTTGCCGAGGATTTCACCTACACGAGCGCGAATACGCGCGAACAATTGGGCGTCGACGCCGTGCGGGAAATGCTTCGTTCGCTGGGTTTTCTGCCGCCCGAATCTGCAGCCTGATCTGCGACGCTGAAGTCTTCTTGTGCCGCTTGGGAGCGTTCATGACTGACAAACCTTCGTTTTTGCCTTATGGACGTCAGTCGATCGACGAGGACGACATCGCGGCCGTCGTCGAGGTTCTTCGCGGGGATTGGCTCACCCAGGGGCCGAACATCGACGCGTTCGAGAGCGAGTTGGCTGCTGCGGTGGGCGCGCGTTTTGCCGTTTCGTTCTCGAACGGGACGGCGGCGCTTCATGCAGCGTGTGCGGCTCTTGGGCTTGGACCGGGAGACGAGGTGATTACCACGCCGCTCACGTTTTCGGCATCGGCGAATTGTGCTCGTTACGTGGGCGCCAAACCGGTGCTCGTCGATGTGGATGAAGCTTGCGGTACTTTGAGCGCCAAGCATTTGGAAGCGGCGATCGGCTCGAAAACAAGGGCCATCATTCCCGTGCATTATGCAGGGCTGCCTGCACGGATGGACCTGATCCACGAGATTGCTTCGAAGCAGGGCATTCCAATTATCGAAGATGCGGCGCATGCGCTGGGTGCTCGGTATCCGGGCGGCATTGTCGGAGACGGGCGTTTTTCCGCGATGACGATGTTTTCGTTCCATCCGGTCAAACACATCACGACGGGCGAAGGTGGGGCGATCATGACGAACGACGAAGTTCTGCGTGATGGGCTGCGGCTGTTTCGATCGCATGGAATCACGCGGGATCCACGTAGACTTTCGCAGCCCAGTCCGGGACCTTGGTATCAAGAGCAAGTGTTGCTCGGATACAATTATCGATTGACGGATATGCAGGCGGCGCTCGGGCGTTCGCAGCTTCGCAAGCTGGATCGGTTCGTAATGAGACGGCGTGAGCTTGCTGCGCGATATGATCGGCTTTTCGCGAATGTGCGAGGTTTGCGCACGTTCGAGAAACGCGACGGGTACGAACATGCGTATCACTTGTACGTTGCGCTGATTGATTTCGATGTTTTGGGGCGTGATCGCGGGCAGGTCATGACGGCATTGCGCGAAAAAGGTATTGGCACGCAGGTGCATTACGTGCCGGTGCATCATCACCCTGATTTTGCGTATTTGGGCCAAAAGAAAGGCGATTTCGCTGTAGCCGATAGCCTTTACGCCCAGGCGCTCAGTTTGCCCATGTTCCCCGCAATGACCGACGATGACGTCGATCGCGTGGTAGCTACGCTTCGTGAGGTGCTTGGTGTCTGAGCGTCGCGTGCTCGCGCTCGTTCAGGCTCGGATGAGTTCGAGCCGTTTGCCCGGCAAAGTGCTGAAGCTCGCGGCGGGCAAAACGTTGCTGGAACACCTCATCGAGCGGTTACAGAAGGCGCGAACGCTGTCGGAAATCATCATTGCGACGACGGACCAAGCGCCGGATGACCTTATCGAGGATGAGGCGAATCGGATTGGAATAGCGTGTTTTCGTGGTGATGAAGACGACGTGCTCTTGCGGTTTTGGGAAGCGGCGAGGCCAATCGATGCGGACGTGATTGTGCGCATTACGGCGGACTGTCCGCTGATGGATCCGGCCGAGGTTGACCGTGTGGTGACGGCATTTTTGCAGGCCGAGCCACCTGTTGATTATGCGGCGAACTTGTCGCCTAGCGAGCGGAAGATCCCGCTTGGTTTGTCGGTCGAAGTGATGACGCGCGCGGCGCTCGATAGGGCGTTTCGCGAAGGCCAGGACAAACACCACCACGAGCATGTCACGCCATATTTGTACGAATCTCCGGGGCGTTTTGCGACGCTGGTGGTTCATCCGTCCGAGGATTTGTCGCACTTGCGTTTGACCGTGGACACGGCCGAGGATCTTTCGGTGGTGACGCAGGTGCTCGAAGCCATCAATGGGAAACCGAATCAATTTTCGCTCGAAGCGGCGCTCGAGTTTCTCCGGGCAAACCCCGAGGTAGCGCTGCGCAATGTGGGTGTGCGGCAAAAGCGGTACGATGAGACTTCGGGCGACGCGGACTTGCGAGGGTTGTCATTATTGATTCGTGCGGACGCCACGCCCGAGACGGGGGCGGGGCATGTGATGCGTTGTTTTGCGATTGGCGAGGCTTGGGTGCTTGCAGGTGGACAGGCGAGGATTGTTGGTCTTTTGCCCACGTCGTTGCGGGAACGGTTCGTCAAGGCGAACATCTTCGTGGAAGATGCGGCTAACGTTCACCGAGTTATCGAGCAAGGGCGATACGACGTCGTGTTGGCGGATGGATATGCGTTTGGCTCGACGTACCTGAGTGAGCTTCGCCGAGCCGTGCCGGTTGTTGCGTACATTGATGATTTTGCGCAGCGCGATCTGCCAGTGGATGTGA
>CAZETM010000304.1:0-10269 GCA_964514885.1 uncultured Polyangium sp. | reverse complement strand
GTTGAAGCCGAAGTCGCGCCCGCAAACAGTACCCGCGACGCCGTGAGCCCCTTTCAGATTTGTCGCCGTTGCCGGTTCCAACCCAGCAGCATCACGCAAGCGATCGATGCTCCGATTGCGAGTGCAATGCCTACTCGAAGCGAATTGGGCTGGTAGCGAAAAACGATCGTATGCTCGCCAGCGGGCACGGCGACCGCTCGAAAGGCTAGGTTCGCTGGCCATATCGGCTGTTCCTGACCGTCTACGCGTGCGTTCCAACCTGGATAAAAAGTGTCGGCGAGGACGACGAGCCCGTCCCGCTGCAATGATGCACGCAAAACCATTTCGTCGGGATCGTCGGACGACACGATCGTGACCTGTTCGTCGCTCGATGGCGGGCCGCTGGGAAGAGGAACCGCATCGGGGCGAGCTTCGAGAATCACGCGGGTGAGCAGCGCATCGCGGCCATCCCGGGCCAGTGTCGCCAGCGCGGTAATGGCAGCGGTTTCGCCATTGACGAACGTGGCTTCGTGAACGATGCGAGCGCGAGGAATAACCCCGTCGTTTTGATATACCGCCGCCGTCGGACCGGTAAAAGCCAGGCGAAAGCTGGGCGTCAGCGAAGGTGCAGCCGACTTCCATCGGGATTTTGGCGCGACCCACGACGTGACCGCGGCGGCATCGAGAAGTGGCGACCCGGGCCGATTCACATCGAAGTAGTTCGTGGTCGACACCTGGATCAGGTTGAAATACGCGCGCACCCGGCGCACGCTCATTGCCGATACCATCCGTGCGTCTGCAATGCCGTAAAGCGTCGGCGTGTTCGGCACTGCGACGTCGCGTAGCGCGACCATTCGTCCATGGCTCGTCGCCTGCTCGGCCACGATATGGGCGACGATGGGTGGGATCTTCGACGGGATTGGGCTGCGTTGTGGCCGCGGGTAGGGCCAGACGAGCATTGCTAGCTCCGTAAGCGCAAGAGTGGACACCAGCGCCGCAGCCGCGCGGGGCCGCGCACGCCATAACCACGCCGTCAAGCCTGCCACCACGATAACGAGAATTGCATGCGCCGCGAATCCCTTGCGCAGCAGGCTCGCGTTCCGGCTCATCCAGTCGATCGGGCGCAACATTGCCGCGCGGTCGTACGGCATCCAGATGGTCACCGCAATCGTTGCCAGCACGACGAGCGCTGGGCCAAGGAGCATTCGCCACGGTTTTCGTTGTTCTTTGATTGCCTGCACAGCCTCGCCGGCAGACAACGCAAGCGGCAAAGCGACCAGGGGCCACGCATACCATGGAAGAATGTGGCGAACTGCTGGCGCATCGTAAAGCCAACGCATTCCGGGCGGTTCGAGCGTAAGTGCCAGCCCAAAGACGAGCATGGCCACCTGGGCCCGCTTGAGCCCACCGACCATCGCGCCCGACAAACCGAGGGCCAACGTAATTGTGCCAATGACGGGCCCGAGGACCCATGGCAGCACACTCGTCAGAGCTGGAATCGTAGGACCAAATAGAATCGTGGACGGCGCCAGGAGCGCGGCAGGCGTGGCGTCGCGGCTCTGACCAAGGAACCAATTACGCACTTCGAGCGCTTGATGCGTGTATTTGTAACTGGCGCCCAGGTCGGCCAGCTCCAAGAAAGGCAAAAGCCAGGGCGCGGCAAGCGCTAGGCCGAGCAGCCCGCCCAGAAACGTCCACGCCAATGAGCGCACGAGCTTTTGCCATTGACGCCACAGCAGGGTCGCGTCAGCCATCCACGTTATGGCGAACGTCACCCAAGCACAGAGGATGAATGTCGGGTGGCCGCTGAAACCGGTCACTCCAATGGTTACTGCAGCGCCTGCGGCTGCGGCAGGCCCGGGGGCGTGAATGAGTCGGTTTTGTGCGAGAAGCAGCCACGGGAGCATATACGAAGCTGACGCGTTTCCGAATGCCATTGGCGCAGCAAATGCCCCCGACATTTCGATGAGCGCTCCGGTGACGAATGCGGGCCCTACGGGCAAGGCACGCGCTCGGGCCAGCAAGAAGGCACCAAATGCCACAATCGCGAGCCGAAGCACCCGATAAACGTCGTACGTAAATGGCGAGGGTGCCAGGTAATAGATCAATTTGAGCGGGAAATACACGCCGCATTGCTCGACCCCGAGCGGAGCGCCCATACCAGTGAGGTCATTCCAAGTGTCCCATCGCCCAGCGTGCAGGCCGCGCGCAAAGGACGCGGCGCAAGGGAAGTCGATATGGACCGGAGTCGGGTCGGCAAATGCCGCTTCGGGCGGGATGGGTGTTGCGGCACTCGTGCCAAAGAATGGGTCCCGCTCGAACGCTGATTCGCCCGAGATGGCGCGACCGCCGAGCAAGCCAGAAGCACCTGCCGCGAGCGCCAAGACGAGATAGGCAAGCATCACGACGAGATGCCAACGAAAGTGGAGTGGTCTTACTCGTGCACTGGACATTGAACGCACCCTGACGTTGAGGGCCGCAGTAGCAAATGCGTAATCATCTCGCCTTTGCCCTTCACCGAAATCGTGCGCCCCTCCGAAATCTCGAATTCGTCACCAATACGGCGGGCGACCTCTTCGGTGACGTGGATAGAGCCTGCAACGCCGTGCGACTCCATTCGACTGGCGATGTTTACCGTGTCACCCCATAGATCGTAAATGAACTTGCGTTTTCCAATGACGCCTGCGACCACCGGGCCGGTGTGAATGCCAATCCGCACGGAGAGCTTGAGCCCCGTGCTTCGACTGACGCGGTCGACGACATCGAGCATATCGAACGCAAACCGCGCAATCGCATGTGCGTGATCCGGACGAGGCTCTGGAAGCCCTGCTGCGACCATATACGCGTCACCGATCGTCTTGATTTTCTCCAAACCGCCGCGCTCCGAAAGGTCGTCGAGCTCCGAGAAAATACGATTCAAAAGCTCGACGAGTTGTCCGGGCGGAAGCCGCGCCGAAAGCTCCGTAAAGCCGACGAGATCGGCAAATAGGACGGTTACTTCGGCAAACCCATCGGCAATGGAGGCTTTCTCCGATTTGAGGCGCGTCGCGATCGAGGCAGGAAGAATGTTCCGCAAAAGCCCCTCGGAACGCTCGTGCTCACGCGCGAGATCAGCTTCGGCGCGCAGGGTATCAATGTAAAAGAAATCGATGACCAAAATGAGGGTCGCGAACGTGAGTGTTGCAACGATTGCACTGAGCGGAGCAAAAGCGCTTTGAGGCAAGCCTGCCCGGGGGTTATCCCATGCCGGGTGGTGCTCGGCCAAAAGGTACAGAATGCCGCTCGAAATGGTGAGCGTCCAGCGAGCAAACCGCTCATTCGGCCGGGGTAAAAGAAGGAGCGTCACGGGAGGAAAGACAAAGAAATAGACTTGGAAGCCAGCCTGTCGGCCCACGAGAAAGACCACCATCAGGGCTTCAATGTGGACGAACACCATGAGCCAAACGCGGGCGAAGCGGTAATTTCCGCGAGCGTTCCAGGCGAGCGACGAGAGCATCAAGGCGCCATTGACGAGATTTGGAATGCCGATGGTTTTGTAGGCCGGCAGGCCGGCCGTGAAAAAGCCGAGCGTGACCACGAGGTTCGTGAATACCCCGATCAGCGCGCACATATTACACAGGCGAATTCGGCGCACCTCGGTCAAATCCAAGTCGTCTTTTACGCCGACGCGGAGCAAACGCTCGAGCACGTTCATGACCATTCGTCGTTGGTACACGGCCTGGTGAGGTAAGCCTAGGAAAATCGACTCAGCCAAATTGAAGGCAATGTGCTGATGTTGGTAAGCGGCGGAGACGACTCTCTCTTAAGGCGTTATCGGTTTGACCCGCGCCCACAACGTTTCCGGATCGCGCGTTGCAATCTGCACGAACCCTTGCGTCGCTTCCGGTGGCGCGGGCGGTTTGCATTTGCTGTCGGTCACCACGTAATCGGCCTGCGTTATGAATGCCGGGAACTCTTGCGACTGCGTCGGCATGGGCTTCATCGCTGCTATGCGGGGCGGCTTTTTCGCGACCTGACGCTCGCGCACGGACATGCTCGACAACTTGTGGAGCCCTCGCTCGTATTGCCCTGCGCAGCCGAGATACGCGACGATATTGTTCGGCGTGCGTTTTGGCGGCGAAGTGGGCAGGGCATAAAGGCTCCAATCGGCGAATTTTTTGACGAGCTGTACGTCTCGCTCGAGGAATGCAAAAAATTGCAGATCCGCGCCGAGACTGTCGAACGAATAGCTCTTCTGAGGCCGCGTCACGATGTGCGTGATGCCCATTGCTTGCATACGCGAATACACCTCGGCCGGGCTTTCAAGCTTTTCATACCGGTAGGCATACGCCAGGCCCGGTTGGTCCGACACCACCGAGCGCCATAACCCAAGGCGCGTTTCGTGCTCGTGCAGAAGCACGCGAGCATCTGGTGGGAGCGCTGGATCTCGACCTATTTCAAAGAGCCGGTCACCCCAACTGAAACGATCCGCATATTTGCCCTTCATGCCCATCGACAATAGCTCGACCGTAACGGGCATGGCGCTATTGCCCGTCATGGCATGCGCGGGAATGAAATACGCATCGCCGCCCCACACGATTTGGACGCCCACGAGCGTACACACGAGGGGTTTGGCGGTCCAATGCGCTTGCCAAAGCAACGCGAGCGTCGCGGCCACGACGCAGGCCATCCACGGCAGAAGCGCTTGCAAGTAGCGATCTTGATGCAGCGTCCAATACCAGATGCCAATGCCAATGTGCGTGGCCACAACCAGCACCCAAATGCGCTTGGTCTTTTTCAAGAACGGCAGAAGCAGCAAGCTCAGCGAAAAGAGCGATCCAAAGACGGGAAGTTTGCCGTGGAATTTCGCCCAGTCATGCGGCTGAAACGAAAACATCGCCAAGGCTTGCGCGGTTTGCTTCAGCTTTTCCACCAGCGTTCCTTGCGGACGCCAATTGCGGTGCTGCGTTTCGTTCCATCCCTCGAAAAGCGCATATGTGTCGGGAACCCACTTCGGCGACGTAATGAACCGCGTCATGTACGGGAAAAATGGATCTCCGTACCAAATCAAGTTCTTGAGCCAATGGGGCGTGGTGAGCAATAGCCCGACGGCAAGCGCTGTCCCAAGAGCCGCGAAAGTCGTGCGCAACGTCGGCCAAATCAGATCACGACGACGAATGATCGCCCGGCCCAAATTCCACACGACGGCTCCAGCAATGGCCATTGTCGGAAACGCCGCCAAATACATTGCTTGATATTTCGTCAGCACGGCACCTGCCAAAAATGCTGACAATAGCGCGAAATTACGGGCGGCAAAAACACCACCCGAATGACTTACGTCGAGCGAGCGCAAGGACCGCAGCAGCATCAAATAAATCGGGATTGCCCAAAATGCATTGATGTGATCGGCCGCGACCGACAGAGCGGAATCGTACACGAGTAGGCCCGGAAATAGGAAAACTGCCGCCCACGAAAGACCCGCTTTGGCTTTGGGAACCAGCTTGCGCACGAGCACCGGCACGCTCGCGAGCGTCATCAGAAATATCACGAATTCCAAGTGCGCCGCGCAGATCACGCGCTCGAACATGGTCATGCCGGGCAAAATGAACGCCCACGTGTACAAAACGCTCGACAAATGCGGAATGGCCGCCGGCAACCACGCCTCTCGAGACGCGTGAATGCCTCCTTCGACGGCGTATTGTTGCGCCAATCCCAGGTGATAAAAATAAGCGTCGTACGCGACGTTGCGCGGGGAAAGAATCGCAAAGTAAATCAATCCCACGCCCGCCAGGCCAAAAATCATGATCGGGTAGAACCACGGTGATGGCCGCCATGGCGTGCGCGCTCGTGCCGCTCGAAAATGCCTCCCAGATCGCCGGACATGCCGATAAAGAGACACCGCTCCCGGGACGAACACTGCAATGGGCAAGAGGACGGCGAACACTCGGTTGTACATTCCGAGCAGCCCACAGCCGAACATCACCAGAAAATAAACAATGATCCCGCTCGCGAACGACAGAATCGTCCGCTCGACGAAAGGTATCGTCTTGCCGCCAATGGCCTTGACGACGAGGTGCCCCGAGCTAGCTACGGCGAGCGCAAAAAGGGCGCAATACCCCCAGCTTTTCGCATAGGTCCAGAAAAGCCAATGCTTGATCGGGTAATGCTGATTGACTTGGAAGAGGAAAACGAAAATGGCAGCCCCGAGCGCCAAAATCAACATCGCGCTACGCGCAGCAGGGGCCACTCGCTGAAAAAACGCCTTCACGCGGCCCGGTCGAGGTGGTTCTTTCGCCGCCAAACTATCGGACAAACCCGGCGTCGATGCCACTTCGGACAAACCCGGCCGCACGATCGGTTCGGTCGCAGGTGGCTCCTGCGATGCCGCTGGCGAGATCGCCTCGTGCGGTGCGGCAACCTCTGGCGCCGCGACCTCGGGCGCTACATCGGTCCGGGTGGATGGGTCATCAGGTGAAGGATCTGGCGTGTTTTCCGGCGTTTGAGACATCATTCGAGCCCGAAAGTCGGCGCATGTTACCGCGTCGGGTATTCTTGGCAAGCGCCTGATGCCGTTGGATCTGGATCGAAAATCTACGCAACAATTTGTCCACCCCCCGGGATGATCGATCGCCAGTTGAGCGTTCTCGTCGCGCTACGGAACCGATACGGTGCGTCTGGAAGAGGAAAACGATGCGGCTTCTAGGAAGCTTGACGCTCGTGGTGGCAACTGCCGTCGCAGCGTGCAAGGGCGGGGACGGACAAACCAAACCGACGTCGAAACAATCGCCGGCTGAGCCAAGCACGACGGCCACCGATGTTTCACCCGTGAAGGAAAAACCCAAACCGCTAACGCTTCTCGGTGGCTCCATTGCTCGCGCGCTGACCGAAGAAGCGCTCTATGTCGCCGATGAAGATCGTGGTCAGGTGCTTCGAGTCGGCTTGCCGCTCGATGTGGCCAACACGCCGACGAAGATCGCGATGCCCGGTCAACCTGCACAAGTGTTGGTGCTCGGTGACAAAGTGCTCGTCACGATCCGCAGCGAAGGCGCCGAAGTGCCCGCGGCTGACAAGACCGCACCAAGCGACCCTCCAGCGCCGTCCGCAAGCGGTTCTGCAACCGCAGCTCCACCGCCCGAGCCCAAGGTCAAGATGCCCGCATCTGCAACGGGGTCGGGCCTGCTGCTCGTGATGCGTCCTGATCCCGCGAAAGGCCTCGTGCAGACTGCACGTATCGAGCTGCCGCAAGACGCGTGGGGCGTGACCGTCACGCCAGATGAATCGTTGGCGCTCATAACATCTGCGTGGACGCACAAAGTGTCCGTCGTGGATCTGGCGTCGGGCAAAGTGAAGGCGACGATCGACGTGCCACGCGAACCTCGTGCCGTCGTCGTTCATCCGAGCGGCAAATCCGCGTACGTGACGCATCTCGTTGGCGCGGACCTGACGCGTATCGATGGCATCGATACCGATGCGCCCAAGGTGCGTCCGGTCAAACTTCCACCGGCGCCTTCACGCACTGCGCCGCTGGTGAAAGTCAATGCCTCGCTCGCGTACTCCGCGACGCTTTCACCCGATGGCAAGAAGCTCTTCGTTCCGCGTCATGCGCTCGGAGCACAAGGGCCGCAGGTTTGGCTCGGTACGTCCTCCGTCGACGTCTTGCTCACGGCAGACGATTCACCGCTGTGTCCGCCGCGCACGGACAAACCTCGGGTCAGCGCTTCGGGGATGGAAGCGACGTTCATCATCGATAACCAAGAGACGGGCGGAGATGTGCCGCGTGTCGATCCCAATCCGTTCGTACAGCCTCGCGCCGTCGTTTATCGCAAAAAGAACGATACTTTGCTCGTGGTGGGCGAGGGCAGCGACAATGTTGTTTCGTTTTATGCGAAAACCATCGAGCCAGCGATGTTTCGGCAAACCACGTATTCGCTGACGCTGGATAAAGATCCCAAATACGGAGTATCGAATGGTTGTGCAGCGCCGTCGGGCATTGCATTGTCGCAGGACGAAAACACCGCGTGGGTGCATTGCCGAGCCTCCGCGACGATTGCCGTGGTGACGCTCGAGAGCGATGGACCTCGGCCGTGGGTTCGCCTTGCGGAAGATCCGCTCTCCGAACAAGCTGCCCTGGGACGAAAAGTTTTCTACAATGGTACGGATGAAGTCACGAGCGGCGGAATGGGCTGCGCGGGTTGTCATCCCGAAGGTCGCGACGATGGGCACATATGGCACGAAGCCTTCTTGTGGGACGAAGAGCGTCGATTCTTCGCGGGCAAAGAAAATATCCCCGACTCTCCCAACGAAGAACAACGTGGAGGTTTTGCGCGCCAAACTCCAATGCTCGCGGGGCGTCTCATTGCCGAAGGGCCTTATGGCTGGCACGGAGAAAGCCCGCACCTGACGCATCGGTTGACCAATGGTTTCCGATTGCATCGTTGGGGATCCTTTCCGTGGGGGCATCACGCCAAGGAGCTACACGAGCGCGCAATGGCCTTGCGAGCATTCTTGCGCCAAGGTCTGGTGCTTCCGCCGGTGCGTGCGGGTGAACTGACCGAAGAAGAAAAGAAGGGCAAAGAAGTCTTCATGCGCGTGGATACGAAATGCGCCGGTTGTCACGTGCCTGAAATGAATTACAGCGACCGAGCGCCCTATCCAATTTACGCCAAGCTGCCGACGCCGAAAGACTTCGACGCCGATCCCGAGGCGGGCTATAAAACGCCTTCGTTGCGGTTTGTCGGAGGCACTGCGCCCTATGCGCATGATGGCCGATACTCGACCTTGGAAGAACTCGTCGATCTGAACGACGACCGCATGGGCAATACGAAACAATTGACGAAACCCGAACGTGCCGCGCTCGTGGCCTTCATGAGGACGTTATGAACACCAATCGAATTCGTCTTGCCGCGACGATGTTTCTGCTCGCTGCCGGCTCGTTATTCGTTCTTGGTGCCAATGCCGAAGACGCCCAAGCGCCCGTTGCTACGGATGCGGGTTCCGAAGATGCTGGCTCCGCGGATGCGAATACCGATGCCGACGCAGCGCCTCCTCCATTGCCGGCTTTCGATGCGTTACCATTTCCCGACGAGAAGTCGCCGAAGCCGAAAAAAGAGGAATGGAAGGACGTGTCTCAGGTCAGTTTATCCGCAGGATCCAGTATAGGCGCGTCTTGCAAAGCTTACCGACTTCGAGAATGGATTCGCATTCGTTGTGACAGCACGACGACTGCTCAAATCGTAATGCGGTGCGGAAACCCCGAAGACGTTTCCATGGCGATGGATCAAATTCCTGACGAATGGTCGACTTTTCCGGATGGTGGAGAGCTGGTTTTCCCATTACGCCGAGGTGACCGTCGGCTCATCGAATGGACCGGTGTCGAGTTTGGTTACAAAGGGGCAAACTCGGCCATCCCGGCATTGCTGATTTCCGAAACGTGGCTTCCTGGCGAGGACAAACCCACGGTCATTGCCAGGTAATCGGTTTACCCAATACGGACTTTTTTCTTCAGCGCTGCCAACTCGTCGTCGATCTCTGGACTTGCGCCCTTGCCGCCATCTTTCCCGCCTCCACCGCCACCTTCGAGACGCGCGAACTTCGACTCGAGATCCATGTCGCTCATCTTGCCATCTCGCAACGCCTCGTCGACTTCACGCGCGGCTGCGACTTCCGCCACTTGACCTTCGATCTTGTCTTCCATTCGTCGGAATTCCGCGAATGCTCCCCCGCCGCTCTTTCCCCCGAGCCCCTCGGCGCCGCCGCCCGCTTTCGCTTGCTTGATCTGCGCCGCAATCGTTCCCTTGCGCGCTTCGAGCTCCTTCTGCTTCGCTTCCATCCGCTCGAGCTCACGCTTCATGTTCAGCGACGCCGCTCGTTGCTCCGCACGCAGCGCTTCCGCTCGATCACGATCGGCGACGATCTTCTTTTTCTGCACCAGCGCTTCTCGTGCGAGCGCTTCATCTTCGGCCTTCAGCGCTAGCTCGGCCCGGCGTTCCCACTTCTGCACGTCCGCATCGAGGTCATCGACCTTCTTGCGCAGAACCTTTTCGGCCGCGACACCTTCGACCAGCTCTTTGCGCGCCGCACGGATCTGATCCTTCATTTCCTCGACGATCAGATCGACTGATTTTTTCGGATCCTCCGCCTTGTCCAAGAGCGCGTTGACGTTGCTCGAGATGACCTTACCCATCCGGTCGAAGATGCCCATGCCGGCAAAATGCCTCGACTTTGGTTCGGAGTAAAGTGGGTTTGAGCGGACAAGGTTCTCTTGGGGCGCAGCGCCGGACCCGTTTAGAGAACAAACAAAAAAAAGAGAAA
>CAZETM010000303.1:0-10325 GCA_964514885.1 uncultured Polyangium sp. | reverse complement strand
CCAATGCCGTCGGGCGTGAACTTGCAATCGACTTCGCGATCACCATTGACGAAATGTAGCGATCCGTCAAACCACGGTCCATTCAGGACTTCGCCCGTTTCATTCGTCGCCTCGACGATGATGCTCATTCCGTAGGCACTGCTCGATTCGCGCGTACTGAACGTCCCATTCTCTCGAACGCTCGGCATGGCGCGTTCCGACGAATACGGATGGAAAAGTTGAAAGTCTTTGATGGCAACTTGAATGCCGCCCGCCGACTTCGGCGTCGACGGAGCATTGGTCACTGCACCAACCGCGCCCCCGGCCGCCGGAGCTGCCGCAGCCCCGGATGCAGATGCCGCGGGCTGCCCTGCACTACCCGCAGGCGCGCCGCCCTTCGCCTCCTCCCCCTTGCCACAACCAATGAAACTCGAACCCACCAGCGCAGCAAGGACGATGATCCCGCTGCGAGTCTGAATGTCCTGACGCATGGCGCGCAACGAAACGCAGTCTTGGGCGGAAGTCAAGTTTTCTGCGTCGTATCGTTTTCAAAAGTGACCGACGTGAGCCGAGACGAACATCACCCGTGTCTACGAGCAGCATCCCCTCGAACTCGTCGATCACATGAACTTGCTGGACGCTTCAATGGCTGCTCACCATGATTTCACTCGGACGAACCCCCAAAGATAGGTTGGCGCCTAGCTCTTGAACGAGTAATCTGCGTGCATGTCCGTCGCGTTGAACCTGCCCCCCGCCACGATCAAGGATCTCATGGCCATTCCGGAGACCGAGCGGTTTCACGAAATCATCGGCGGAGAGCTCATCCGCAGGGCAGCACCAAGCTTTCGACATGGAGCCGCGCAAAGTGGACTCGCTGAACGTCTACGCAGCCGGTACCACCGACGCCCAGGCGGTCGCTTCCCCGGCGGGTGGTGGTTCGTCAGCGAAACGGAAGTTCGCTTCGAGGATCAGGAAGTCTACCGTCCAGACGTCACCGGCTGGCGGCGAGAGCGAATGCCTGAAATGCCGACCGAATTTCCCGTAACTCTGCGGCCAGATTGGGTTTGCGAAATCCTTTCGCCGTCGAATACGCAAAACGATGTCGTTTGGAAAATGCGGACCTACCAGCGCTGCGGCGTACCGCATTATTGGCTGCTCGATCCCATTGCCGAAACGCTCGTCGTTCATCGATGGACCGACAAGGGCTATCTCATCGTGCAATCGGCCACCGGCGAGGAACGCATTGCAGCCGAACCGTTCGAAGCGGTTCGTCTCTCCGTACGCGGGCTGCTCGAAGGCGACGAAGACGACGACGAGCCGTGACGAGCGTGTTGAACAGGCGTTGCGAGCGAATCGGGGCTAGGAAGGCCGATACGAGGCGTACTTCAGTACGCTGAGTGAGGCCGACCGAAGCACCGGTTCGCGCAGCAGCCTGTTCAACACGCTCGCAGAAAATTTGGCCCCCGCCCGCCACCTCTGATACCGCGCGTTTATGCGCGTCGGATCCTTTCTCGCCACCCTGGGCATCACGACCCTGTCGATCGGCTGTCCATTGCTCGAGCCCGAAGCAGTGCGCCCCGCGCCCGATCTAGCAGCCGCGAAACCCGTGCCCGTCGCAGCCCCAGTGCCGACCGAATTGCCTCGCACGCCCGTACAAATAGCCGCAGCCGCGCCCATTGCCGACGAAAAGAAGACGCCCGCAATTCCTGAGCCTCCGCCCGAGCCGTCCACGGTCGCTGCCCCCGAATTGCCCCCGGATCCCGCCGCCCCTACCGACGAAACATTGGCCCAAACCGAGCCCGAACCCGTCGAAGAAGCGCCCCAAGAAACCGATAAAAAACAATCGCCTAAAACCCCAGCGCCCGAAATCCTCGAGCTGGCAAGCATGGCCAAAGAAACGTGGATCTATGCCGAGCCCCGTTGGAAAAGCCAGCGCATTGGGTATTTACGTGCCGGCGCCACCGTCCAACGCAAAGAAAAACCAAAGAGCCGCGCCCATTGCCCCGAAGGTTGGTACGCCGTCGAGCCTCGTGGATTCGTGTGCGTCGGGACGTACGCCACGCTCGATGTGCATCACCCCGTCGTAGAAGCCGCTGCCAAAAGGCCCGTCCGCGGTGATGGTTTGCCCTACACGTATGTCATGTCCCGCAATCCGCCGCCGCCTCTTTATGCTCGTTTGCCCAATGAAAAAGATCTCGCGGACATCGAGCCCGAACTGAAAAGTCATTTACGCAAAGTCGCCCAAACCTCACTCGATCCCGCATTCGTTGCTCCTCCGGACGCCGATCCCACGCCCGGTGCTTTGCTTTATGGCCTGCCCGCACCCGTCCTCGCCGGCGTCGTGCGCTCCAAAGATGCATTGCTCGCCGGACGAGCGAAAGGTCGATCCGGGTTTGCCCTGCTCTCCACCTTCGACCACGACGAGCGTCGTTATGGTTTGACCACGGAGCTTGCGGTCATTCCCGTCGATCGCACTCGTATCGTACGCACCAGCGCTTTCGTAGGTGTGCAGCTCTCCGACGAGATTCCTTTGCCCGTCGCTTTCGTACGCAGCAAACACGCCACGCATTACATCAAAAATGCCCAAGGCGCGATCGTTCCCGAAGACAAACTCGGCTTCCGCGCAGGCGTGCCCTTGTCAGGAAAAACCATACGCACAGGCGGCGTCAACTTTTTGGAAACTCGGCACGGAACGTTCGTCCGGGAAGACCAAGTCACGCGGATCGATAGCATGGACAAACCACCTTCTTGGGCTTTGGCGGGGCAAAAATGGATTGATATATCCATTCTGAAACAAAGCCTCGTCGCTTATGAAGGCACCAAACCCGTTTACGTGACCCTCGTCAGCTCCGGCGCCGATGGCCTCGGAGATCCAAAAAAGACGCATTCGACGATTCAAGGCGTTTTCCGCATTCACACCAAACACGTCAGCATCACCATGGACGGTGACGATGTGGGCGACGAATTCGACCTGCGCGACGTTCCCTTCGTCCAATACTTCACCGAAGGTTACGCGCTTCACGCAGCTTATTGGCACGATGACTTTGGCACGCCCCGGAGTCACGGGTGCGTAAACCTCGCGCCACGAGATGCCGCATGGCTCTTCGATTGGACCACCCCCGACGTCCCGAAGGAATGGCACGCGAGTCTTTCGCTACGTGCAGGAACGATCGTCTACACACATCCGTGAAGGTTCTTCCGCCGCGCCCCTTTCCCGCCAGCCGTTTTCACGTTAAACACGGCCACCCATCATGCGAAACATTCCTGAGCCGCTCTCGCTCGATGCGCTGATCTCCCTCGATACGCACCTCACCGAAGAGGAGCGGATGATCCGCGACAGCGTGCGACGATTCGTGCGCGAACGGTACTTGCCCCGAGCCGCCGAACTCTTCGCCAAAGAGGAATTCGCCACGGACCTCATCCCCGAGATCGCCCAGATGGGACTGCTCGGCGCGTCGCTACAGGGTTACGGCTGCGCGGGCATGAATGCAGTTTCGTACGGCTTGGCGCTCGCGGAGCTGGAGTACGGAGACAGCGGTTTGCGCAGTTTCGCTAGCGTTCAAGGGTCGCTGGCCATGTTTCCGATTTGGAAGTTCGGCTCCGAAGATCAAAAGAACAAGTATTTGCCGAAAATGGCCGCAGGCGAGTTCATCGGTTGCTTTGGCTTGACCGAGCCCGATGCAGGAAGCGACCCCGGAGCGATGAAAACGCGCGCAAAACGCGACGGTGATTCCTACGTGCTCACCGGCACCAAGATGTGGATCACGAGCGCTCCGATCGCACACTTGGCCGTGGTCTGGGCGAAAGTCGACGATGGTGACGCGTCGACGATTCGTGGGTTCATTGTCGAGCGCGGAATGAAGGGATTCGAGACGCCCACGGTGCACGGCAAAATGAGCCTTCGTGCAAGCCCCACCGGCGAGATCGTGTTGAACGAGGTCCGCGTTCCAGCGGAAAATATGCTGCCCAGCGTCGAGGGGCTCAAAGGCCCGTTGGCCTGCCTCACGCAAGCTCGGTTCGGAATCGCCTGGGGCGCGCTCGGCGCTGCGCGAGCCTGTTACGAGTCCGCAGTGTCGTATTGTCGCGAGCGCGTAGCGTTCGGAAAACCCATCGCCGCCAAACAGCTCGTACAAGAACAGCTCGTCGAAATCGCCATGGAGATCTCCAAAGGCCAGATCATGGCGCTGCACTTCGGACGGATGAAGGACCAAAGTGGCATTTCACCGGTGCAAGTATCGATGTGCAAAAAGAACAACGTGGGACTGGCACTACGAGCCGCGCGCACTGCACGTGGGCTGCTAGGTGGCAACGGAATTCTGCTCGATTACCCGATCATCCGACACGCCCTCAACCTCGAAAGCGTCTACACGTACGAAGGAACAGACGAGGTTCACACATTGATCCTCGGCCAAGCGCTCACAGGCCACAACGCATTCTGAATGGCAGAAAGCCTCCTGAGCGTTCTACAAAGTCGATAACGTCGATTGGCACGCATCGTGTAAGGCGTTCGATGTCCTTGAGTTTATTGTCGGGTGACCCCAAGCCGGTGACCATGCACAATGTTGGATCTCGTGCGGCGGCTCGAAGTTTCTCGGCCGGCGCACCTTCATGGAACGAAGCTCGCTCATGACGTCTCCGTCGAAGCTCGTCCTTCGCTTCATCTCCGGTAAGTACCAGGGCAGCGAAGTGCCGCTCCAGGACACGAACGAAATCGTCGTGGGCCGTGCGAGCGACGTCGCCATTGTGCTGGTCGAGGAGATGGTCTCGCGACGGCATGCGCGCTTCGTCATTTCGGATTCGGAAGTCGCCGTCGAAGACCTCGGATCGACCAACGGCACGTTCGTCAACGGCGAGAAGATCCAGCGTTCGACGCTCAAAGAAGGCGATCGCGTGCTCATTGGCACGAGCATCTTGAAGGTCGTTCCGGGCGAACAAGCCCCCACGTCCAAGCGTCGCATGATGACGCCCAAGCCTTCAATGGCGCCGCAACGCGGTCCGGCCAAATCGATGTCGGGTCAGATCGAAGAGATCCCCCTGCCCGATCTGTTGCAGCTCCTCGGCACGTCGAAGAAGAGCGGCGTGCTGGTGATCACGGCAGAACAAGATGTCGGTCGCCTGATCATGCACCGCGGGATGATCACGTTCGCCGAGATCAACGACGACGATCTCCCGCCGCTCAAGGCAGCCATTCGCATGCTGGGTTGGTCGCGTGGAACGTTCGACTTCGAGCCACCGGACGAACGAACGATCACGGTGACGATCAATCTGTCAGTGCAAGAGCTGCTGATGGAGGGGTTGCGTCAGCTCGACGAGATGAACGAGCTGCAACGCAAACTGCCTGCGCCCGAAACCAAGCTTGTCGTGCCAAACCCGCTCGAGCCTCGAGTGCGCAACCTTTCGCCGGACGAGCTGGACGTTTTTCAGCTCGCCCATAATCACGGCGTACTGCTCGAGGTGTTCAACAAGAGCCAAGCGACGGATCTGCAGACGGCGCAGATGGTGCTGAAGCTATTGGGCAACGGTTACTTGCGCAAAGCGTGAGCAGTTCGTCGTAACGAACGCCGCTTCGTTTGAGCACCAATGGTTTGACGTCAAACGATTGGACCACAAAAGAAAAACGGCCACGGGGTTTGCGCCCCGCGGCCGTTTACGATCGTACGATTACCCGATCAGTCGTAGATGCCCTTGACCTTGGGATCTGCGAGACCGTAGGCGTTGAGCGCCTGACGCATGAAGAAGGGGACCTCGACGTAACGCGAGAGCTTCACACATGCGCGGTTGGACGAGCAGGTACAACCGGTGTTGTTCTGCGCCGTGCAGGTCGTGACCGACGTATCGATCGTCGGGTCGTACTTCACGAGCGGCAGGCCGGTGTCGACGTTGAGCTTGGCCATGTACCAGTCGACTTTGCCGTCGGTGTTGTAGTCGACTTCGTCGGTCACGTACGCAGCTTGGAGCAGCTCGTTGGCGTACTGGAGCACGCGAGCAGAGATGCCGCGTTGAACCGTCTTCTCCCACTTGGAGTCGGTGAAGAAGACCTCGGTGCCGAACGTTTTGGCGACGTACGACTTGCCCATGGGATCGTGGAACTCGATGCGCCCAGCGAAGTTGGGGTTGTCGTCTTGACCGATTTCCCAGATGCGGAGCATGTTGATCCACGTCTGCTGCGCGTTCTCGGGCAGGTAGTTCATCGTCCAGGCGATGAGGAACTTCTGCTGTTCCCAACCGACCTGAGGATCGATGGGGACGAGGGTGTCCATGTTCACGGCCTGGGCCTCGAAGGGCACGTTGTCCCAACCGACGGCGGAGCACACGGTGGTGTTGTCGCCGGGGAAGCAGACTTGCGGACCTTCAGCAGGCCACCACGACGTCCAGCCGATGGGCGAGGTGGGGAACTTCTGCGCATCGGTGATCGGATTGCCCGAGACATCAGCTTTGACCCACGCGGCCTTGAGCTGATTGTCACCGGTTAGGTTGGTCGCCAACCAGCGACGGTAGCCATCGGGGAACAGGTCCGCCATCGACACGGAGCGGTAGCGCGCATCGAGGAAGTCCCCCCGAGAAGCGCTGATGAAGTTGTCGACGGACTCGGTCATCAGGATGCCGGCGTAGGCCTTGTCGTAATACGAGCCGGCATTGATCGTGTACTCGGAGTCGTAGTCGTTGCCCTTGTCGTCCGCGAGGCGGTTTTCAAGCCAGCGACCACCGATGCCGATCGAAGCAGGACCACCATTCGTGTCCGAGATGTAGCCACTCACGCCGAGGGGCACGTTGAGGGCCGTAGCCGTGGCGGGGTTGAGATTCGTGTAGGAATCATCAAAGGAGCACAACAAGCCACCTTCACACTTGTAGTGCGCACCCGATTGCGGGCGAGCGACTTGGCGGACGAAGTGATCGAACGCCAGGCCGGAGGCGAGGATGTTCTCTTGGAATTGGCTCTTCGCGATTCCAGGCCACTCGCTATCGAAATCGAGTCCGATTTCGAGCAAGAAGTCGCGGTAGACGTTCACGAGCAAGCCGAGGCCCTTGGCACCGTCGCGCATCTTCTCGTTGTAGCGAGAGAACGTGCGCATCGCGGATGACCGAACGCTGAAGCTCTGACGATTGCGGCGGTAGTTGTCGAAGATGTGTCCGACTTCTTGCTGGCCAATGAAGAAGTTGAACAGCTCGTACGGATCCGCGCCGTTGTCGTGACGATAGACGGAGAGGTTGCCGAGGTCGGCCCAGCGGTCCGTGGCGAAGCCGTAGGGAACGCGGGTACGAGCCCGCGGATCGACAGCGCTGTAACGAGTGTTGAAACCCGTTCCATTGTCCTTCAACTGCTGCCAAGGCACGTAGTCGACCTTGGCCTGTTTGCAGGTGGAGTACTCGCCTTCGACCTGCACGATGAGACCATCGAGCAGCGGATCCCACTTGCCATCACGCGCATCGTTCCACGTGGCAGGCCTGCGACGTTGCACTTCTTCTGCGGAGAGCGTCGTGCAGGAATCGGGATCGATGAGCTTCCAGCTCCTCTGGAGCTGCGAGTAGTGAATGCCGGTGTTGCCGTTCGACGTGTACTGGTAGCCGATGATGCCGCCGAAGCCGTCCATCTTGTCGAGCGCTGCGCGACCTAGCGGGCGGTTGGAGTTGTACCTGTCCGTCTCGGTGTCGGAATGCACCGCGACGGTTTGTCCGTAGAACATACGCGTCGCAGCGAAGTCATACGCGGACAAACCAATGAAGTCCTGCGTGGCTTCGCCGGCGTACTCCATCGCCGACTGATGCGTGAACATGTTGATGAGCTGCTCACGCTCGTTCTTCGTGGTCACGTCCCAGTAACGCGGACCGACACAGGCCTCTGACTGCGCTTCGGTCTTGAGGTCCGTACAAGCCGTGTTGACCTTGCCGTTCTTCGTACGGAGCTGCCAATACTGCGGGCGGAAGCCCCAAGCATCGGACGAGCTGACGAAGTTGTGGCGAAGCGCGATCGAGTGACCCATTTCGTGGGACATGACGGAGTAGTGCGCGCGCTGGGCGAGGAACTTGCGAACGGCCTCGGCACGATCGAGCTGATCCTGCTTGGTGTTCGCGGTCGGATCGGCAAACACGCCGTACGGTTTGCCCGTGCGCGGATTGACGACGTCCTTGAACTTGTCCTTCACGACGCGATCGAGCGCGGTGAGCGACACCGGAGACGGGAAGCTCATCTCGAGCTCGCACATGCCACGATCGGCGAGCGCGAGTTCTTTCATGCGCTTGATGTCGCTGTGCATGCGCGGATGATTGCCACGCAGCGGCGACGCGAAGTTCATCACGGCGTCGTTGAGCGGCAGCTTGTCCATGCCGGAGAGCTGCTGCATCGGAACCGACGTCAGCTCGGCTTCGACAGGCGTGCCTGCAACGAGGTTACGACGTGCTTCGTAGGTCGCACGATTCGTGGTCGGAGCGAGCGCATCGGCACTAATGTCGCGCGCCGATTGCTTCATCGTGTGAAGCATCTCGGCATACTGGGGGTTCGCAACGATCGAGCCTGGACCGCCTACTTCGTGCATGTGCTCCGGCATCACGCCAAGAGCGCCGAGAGTACGACGATCAATCTGCTCCTTCGACATTGGAGGCAGAATGCCCGAGCCACCTGCAACCTCGGCCGCGATGGCCCAATCCTTCACGTACGTACCATCGGTGACTTCCTCCGTAGAAAGCTCACCGTTCAAGTACCGCATCTGATCGACGATGCCCTGGCTCCACAGGTCCGTCACATGCGACCAAACGTTGGCGCTCGCAGCGATCTTCTCGCCAGTGAGCGGGTCGTCCGAGTCGGTCATGATGCCCCACGGCGAAGGCGTCTGCGGAGTGCCGATGACGTTGATCTGGTGATAACGCAGATCGCCCATGCGCACCGATCGGCCGATGGGACCGCATGCCTTGTTGTCCGTCTCATTCACCGGGCTGTGACAGAGCACGATCATCTCGGGCATCATCGCGATCGCGATGACGCCTGGATCCACCTTGCGCTCCTTGCCGAGCTGATCGGCAAGCGAATCGCAATTCTGGCCCTTGTAGGCTTCGCCGGAACGACACGAATCGACCTCTCTCGCGAGCTGGATGAGGTCCCAGTTGTCGTCCATCTGGCCCTTGTACATCGGGAATTGGGTATCGCACGCTGCCGCCGCGGCGGCAGCGGCGGCAGCGGCAACAGGGTCCTTATCCGGATCGACGAAGGTGATGGCTGCTTTGCACTCGGCATTGCGCGAAGCCATGACGGCTTGACGCATCGCCACGTCCCACTCGTTCGTGGCCCAGTTGCTGCCATCGAAGTAATCGGGGTCGGACGTCTCGGTGTAGTACCAAGCCTGAGGAACTTCCTTACGCAAGCGATAGGGCAAGGTGCACTTCTGCTTGAACTCGTCGCAGCGTGAGCCGGTAACGCCCGTCTTCTGCGTGACTTCTTCGCACTCGTCCTCGGTGCCATTGGCATCGGCGTCGCGATGCGGATCGTCACCGGAGAGGGTTTTTCCGGGAACGTAACACTCGACCGCGCCGGTCATGCCCTTGGGATCGTCGTAGTAGTGGCTGCGCTCCCAGATGTTGTAGCGATTGATGAAGCGGTACCACTTGTCGTCGCTCATGCCGTAGTTGCGGGCATAGCCAGAGCGTTCCACGTAAAACGCGCCGAACGCCGTGAAGCGCTTGCCGTCCCAGTTGACGGGTTCGTAGTCACGATCGACGACGCGACGGAACGACTGACGAATGGTCAACTCGACCGGGTTGCAGTTACCCGACGGAGCCGAGCCACCCATGAAGTCGTTGTCGAGATAGCAGGCGGGGAACTTGTCGATGCCCCAACCGAAATGGCTGAGGTCGATCATCTTCGGACGAGCAAACGCCTTGTTCGTGATGTCGAAGTAGCCCGTCTCGGGATCGAAATGCGGAGCGTCAGGATCGTTCGGATCGTTGACGTAGTAGCTCATCGACTCGTATTCGACGCCGCCGTACAGACCAAGCAGCGAGAGCGTGTCGAAGTCGTACGAGTCGACGTTGAGGTTCTTGCTCCAGTCGACGCGCATGTACTCGCGCTCGTTCCACGGCCGATCCGCATTGTTCTCCGTGAGGATGTTGAGTTCTTCGCCCGTCGTCGGGTTGTACTCGTAGCGAATGTCGAAGTGCGACTGGATGGGGTACGCAACGACGATGATGCCTTGGTTCGTCGAAGGACCAACACCCTTCTTGCCATCCGAGTCTTGGATGCGTTCGTAGGTGAGCCTTCCGATCAGCATGTCCTCGGTGAGCTGCCACTTCAGACGCCCCACGGGCTGCGCATAAGTCGACGTAAACAACCCGTCCTGCGCCGCACCAAACCCGAC
>CAZETM010000302.1:0-10332 GCA_964514885.1 uncultured Polyangium sp. | reverse complement strand
GACGCGCTCCACACCGATGCGGGGGACGATCGTGTCCGCGAAGCCGACCGGCACAGGAACGAGCGCTCCACAAGGCTCGGTTGCGGGCTCGCCGGTATCGGGATCGATGTCGGGACAACGCACCGTGGCTTCAGCCGGCCCGGGATACGCGCTCCAGTGTTTGAACGTTGCACCAGCAACTAATTTCCATCGGCCTTTGTAGCGCGCGACTTCGAGAGCGATCTGCATCGGATCGTATTGCGCGAGGCCCGAGATGTTCAGCGGCGGAACGACGATCTGCCCGAGGTCCTTCACGTTGATCACGACGTTGAAGCGACCCGCCAGCTCACCGCGAAACGTGAGGCCCGCTCGATACGCTCCACGTTCGTACGATGCTCCGAGGATCGGTCCGTACGCGGCGACGAGGGTATCTTCGACGACCGTACCAATTCGCCCCGAGGCATCGGTTGCGACTTGCACCGCGCCGGTCAGAGCCGCTAGCGCAGCGAACCCGCCACCGATACGAATTCCGCGCCCGAGATCGATGCCGAGCGCGAGTTGAACTGCGACCGATGCTGTACGATCTGCGACCAAGAACTGCGGCGTTTCGGGGTACAAGATTCGACCTCGTACGATCAGATCGAACGGGGTGAAGAATCCGAGCCCCAAGGTGACGCGATCTTTGAGCACACCTGCGAAAGGCACGGGCAACACGGCTCCGATGAAGCTGCCCGCGAGCCTGCCGTAGTTGAGTCGATCGGGTGCCCGCAGATCGAAGTTCGCGCCCAAAAATCCAACGTTCAGCTCGCGATGGTGCGTGGTGCTGAGCAGCGCGGGGTTGCCCCAAACCGACTCGAATCCGCGTCCGAGTGATGCGCCAGTCCCGCCCATCGCCATTGTGCGCGGTCCAAATCCGAAGACGTCTTCGGGCGAAGCGTGTGCAGAGCGAGCGGGCGCGGCGACGCAAGTGAACACGACAGCAGCGAGAGCCAGGGCACGACGAAGGAGCATGCGAGTTCGACGGTAGTTCGCCCCGGCCAACCGTGGAAGAGCCAAGCATGATGGGATGCTCGATTCGGAACGCGGCTTCCGCTAAGAACGTTTCACCCGTGCCTGCCCCCATTGCCCTTCAAGCCACTCTCCCGGACGAGCTCGTGCGGGTTTGCAACATCGACATTGTGGATGCGCGCCGCATCGTATCGATCGTGCATCGCACGGGAGGTTTGCCTGACCGTTCGCCCGCGACGATTCGCCGCGTGGCGCTCGATGCAGCGAAGGCGGCGGGGCATGTGCCGACCATCGATCTAGAGATGCGATCGGCGAGTTTGCAGGATCCGTTTGTCAAGTACGCGTTCCGTTTGTCGGATGGATCGATCATCGAGACGGTGCGCATTCCGCTCGAGGAACCGGGGCGTTTTTCGATCTGCGTGTCTTCGCAAGTTGGTTGCGCGCTGGCGTGTGCGTTCTGCGCGACAGGTCGCATGGGTCTCGGGCGCAACCTCGAAACGTGGGAAATCGTCGAGCAAGTACGTCGAGTTCGCACGGATCTGCAGACCGATCCTCCGCAACATTTGGTGGATGCGGGCATCAAACCGCGTACGCATGGCGTGTTGTTTCAAGGCATGGGCGAGCCGATGGCGAACATCGAGCGGGTGATCACGGCGATTCGGGTGATGAACGAGCCATGTGCGATGGCAATCGACATGCGCAACATCACGGTGTGCACGTCGGGTTTGCCCACGGGGATTCGTGTACTTTTGAAAGAAGTGCCGGCCGTGCGCTTGGGGCTTTCGCTGGGCTCTGCGCGGCCTCAGAAGCGGAAATCGCTCATGCCGATCGAGAACGCGCATCCGCTCGCAGAGGTGCTCGAAGCAGCGGGCGAACATGCACGCGCGACGGGCCGCTCGCCGATGTTTGCGTACACTTTGCTGGCCAACGAGAACGATTCGGACGAGGACGCGATCGCGCTGGCGGAGGTGTATCGGTCTTTTGCGGAGAAGAACGGTGTTCGCCCGAGGCTCAGCTTGATTCCGTACAATTCCATCGCTGAGGCAGGTCAAGCGGATCCTTTTTCGCCATCGAGTCGCCTCGACGCGTTCAAGGCGGCGCTGCTGAGCCGTGGAGTGGGCGCGATCGTCCGCTATTCCGGTGGTGGAGACGTGGGTGCCGCATGTGGGCAACTCGCCCGCCCGCTGGCGAAAGAACGACGAAGGCGTCCGGCGGTGGATCCGGAAAGCGTAGCGCGCTAGTTTCGTCGCGTGTCCGGGCTCAGTTTCGGCGAAATCTTCGTGCTCATCATCGTGGCCATCGTCGTGGTTGGACCACGTCAATTGCCGAGCATGATGCGCACGGCTGGTCAGTGGGTATCGCGTATCCGCCGTATGAGCACTGATCTGCGCGCACAAAGCGGCATCGATCAGCTCATGCGCGAGGAAGGCATCGAGCGCAGCATCCAAGAAATCCGGTCACTGTCGAACATCAACGTGCTCGACGGGCTCGAGAAGATGGCGAACGCGCCACCTGGACCCGTCGTACCGCCCGCTCGTTCGTCGCGACCTGCGGCAACGTCGGGCCTCACGCCAGCGGCTGAATCGAAGCCTGCGCTGACGGCTATTCCGGTCATTACGGAACTACCCGTCGCGCCGACCATGCCGGTGACGATCACCGAGAAGGCATCTGAGGGAAAGGTTTCTCGCGAGCGTGAGTATCCGCTCGTGGGGTGTGATTCGTACGGCGCTTTGCCTGACGACGCAGCACCTTACGGCGCCGTAGCAACGTCCGATCCGATGACGTTTGGAGCACCAACGAATGGCTCGACGTCGGGAGGGTCTGACTTGATATGAGCGCTCCGACAGCGAAGGGTGGTGCATCTGCGGCCAACGCGGCGCAGTCACCCGATGAGGAAGATGGCGGCTCTCCCATGACGTTTTGGGAGCACCTTGATGAGCTTCGCAAGCGCGTTACGGTCGCCATGATCACGCTCATCGTTGGGGCGTTCGGAGCGTTTGCGTGGGCTCCGGAGTTGCTCAACCTGCTGACCATTCCCTTCCAAAAAGCTTGGAAGGTCAACGGGCTCGCGGGCGAAGGCACGATGCACTTCAGCTCGCCGGGTGGAGCGGTCATCGCCTACATCAAACTGTCGATGGTCGCGGGTCTCACGTTCGCGGCGCCGATCATTTTTTACCAGTTGTGGTCGTTCGTCGCGCCGGGGTTGTACGCACGCGAAAAGAAGTTCGTCATCCCCTTCGTCGTGTTGTCGACGCTGCTGTTCGTTGGTGGTGGAGGCTTTGCGTACTCGATCGCGTTTCCGATCACGTTCAACTACTTCTTGAGTTTGTCTGGGCCACTCGGACAAGGCGGCATCTCGATCGTCCCGACGGTCATGATGGGCGAATACATCGACTTCTGTTTGCAGCTTCTTTTGGCCTTCGGCATCGTGTTCGAGCTGCCGTTGTTCTTGCTCTTCTTGTCGATCGCCGGGATCGTCAATTACTTGCACCTCATACGGTTTGGCCGATGGTTTGTCCTGCTGGCGTTCGTGTTTGCCGCGGTGTTCACGCCGCCGGACATGACCAGTCAGATCGTGATGGCAGTGCCGATGATCGGGCTGTACGTGGTGTCGATTGGTTTAGCGTTCGTCTTCGGCAAGCCGCCGACGCCGGAGCAGCGTGAGGCGTACAAGCGATCGAAAGAGAAGGACAAGGGCAAGGCGTAGGGGCGTTGCCGGGTCCGGGGGGCCTAATGCGCGTACGGCTCGTTGCGTAGAATCGTCATCGCGCGGTAGATTTGTTCGACCAGGACCAACCTCGCGAGACGGTGCGGAAACGTCAGCGTCGACAAGCTCCACCGATCGTGAGCGGCTTGCGAAATCGAAGGCGGAATCCCGTCCGCTCCGCCGATCAGAAACGCAACCGTGCCTTTGCCGCGCGATCCAGCTCGTTCGACCTCGCGCGCAAACGTGGGGCTATCGATCATGCGACCGTGAACTTCCATCGCGATGGTCGTAGCCCCTTGGGTTTTTTGAGCGAACTTCTCGACTAAACGTGCTGCCGGCGCGTCGTCCAGCTCCACTTCGTCACAAGGCATCACGCGCCGAACTCGCCCGAGATACTCGTCGATGGCGGCCCGCAAAGGCTTGTCCTTCACGCGACCGACAGCGACGACAAGAATGCGCATGACTCAGTCGCCGTCGGACTCGTCGTCGTCTTCCTCGTCGACGTCTTCGTCCTCTTCGTCATCGTCAGCGTCGTCTTCATCTGCGTCGACCGCTTCATCTTCGTCGACTTCGTCCTCGTCCTCAGCATCAGCGTCCTCGGCAGGAGCTGCAACGGCGGGACGAGTTTGTCCAGGCTCATTAGCGACGGCCACCCGGCCTGCGTCCATCCAAAGTCCTTCGATGTCGTACAATTGCCGCGCATCTTCTTGGAAGACGTGCACCACGACATCGGCGTAGTCGATCAATATCCACGTGGAAGACGTCATGCCTTCGACCGAGATCGGCGTGATCTTCTTCTTGCTCAGCTCTTCTTGGACGCCGTGTGCAATCGACGCGACATGCCGATCGCTGCGACCGGTCATGATCACCAGGAAGTCTGCGTAATCGACGCGTCCGCGCACATCGATGACTTCGCAGTTGAGCGCCTTCTTCTCGAGACCTCCGGCGACGATGTCGAGCGCCAATTGTCGCGCAGCGCTCGGCGTCTCTGGAGCTGCTTTGCGCGGCTTTTCACGCTTGGGTGTCGCGAGCGGTGCTTTGCGAACGGCGGGCCCACGAGCCAGTCCTGGCCCCTTGGCTCGCGCGATCGTCGGACGACGCGTCGTCGTCGGCGTCTTCGTCGCCGTTACGCGCTTTCCTTCCGCATACGATGCGCGCAGCTTCGGCCGCGCAGCCTTCTTGCTCGCGGCAGCGACTGCCGTCTCCACCGCGCGCGGTGCGGCTCGTTTCTTCGGCGCGGCTTCCGTCTTGCTGCTCTTCGTTGTCGTGCGTTTTGCCGGAGCAGGCGCTTGCCGTTCATCCGACCGCTTTTTCGTGACCAATGCGTACCTCGCTGCCCCGACAAACCCGGGGCGAAACATTTATCGGGTTTGTCCGTCTCCGAACACGATCCACTTGCGTGCCGTGAGGCTTTCCAATCCCATGGGACCGTAAGCGTGCAACTTCGTCGTCGAGATCCCGATTTCGGCTCCGAGACCAAGTTGACCGCCATCGTTGAAACGCGTCGAGGCATTCACGAGCACGCAGCTCGCATCAACCTCGCGCAAAAACCGCCGCGCCCGCCCATAATCCTGGGTGCAGATCGCTTCGGTGTGCCCCGAACCGTAACGATCGATGTGTGCGATGGCCTCCTCGAAAGAAGCCACGACCTTCACGGCCAGAATCGGTTCGAGAAACTCCCGACCGAAATCATCAGGCGCGGCTGGCGCGATCGAAGGCACCACCGCCCGCGTCGTTTCGTCGCCTCGTAACTCCAAACCCTTGGAGGTCAAACGATTGAGCTGAGGCAAAAAAGTCAGCGCTGCATGTTGATCCACGAGCACGCATTCGAGCGCGTTGCACACGCCGGGACGACTGAGCTTGCTGTTTTCCACGAGGCGCAGTGCCATGCCCAGATCGGCATGTTCGTCCACGTAGAGATGACAAACACCCTTGTAATGTTGGATCACTGGTACGCGGGCATGTTCCGTGACGAACTTGATGAGCCCTTCGCCGCCTCGCGGGATCACCAAGTCGATCATCCCGGACAAACCGACGAGCGTCTTGATCTCTTCACGATCGGCAGGTGGGATGATGATGACCGCGTCCTCGGGCAAACCTGCCGATACAATCGCGGCCCGCACGATTTCGCCCAGCACCGCATTCGATCGCGCAGCCTCTTTGCCTCCGCGCAGCAGTGTCGCGTTGCCGCTCTTCAAACACAGCGCCGCCGAGTCCACCGTCACGTTCGGACGCGCTTCGTAAATCATTGCGATCACCCCGAGCGGGATGCGCACTTGCCCGACCTCGATGCCGTTCGGGCGTTGCTTCATCCCGAGCACTTCGCCAACCGGGTCATCGAACGAAACGATCTCGCGCACGGCTGCGCAAATGGCGGCGATGCGCGGTGGATCGAGCACGAGACGATCGACGAGGGCCTCGGACAAACCTGCGTCTCGTGCGGTCGCGACATCTTCTGCGTTCGCGAGACGCAAAGGCGATCCTTCGATGGCTGCGGCATCGAGTCGTTCGGCGATCGCGACGAGGGCGCGATCCTTCTGCGCACGTGTGGCACGCGCAAGCACTCGCGCTGCAAGACGCGCGCGCTCGCAAAGGTGCCTCAGTCGTTCGCTCGTTTCGTTCATCTCCACGGCGACGAAACCTAACGCGTAGCGACGCATGAGGCCAAGGTCATGCTATGCGTACCTGCGTGCGACGTTGCCTCTGGTCGGTCGTTCCAGCGCGATTCTCGTTGATAGCCTTCGTCATGTTGGCTGGATTTGCCTGCACAAACAGCGTCGAAGACGTGCCTGCAACGGCCGTACCGACGACGACTGGCATCCCGATGGGAGCGCTTGGTGCACAAGGCGTGCGGTTCGATCCGCCAGCGCCAACGCCTGGGCCGCCTGCGCACCGACTCGATGGCGTCGAGCAGAAGGTCAACCCTGGGCCGGGAGTCGGTCCTGGGCCTACGCCCGTCATTCCGCCGAGCCCTTTCGGGACACCTCCGGACGACGATCCGCCTCCTCCGCCCATCAAGAAGAAGCCCTCCGGAGGGACACAGCTATGAAGCTCGTCGCGCTCACGTTGTGCGTTGCGTTTGTCTTGGCCGCATGCAGCACTGGATCGTCTCGCAAGCCAGCTCCTCCGGCTCCTGGACCGCCGCCTGAGTACGAAGCTCCGCGCAGCTTCGACTTGCCTGGTGCCGACAAGCCCGCCGAGGAAACTCCTGCAGCGCCTGCTCCGACAGAGCCAGCTCCCTGACTCATGTTTTACCGGACGAACGCTTGGAGCACAAAAGGTTTTCTTTTGATGTTCGCCATGCTGACGCCGCTCGGTGCGTGTTCACGCGCGACGACCGATCCGCCGCCAGTTCCTTCGGCAACGGCTGCAAGATCAGTCGAACGACCACCTCCGCCAGCGGGTCCAGCCGAGCTTGCGCTCATTGCTCCGCTTACCGTGGGCGGGGCTCTTGGCGACTTCACCGTACGTGAAGTTCAAGCGGTGCAGAAGGGCGTGCTCAACATTGTCTGCGTCAAAGACCGCTCCACGGTGCGCCTGTGGATCGCGCTCGGTTCGGAAAACGGTCCTCAGCCGCCAGCCGAAGCGGACAAGTACGCGATTTACTATTCCGTCCGAAACGCGGATTCGTCCGATGCTGAACGTTTGGCGAAGGCTCTCGCGGAGATCGTCGGCAAACATTCCGACGTTCCTGTTCCGCAAGGCATGACGGAGTTTGTCCCGACGTCCGTGCCCCTTTAGCGGCCTAGCGACGGGTCCAGAAAAGTGCTAGCGCGCGGCGCATGCTCACTGGCCGTCGGGACACCATCCTGATTTTGGACTTCGGTTCGCAATACACGCAGCTCATTGCTCGCCGCATTCGCGAGTCTTCCGTCTACTGCGAAGTGCACCGCTTCGACGTGCCCATCGAGAAGATTCGCGCGCTTGCTCCACGTGGCATCGTTCTCTCGGGTGGTCCTGCCAGCGTTTATGGCGACGGTGCGCCGCGTATTTCGCCCGATGTCCTGACGACCATCGGCGTGCCGATCCTGGGCATTTGTTACGGCATGCAGCTCATGGCGCATCTGCTTGGTGGACGCGTCGAACGAGGCGCCGAAGGCGAATACGGCCCGGCTCTTGTACGCGTCGCACGTGCTGCGGGTGTGTTCGATCGGTTTGTCGACGGCGACGTTCTCGATGTGTGGATGAGCCATGGAGATCGCGTCGCGGAAGCTCCGCCTGGTTTTTCCACGTTGGGAACGACCGACACGACTCCGTTTGCCGCCATCGCCGACGACGAACGACGCATGTACGGCCTGCAATTCCATCCCGAAGTCGTGCACACCAAACGCGGCAAAGATCTGCTCGATGCGTTCCTGTTCGACGTTTGCGGCCTCGAGCCCACGTGGACGCCGGCATCGTTCGTGGACGAGTCCGTCGAAGCGATTCGTACCAAAGTTGGTCCGGACGCACGCGCCGTGTGTGGTTTGTCCGGGGGCGTCGATTCGTCTGTCGCGGCGGTGCTTTGTCATCGCGCGCTAGGCGATCGCCTCGTGTGCATCTTCGTCGACAACGGCCTGCTTCGTAAGGGCGAGGCAGAGCAAGTCATGCACATGTTCAGCGACCAAAAGCATTTGCGAGTCGTGCACGTCGATGCGCGCAAGCTGTTCTTGGATGCGCTCGCGGGTGTCACGGATCCCGAGCAGAAGCGCAAGAGCATCGGCCGCGTGTTCATCGAGGTCTTCGATGCGGAAGCGAAGAAGATCGACGACTGCCGCTTTCTCGTGCAGGGCACGTTGTATCCGGACGTCATCGAAAGTGTTTCCGCGAAAGGCCCGAGCGCGGTCATCAAGAGTCACCACAACGTCGGTGGTTTGCCCGAGCGCATGAAGCTTGGTTTGGTTGAGCCGCTACGCGAATTGTTCAAGGATGAAGTACGTGCCGTGGGCGCCACGATGGGCCTTGCGCATCATTTGCTCTGGCGACATCCCTTCCCTGGCCCGGGTTTGGCCGTGCGATGTCTCGGCACCATCACGGACGAACGGCTGGCGGTCTTGCGCGAAGCCGATGCGATCTTCGAGGAAGAGCTGCGCTCGGCCGGTGTTTACGAGCGCGTTTGGCAGAGCTTTTGCGTGCTGCTTCCCGTACGTACCGTCGGCGTGATGGGTGATGAGCGCACGTACGACGAGGTCATCGCGCTGCGAGCGGTCGATTCAAAGGACGGCATGACGGCCGACTGGTCACGCATTCCGCACGATGTCCTTGGTAAAACGAGCACTCGGATCATCAACGAGGTCCGCGGCGTCAATCGCGTCGTGTACGATGTCTCTTCCAAACCTCCGGCGACCATCGAGTGGGAATGAGCACCTCCAGGACAAACTCCAGCGTTCTTTCGATGTTGAAGCATCGTTTCGTGGGACAAACGTTTGTCGCGGCGTGTGTTTGTCTTTCTCTCGCCGCGTGTGCTCCGCCGGCGCCCAAGACGGTATCGTTGCGGGTGAAGGGCAACATGCCCGACGCGCATGTGACGGTTGACGACCAGTACCTCGGCGCACTTGCCTTCGTGGCGAAGCGTGGCGTGGCTCTTCCGCCCGGCCAGCATCGCATCACGATCGAAAAAACTGGGTTTTTCCCCTGGGATCGGGTTGTCGTGGCTCGAGAAGGCGATCCGCCCATGCGTCTCGATGTGGTTCTGGTAGAGATTCCCGACTGATTTTTCTACGCGCCCACGGCGAAACAAAGGCTTGACTCTGCGATACGATTCGCTAGGTTCCCGGCCTCCTGAGGATCCGACATGGCCAACACCCCGAAGTGGAATATCCGTTTGCGTCACGAATGGCTTGCGACCCCGCTCAAGAAGAAGCGGGTCAAGCGCTGCCAAAAGGCCCGCATTGGTCTTCTCGATGCGGAAAACCGTAAGAAGAAGGCCGAAGGGCCGGCCAAGACGGATCAATAGAGCTGAGGCTCTGTTCGTCAGTCTGTAGATTTACTGACGGGGGCGCGATGACTCGCGCCCTTTTGGTTTTCGAAGTCGCGAAACCCGACAAATTCAGTCGCATCGCTTATCGCGACGTTCGTAACCAGTCGCGATAGTGCTGGAATAGTTTCGCGTACCGCACGTACGTGTCGCGATCGGACGAAAAGCGCCGCTGCCAGGCTTCGTCTTCGGCCGTGTGCGTTTGATCCGTAAAACCATATCGTTCACGAATCTCGCCCACGCCAACCGGGTTGACCGCGATTTCTGCGGCGAACGCGGCGTAGACGTCCAGCGTCAAACGTGGTCCCGACGCCGTTGCAGGAAAACTCGACAGCGCTAGTGGCGGACCTTGTGCCTTCGACTGCTGCGAAAAACCCGTACTCGGAGGCATCGCGCTGCTCGTTTGCGCCGCAATCGCCTGTGCCGTGAGCGAATGCATCGAGGGATAACCGCCGTAGCCGGGTGACGATGTCGGAGGCGCGTGTTGCGGATACGACATGGGCGGAGCCTGCGCACCAGGGGCTGGTGGATACCCCATACCGGAAGGCGACCGATGCGGCGCAGACGGAGGTGCATGCGGTACCGACCCGGAACCCGTCGCTGGAAATGGCAATGCCGGCCCGGAAGGCCCGGGCGGAGCCGGATCGGTTTTTCCCTCTGGCCCCGCTTCATTCGCTGCACG
>CAZETM010000301.1:0-10346 GCA_964514885.1 uncultured Polyangium sp. | reverse complement strand
ACGCGACGCCGGTGCATGGGCGCGAGCCTAGCCTATTGGGATGAGCGCGCAAGTGCGGGATTGAACGTGGTTGTACTTGCTTTCTAGGCACCGGTCATGATGCGCCGGACGATCCTTCGTTGGGCTTCGCCGTGGCGAGGTAGACGCGTCAATGGCGAAATGGATGGGCTATTTTTCCTAGGCACGTGACGCTGTACGCAAGGCGGCGCCGGCGAAATCCTTGGTGATGTTCGGTGCACAATTCGACACGCCGAGGGCAACGCAGCCGGCCACGACATCCGGGCGCTGACCAGGCCCGCATGCCTCGCGGGGAGGACGACGACCTCGTCACGAAGACAGGTTGAAGTTGTCGAAGTGAAGGTCAAAGCCGAATCGGCTCCGAGCTACGGCGCGGATGCTACGGCCAAGTCGGCCACGCTCTCGACGACCCCGTCAGCCTCATGTGCGGCGCCGAGGACAACCCCGAGGTCTCCCTTCAAGCGACGCGCGACAAGGCAACCTGATGAAACGGCATTACGTGGGGGTTCCTCGCGCCAATGGCAGTCAAGGGTTGGGATTGGCCGTGGCAAATCTTGCATTTGCTCGAGCAAGGCTTGACATCAGCTATCGTCGTGCATCACTCGGTGGGCTGCTTGTGGAGCTGCGCGGAAACTACACCTCAAAACGGCTCCGATACCTCATGAAATTCCTGCTCCTCACCACGTCCGCTTCATTGGCCTTCGCTTTTCCTTCGGTGGCGCGTCGCATCAAAGAAAAAATCGGCATTGCCTTCGATCCGGCGTATGCGGTATTGGCTCATGATCGCGCAAGTATCGGAATGTTCGGATTGCGCCCCGGGGTGCAGGTTTCCTTGGTCAAAGGACGCGGCGCATTGGCGTCTTCCTCCGCGTATGTCGTGGCGGGCATGGACCTGTGGATTCCCACGACGAGTCGTCCGATCACTCCGTCGATACTCTTGGGCGGACATGCAGGGCTCGGTCTCGTGCTCTCCTATGGACGTTTTGGTTTGAGCACCGAGTTACGAGGACTGGTTCGTGGTGGTATCGGCAACCAAGACTCGACGCTGGCCAAAGAACTATCGGCGATACGCTTGGGTTTCGAGGCGCGGTTTCTTGGCGTGGTGGTGTCGTTTTGGTGATTTTCCGCGAGCAGGCAATTTGAATCAATAAAATGGTGCGTCGACAAGGTCGAGCCATGCAAGGAGCAAAAAACATGAAAGCAACACCCGGCAAAGAGCTGCTCGAAACGTTACGAACGCGTTTCGAGAAGAATATGAACCGCCACAATGGTATCGAATGGGCTCGAGTGCAAGCAAAGCTCGAAGCCAACCCAAAAAAACTGAAGTCGCTCCAGGAAATGGAAAGGACCGGCGGCGAACCGGATGTCGTCGGTCACGATGCAGAGACGGGCGAATACATATTTTTTGATTGTTCACCGGAAACGCCCAAAGGCCGCGTAAGCCTTTGTTACGACCGCGAAGCGCTGGATTCGAGAAAAGAAAACAAGCCAGAAGACTGCGTCGTGGGTGTGGCCGCCGCCATGGGCGTCGACCTTCTCACCGAAGAACAATATCGAAAACTGCCCGCTGATCGGCGGAGGTTAGCGAATCCGGTCTTGGCGACGCGAAGAAACAAGGCGGTTGCGAGGGGTCCCCCGCAACGGCCACGCCCGTGAAGAGGGCATTGAGACTGGATTGCCGCCACACCATCGGTGAAGTTTGCACCCGCAACGGCCACGCCCGTGAAGAGGGCATTGAGACCCGGCGATATCGAGGTTCCACGGGAGGGCCCAAGTAATTTCGATACCATCGCAATAACCGACGGCGATACCGATGTCGAACACGCAACTCGCGGGCGCTTCCGCCAAACGTTTCCGTGGCGCCAAGCCAAACCGTATGATACGTGCGTTGCATGGGCAAACCCGATCTTTTCGCCAAACGTACGCTTGCCTCATACACCGAACCCATTACGAACGGGGCTGCGTCATGGAAGGACGCACCTCAGATCGGCATCGAACAGGTCCAGAGTGATGGCATTCTCGTCGTGCACAATCTGACGCCCCTGAAAACCCTCGAGCCTCCGTGGAACTTGGTGGACGAAATCGACGAAATCCTTGTGGAGTTCAAAATGCAAGGGGATCATGTCGATCGGCTCGTGGTTGCGCGGATGCTTCTACGTCGGCAAGCGCGTGAAGTGCAGCGCGTGGAACAGGTCAAAAAGGGGCAAACTCCATGGATGGGCAGCCAAACCATTTGGGTCGCATCGGCATACCTGCCCGCGTGGGCGAAAGACCGGTATCGGCCGGTCGAGGTCGCCCCAGGATGCCACCGTTGGGCACACGAGCACTTCAAGGGGTTGTGGATTGCGGCAAACGAACTACCCCTGCGCGACGAACTCATCCCGTTCCTGATCACTCGAACCGGACAACCGTTGCTGCAATTTTTGCGCTGGACCTTTGAAAGAAAACCTTGGCCCTGGGTCGAAGATCTGCTATTTTCGCTCGGCATGTTGTCCCAGGAAGCCTACGACTTCATCAAGTATCGCTACCCGCTCGCCGACGAGGAGAGCAAACGCAACGTGGAGTCGTGGATCTTCGCGTTCATCGAAGAGTGGCCCGACCTGAAAGAAGCCCTCACCAAACCTGCCATCGACACGGCGGTCGAGAAGGCGGTCGAGACGACGGCTTTGCGGGAAGCTCGTGACGTGGTCGTTCGCATCCTCCGCTTGCGAAAGCTCGATGTTCGTCCCGAGCAACTTGCACAGATCGAAGCATGCACGGACATCGCGAACCTCCGTCGGTGGCATGATCAGGCCGTCACCGCATCCTCTGCCGATGATGCCTTGGCGAATGATTGAATCATCCCTGTTCATCAGGGTCGTGCTGCCCTTGTCGAGTTCAGCCGACGCAGCAGTGCTCAATACGTCGAACCATTCCTCGAGCTTGGCCTTCGTCGCGACGTAGGCCAAGCCGCATTGCGGACGCGGCGGGCGTGTCACTCAACGGCGATACCGATGCCGAACACGCAACATTCGCCAGCGCCAACAGAATGCACGAACATGTCAGCCAAACAAAGGACAACAACCGCTGCATGAATGCAGCAAACCATGGACAATTGCGGCGGGGCCAATCAGGTGCGGAGCGTCTCAATCCGCCCAGATCCACTGGGCATTTCGTGCGCCAACCGACCGCCGAAGCTCGCTCGACGTGCCAAGTGCACGTTCCCGCTCACGCTCGAAGTGCACTCGACGTGGCAAGTGCATGTCCCCGCTCACGCACGAGGTGCACTCGACGTGGCAAGTGCACGTCCCGGCTCACGCACGAGGGGCACTCGAGGTGGCAAGTGCATGTCCCCGCTCACGCACGAGGTGCACTCGACGTGGCAAGTGACCTTCGTGCGTCATTGGATGGGTTTCATGGGCCGGTGGGTTGGGGCGAGCGTTTTCGTGTCGATCGGGTCGCGTCGAGAAGCGCGGCGATTCGTTTCGGTTGGCCGGGGAAAAGCTTTAGCAGATCGCCTTCGAGGATGTCCAGTTCACGATTGATGTCGTCGATGTAGAGTTCTTCCGCGGTGTCTTGAAGCGACATGGCTTGCAGCGCATGGCGCCGATTCGTCGAGGCGGTTGATCGCCGCCTCGGGTGGGACACTGATTCCTTTTGTGGGTATCGTCGCTGCGTGCGTGCCCATTCCGGATCGGTCTCGAATTCGTGGCGCGGACGGTGCACTCGACAGGTCAAGTGCCGATGGAGTGACCGATCCGGAGCGGTCGAGGAGCGAGTGGGAGCGGTCCTTCAGCCCATCAGAACGGCGCTGCGTAGATCCCGTCTCGATAACTCGTGACCACTTGACTCCCCGCTGCGGCGCTCATCGTGCTCGTCAGGGGATTCGTCCACAAAGTCGCGCCCGTTGTCCAATCGTACACTGCGCCTTTGTCGGGCGAGTAAATGGCCGACACAGAGGCCACTTCGAGCTGGAAGATGCGTACCGGAATCGCCGGGGTCGCCACCGCATTGCCTAACGCGTCGTAGACGATGGATTTGTCGTAAACGTCCGGCAAGCCAATCTTGTCGTTCGATTTCATGGTGTAAACGAGCAGCCGATCGTCGTTGATCCAGCCCACGAGATTGCCAGGCACCGAGTTGACGAGCATTGGCGCCCCACCCAGGGGATTGGCCTGGTAAAGATAAGTAGCCGCCAGCGTGCTGACTGGCCCGGCCGGCACGGCAATGTTCGCTCCGTTCGGCGACGGCTGCGGAGACGGCATAACGCCCGAAATGTCGTCGAAGAACGTCGTCGTCCCATTGATGTCCATTACGTGCCGCGTTACCGGCACACGCTCGGTAAAACCTATTCGTGTCCCGTCGCGAGAGAGGGAAAACCACCACGATTCCGGGAAAACGTGTTGCTCGGTTCCTGCAGGCAACGCATACGTCGTCACGTGAAACCAGGGGAAATATTGCGCCCGCTCGCCGCCCTCCCAAGTGGCCAAAACCGATCCGTCATCGGAAATGCCCACTTTCTCAGCCCACAGGGGCAACACATTCTCGATGACGCCACCTGCATTCATATCGAGAATCAACACTCGATTCGACGCTATGGTCACGGCAGCTCGACCCGTCTGCGTGCCCGCCATGTCGAACACACGGCCGCAGCCGAGCGTTCCTTCGTCCTGTGGATTTTGGCTCGAACCGTGCTGAAGGATGACGCCGTTCCGATTCGAGACCGTCCACCCCGTCACGTCGTCCAGGGCAATCGCGCTCAAATAGGGATAAGGTACGGTCACCGTTTCCTTCGTCGCCTGCGGATCGAAGTGGACGATATCGAATTGGCCCGGGCCATAATCGCTGAGACCGATCCCCTGCTTCGATGGAAAGAGCCGCGTGGATGCCGTACAGGCGTGGGTGGCAATGGGCGTATCACCGGAGCCTACTTTGTAGATTCGCAAGGGATAACCCAGAACGAACGATGGAAATGTCCAGAAATAATCTCCTGTTCCTCCGAGTTGCTCAGTCGTCGGGAGCACGGCGGATGCTACCAATGTCGCATTCTTGGAGAAGATGAAGACCGCGTTGCCGACGACGGCGAAGAAGCGCTCTCCATCCAGCATCCAGCTATGGAAGCCTTGCGAGAAGACCGGCGAAAGGGTCGCAGCTCCACCCCCGAGAGCAATGGACTCAATGCGATTGACGCCAGCCGGCCCCTTCGCCACCCGCAACTCGGTGGGTGCAGCAAATATACTGGCATTCGAGTAATCGCCTGTGACATTGACGAGTTGTGTGCCTTGAGCAGACCAGGCGGCGAGCCCACCGCCCACCATTGCGGCCCAGGCATAGCTACCATCATCGGCGATTCCGATCTGGGCAAACGAGATTGGCGCCCCGGCGATCGACGCTTGCAATTGCCCTGTCGCTGCATCACGCAGCTCGAGCCCCGTGGGGGCTTGAATGACAACGAGATTTTTTTTGATGCCCACGTAACCGAAGGGATGCGACATTCCGCTCGCAACCCCCGTCCGGGTCGTCGTATCCCAAAGGATCCAACGCTCGCCAATGCCCTCATGGCTGAGCACACGATCGCCGGATCGCGCCAAGCTATCCAATTCGGTGGTATGCCCGAGGTCAATGAGCCCCGTCGCTGCACCAATGCTTGCTGGCAGAGGCAAACCACAGGGATTAGAAAATCCTGGCCCCCCTCCTGCTCCCCCCGTTCCCATCGAGCCTCCAGTTCCCGCGGAGCCTCCAGTCCCCGCGGAGCCTCCAGTTGCCGCGGAGCCTCCAGTTGCCGCGGAGCCTCCAGTTCCCGCGGAGCCTCCAGTTCCAGCAGAGCCCCCGGTACCTCCCGAGCCTCCAAGGTCTGAATTGCCGCCTGTTCCTGTCGTGTTGCCTCCGTTCACGGATGAACTGCACGAAGCAGCTAGAGTGAGAACGAGTACGAGCCCCAGTGTTTGTTTGATGTGTGTTTGCATAACGCGTCACTTCAGGTGCACACGAAGAGCGCGGCATTCAACACTCTCCAGAGAAATTGCAGTCCCTGCCAAAAAACACGTGTCCTGCGTACACTTGGTCACGTAAACGTCGAACGTTGTCGCACCAAGATGAAGTAGGCGATTCAATACGTCGGAGCGGGCCATTCACGTACATTCACCCCGAAAACTCCGCGCGGATCTCCACCAGCAGGCGATTCACGCGCTCACGGTCCGGAGCTTCGGGCAACGATGACGTCTCGAATGCGGCGTCGAGCCCAGCGTGGAGCGTTTCGGCACGGGCCACGAGGTCGTCGTAGGGGAAAACGCCGGAGCGAATTTCCAACAATACATCTCGGTTCGGCCTGCGTACGCGTAACACGCCTTCGCGCGCGATCTCTCCGGCCATTTCGAGTAGGCGGATGGTGTGCATCAGGTTTTTCGAATCGTAACCACGGCCATGGCTCGCATTCGTGTGGAAACGTTCTTCGTTGCGCTGCTCCACCCATTGCCAATATTCGCGGTGAGCCTTGCAATGGGCTTTGAAGGCATCTTCATTAAAATGCATCCAGCCGACCGGCTCGGCTTCCTTGGCCACGCTCGAAAAGACGAGAGCGTCTGGATCTTTCGGCGAAACCAGCCCGCGATAGACGCCCGCCGGGGCCTGATAAATGGCGAAAATACCGGCCGCATTACGCACGGCGGTGAGGCCGCATTCGGCGGGGTCGATACCTTTCGATTGCAACCAATCGAGCAGCGAGACGCTGCCTTGGCCCAGCGGCACGTGGCAGAAATAAAGCAACGGATGGCGCTTCTCTGGCTGCGGATTGACGATTTTCTTGTTGAGCCCGCGAGCCTTGCGGATCTGGCCCATGGCATATTCGGCAAACGTCTTCGCACAGAGTTTGGAAAGAAATACAGAAGGCGAAAGCCGCTCGAATAGCGGATGGCGAAAACGCACGCAATCGTCCGGCATGGCAATCAGCTCGAGCGCGTTCGGGTTGTTCTTCAATAGCAGCTCGACGAAACGGCCAAGCTCGTAATAAACCAGATCGCCGCGGTCGTCGGATACCTGTTCGACACGATCAAGGCCGTTGATCAGTCCATTACGAGCCACGAACACTCCGCGCAGATCCTCGTCGGAGCTTTCGAGGTTGGTACCATAGGCGCGACTGCCAGCCACGGTTTCGAAGAGCAGAACGTCGGGCCTGCGTACGCGCTGCAGAGTGTAATCGTCTGCCGTTTCTGCAACGATGTCCAATACTTCGCGACGAAACAATCTATCGAGCGAGGCTCGCGTTTCCGTTATGGTGGACAATCCAGCGCTGCGGCCTGCATTCTCGACGATGCAGCGGTGGAGATAAGCGTCGAGAGCTTGCAAACGCCCCATTCGCTCGCCCTCCACCGTGCGGGTTTTGTGTTCGAGCAGTTCAGGAATGAGGGCCCGCACTTCATCGGGGGCGACGGGAAACAGGTCGGCGAAAGGCACCGGCGGAATGCCTCGCCCGTCGAGCACCCATTCCGAAGCCAATGTGGCGCGCAGAGCGTAAAGATAATCCTTGGCGCGGACGGAATCGGTTTGCAGTTTGCCGAAGACCATTTGCTTCGCCAAACCTCGGTAATGTTCGACCGAATGCTTCGGGGAAAACACCTCGCGAGCGACGGTTCGCCAGCGATCGAGAAACCCGGTGCTTTCCCGATAAACGATGGGTGAATGCAGCCACTCGACGAGCGAGCCATTGGATTTGCCCAGCAGCCCGAGCGCTTTGCGCACGTCCCAACCGCTCGCATCGAGCAGGCCGTCTTGCAGCGGAAGATCGATCGCATCCGGTGGCGCGAAGACGGAGAGATAAGCGTTTTCGGGTCGGGCGAAGAGGAAGCGGACGTCGTAATCGCTGTCCGGCGAGGCGAAGCCCCAAGCGCGACTGCCGGACTCGCAGGCGTAGAGGATTCGGATGCCGTGTTGGCTTTCGATGCGGTGGAGCAACGCCTGGATGCGGGTCACGCTGTCGTTCATGAGGTTGAAGATGTTCGCCGGGATTGCCCGCCGACGCAAGTAAGAGTTGACGAAACGATGGGGCGCGTTGTCGAGCGGAGCAACGTGTTCACTTTATTTGACGCGGTATCCAGTTGATGGCGAAATGCAAACCGGATAATGTGCTCGAAATGGGATCCGCCCAGGATTGGATTTTCGAGCATATCGCGCGGGTAACTCGTCAACGGCCTGGTGCTCAGCGACCCATCTTGGCGCATGCGGGCTGATGTCCAAGCTTGCATGCTTGCCTGAACGCGTCCATCGCTCCGTCTTTGCTTAGCGGAACGCCTTTACCGCTTTCGAACGCCAGGCCGACGTAGTGGCACCCTTTGGGCACGTTCCCGTCGCACGCGGCGGCAAACATCAGGGCGGCCTGACGAAGATCCTTGGTCACGCCGCGCCCCTGGTCGTACAAGACGCCCAAATTCAAGCAACTCAATGGTGTGCCGTCGACACACGATTGTCGGTACACCGTTGCCGCACGAGCTTCGTCTTTGGCGACTCCGCGGCCCGCTTCGAGCATGGTGGCCATTCCGAAGCAAGCGAGCGCCTCCTTTGCAGCACACGCTTTGGAATACAGCTCGAATGCGCGCGCGGGGTTTTTGGGTACGCTCTGGCCCTCGTCGAAGGCGAATGCGAGCGCGGTACAACCTACGGCGGTGCCAGCTTCGCAAGCGCGCGTGTACAATGCAATGGCGCGGTTGGTGTCTTTGGCAATGCCTCGGCCCGTTTCCAGCGCTCGGCCCAGATCGCAGCAACTTTCTTGATCACCCGTGTCGCACGCTCGCCCGTAGAGGCTCGCTGCTCGACGTTCGTCCCGGACCACGCCATTGCCTTCTTGGTACATGTGCCCCAGACGTGAACATCCCAATGCCGATTCCGATGCGCACGATCGAGCGAAGTATTCGGGAACCATGGCGGCATCCGGAAGAGTTTGCTGGCCGCTGACGTGCAAAAACGCTGCAAAGAAACACCCGCGCGGCTCACCCCACTCGCAGCTTTTTCGATAAAACGAGGACGCTAATGCCGCGTTTTTCGGAACGCCATTGCCTTCGTCCGAAAGCATGCCCAATCGAAAACAGCCGGTTGCATATTCACGATCGCAAGCTTGGGTATAAAGTGCCAACGCGCGTGTCACGTCCCGTGGTCCAGCTTCGCCATATTCGAACATGTGTCCCAAGTTCGAGCAACTTTTATCGTCTCCCCATTTGCACGCCCGCGAAAACAATTTCCGTGCTTGGGCACGATCCGCAGCAATGACTCGTCCCTCGTACAGCAAGACGCCGATTGACGAGCAGGCTTCCGCCACGCCACCTTCGCACGCCTTGTTCAAGAATTCGAATCCCTTTGCTGCGTCCTTCGCAATGCCCTGCCCGAGTACGAGACGAAGGCCGTGATTGGCGCAGGATCCAAGGTAGCCGCGTTGACAGGTTTTATCGTCTAACGCAGCCGCGCGCGCTTCGTCCTTTTCGACGCCTCGCCCCTGTGCAATCGCTACTGCAAACATTCCACAACCGGGCAGGACGCCCGCGTCGCATGCATCTTCGAATATCTTGGCCGCGCGCGATTCGTCCCGGGGCAAGTCGTCCAGGCCAATTTGCAATAGCTCACCCCAAGACACGCACCCGAGCTGATCCTTGCGGTTGCAACCTTTTTCAAAATAGCGGCTTGCCATGTTGAAATCTTGGTCGGTGCCCCCCATCCCGTCCCGCCAGATCTCGCCCGCATGGGTACAGCCCGGCGCAAAACCGTGGTCACACGCTCGAGTGAGCAAGTCGGCTGCTTCTCCAACATCACGCGAAGGCGGATCGCCCTTCAGCATCAGCAAAGCCTGTGCGACACACGCACTGTCGTTGTTTTGAGCGCATGCGCGGCGACAAACGTTGGCGTCGACTTTGGAAGGAACCATTCGCTGCTCGGTGCGGACACGGGCCAACGAGCACTCGTCTTTGCCTTCCGCAATCGTCGAACCCGGGTCTTTTGCGGTCGTGGAGGAACTCGAGCCGCACGCAAACATCGACAAGCTCAGCGCAAGCCCCAGCGCTCTTTCGGTCCAGCGTTGTTTCATCGTCATCGTCCCCGCGCCTTGATTCATGCGATCGATATAGGTGAGCCACGCAATAACGTCATCCAAATCCCGTGAGTACTCGAACGACTTCGTGAAAGCAACCCGAATCGCTCAGTGTGGCCGCAATCCTTGGCACGTCCAGGAATAGCGCAAGAAATCACTCGCCTTCATGGCGCGTGGAATGATAAGCTTTGGCGGTGAAAAATTGCGCCTTGCAGGTTTTGCCCGGGATGATCTTGACCGTCACGCTTTTGGCCTGGGGCTGCTCAGAAGCAGGGTCGGG
>CAZETM010000300.1:0-10371 GCA_964514885.1 uncultured Polyangium sp. | reverse complement strand
GGTCCCCGGAGGTTCGGCCGGTGAAACCACTTCCACCGGTCGCAACCAATAGACATCCCGATCAGGCAAAGGAAACGCCGCCACGACGTAATGCTCACGGCCTTCGGGCGCAAAAAAGAGAGCCGCCACTGCCGAGTGATCACGCGCGACAATCGCGCCAGAAAGCCAGCGCTCTTCGCCACCCGAAGAGATGACATCGCCAAGCTCGACGCCAAATCCGCTCGCTGGGCTCGGGGCTGGCAACGCTGCCTTCACCGTCTTTTGCGGAGCAGCGTTCTTTTCGACAAACTCAGCCTTGGCCCCCCGACGACGACTCACGAAATACCCGACGGAAGCAGCCACTGCCGCCGTGACCACAATGACCGTGACGCTCATGCCGATACCTTCTTTGGGGCCATGACAATCGCTTCATGTAGCGCGTTGGCCCGTTCGCGAACCTCGGACAAACCCGCTTGTCCGCTCGTTGTCGGAAGCAATCCGCCAATCACCGCAACTGCATCCACGATCGAGCCAATGATCGCAGCTTGCTCGATGCCGATGCCGCCGATCGCCACGAGCGGTCCGGTAAAACCAACCGATCGCGCGTACGCTGCAAGCTCGCGAAGTCGATCCAGACCCAGCGAGGGGTTCGGGTTGATTTTGCTTTGAGTACCAAAGATCGGCCCGATGGCAAGGTAGTCGGCTGCATCGATGACACCACCGCGAATCTGTGCTTCGTTCGTCGTCGACACGCCTACGGACAGCGTTACGCCCGTTCGCTGAGTTAGCTCGCGGACGAGCGGCACGGGTAGATCGGTTTGTCCAACATGAACCCCAGGGCATCCGGTGAGGAGCGCCAAGTCCGGTCGATCGTTGGCATAAAACGGAACGCCGTGGGTTTTAGCAAGCGGTGACAAGCGCCCCAGAAGGTCCAAGGTTCGACGAATGCCCGTTGCCTCGGACGGTTTGTCCCGCAGTTGAAGGGCGGCCGGACGCGCAGAAAGAACGGCTTCGGCGAAAGCAACCACGTCGATGCCCCTCAAATCGAGGGCGGCTGTGTCCACGATGGCATAGAGACCGCGCATCCACGTCCTCGGCATTCGCGCCCTGTACGGTTGCTCGAAGAGCTTCGGGCACAGCGCGCTGGTGTACGCTAGGGTTGACGCGCTCGGAAGGAAAGCGGAAAGGCCATGGTCCATTCCGTCGTTCATCTACCTGCTGCTGGAGCCTCGTCGTGACGCGAATTTCTTCTACGTTGGCAACTGCTGTTCTGCTCGCCGGTATGTTCGCGGCCCCCAACATGGTTTCAGCTCAAACGAAATCGGCCAAAGCCAAAGAACCAGAACCACCGCCACTTCCTCCGGCACAAGCTCGGCTCTGGCTCATCGCGCCGACTCCGACGGGGCCATGGACGCTGCGTATCGAGAACGAAGGAACGATTGCGTTGCGCGTGCCAGCGGACGTGCGACTGCTGCGTCTGGAAGTGCTGGAGAATGACGAGGCGAAGCCGGTCGTGTGCGAGCCTCCGAAGGCGCTTCGGCCGTCGAGTTTTCCCGAGGATCGGGCGCTGCTTTTGGCGCCTGGGCAGGTGTACGAGGAATCGTTCGATCCGCGCCTTTTGTGCTTTGGAAAAAACGCGGCGCTGTTGAAAACGAATGCAACCGTGCGGTCGCGTTATGGGTGGGATCCTCCGAAACCGAAAGACAAGAAGCCAGCGAAAGCACCATTCGTCGTAGAAACGACCGAGCGTGAGGCGACAGTTTCGCCATTGCGTGAATTGCGTGCGCCGGCCATCTTGCTCGCAGCGCCCTATGTGCCGCCAGCCAATGCCGCACCAAAAGCGGACGAACCGAAAGCGGAAACAAGCAATGGAACGGCACCAACGCCGCCGGCCGTGGACGAGCGCGCGGGGAGAATCGAGCTATCGAGCGCATTGTTCATCGATGCATCGGCGCCACGTACGATCGCGGTGAACGTGACGGCGACAAACGCGGGACTACGCCCGATTACGGTGGCCCTTCGTCCGTGGATGCTTTCCTTCGAGATTCAGGGGCCGTACGGTCATGCGGAAATGTGTTATGGCGATTCGTCGCGCAGAACATTACCTCCGGATGCATTTCGGCCGCTTCAGCCTGGTAAGTCGACGTCGTTCAATATGCTGCTCGCCGAGGTTTGTCCGAAAAATGCATTTCCTCGGTCAGGAGTTTATCAGGTCACGACCACGCTGGACGCCAAAGCAACCACCAGTGCAGTCGATGCCTATACGGCGAAAGTCACCGTCCAGCAGCCGACTTTGATCCGTCTGGTCACGGGCGCAGAACCGTTTTATCCCGAAGCGCCGAAAGCGAAGACGTTGCCGAAGCCGTTTGAGGAAGACGAAGAAGAGTAAACCGAGTTTTCAATATGAGCGACTCGTGTATCATGAGTCGCCATGACGACCTCGGATGCGGCAATTGCGCTCGATCTCGTGCGTGAACGTTGGAAAAAAATGTTGCCCGTCGAAACCACGAAAGCTCGACTGGCATCGTGGGAACCGCCCTACTTCGTGCGCGGTCTGGGCATCGTGGCCAATTTTCACCTTTACGACGCGGAAACGTTTCAAGGTCCGAGCGGCGACTTAGTGGTGGTGCCCATCGCGCGAATGGATGAAGCTAGCGCCGTCGTCGACGAGCTGCAAACGCGACTCGATGCGTTGAAAGATGACCTTGCGAAGGCCCTCGACCAGCCGCTCGAAAAAACGTTGGGGCTCAAACGACCCGAAGTTTTCGCGGGTATGTTCGAAGCGGATGAAGAAACTGTTCAACGTCGTCGTGACGCATTGGCGCTGATGTACGAGCGATTTCCGGCAGTTGTTACGCGGATGAAAGAAGTGTACGGCTTGCGTTTGCCGAAGTACATGGCGACGCTCGCTGCGTTTTGGCGAAGCTTGGACGATGTCGAGCGCAAAGGAATGGAGTGCCTCGGTTGCAAGCCCGGGGGAATCATGGTTTGGTTCGAGGACCGGGGCTTGGAGCGAAAAACCCGCGACAACCTCGATCCACGCCTTGAATGCCGATTTCGCGCTGATCCACCAGAGCTGGTGACGTTCATGTGGGGCAATGGCGACGGATTGCATTACGGTCTTTGGTATGACGACCCGGCGGATCCACCGACGTACATTGCACACAATTATGCTCGGGATTCGGCGGAGACGTGGCCGGACGAAGAGTATACGCCCATTATGTTGCTTTTGGCTCACGCACGGAAATGCATCCGGGAGGAAGAGCCTGCGCTGGCAGTGCACGCAATCCTGGCCACGCTGGAATGGTTCATCGACGCCGATCGCAAAACACGTGTAGCCGATGCGCCTGTGAAACGATGGCTCGAGGCCGATCGTATTCCCACACTCGGGACGTTTGGCCCAGCATTACCACCGGGCTCGGGGACGATTCGAGTTGGCAATGCCGAGGCACGATTAAATGCCTGGAAGGAGCAGCCGGACCGAGTCAAAAAATGGATCGACTCGGCCAAACGCGATTGTGCAGCGGGCAAACCAGCCGCAGCCCTCACCTTTGGCCTCGACCTGCATTGGCTCGATATGGACGTTTATCGTCAACAGTCGCTCGATTTGCTGCTCGCGGCGTATGAAAAACTTGGACGCCGCGCACATGCGGAAACCTTGAAAATACACCACGCACACCGAGATCTGGCAAGCGTCGGAGTTTTCCTGGACGAGGACGAAGGGCAAAACCAATCAGACAAGGAATGAGCGGGGAGCCACGCCGGCAGCCAATCCCAATCGCTTATTTTTTCTTGGGGGCTTCGCGCTTTTCAACCCATTCCATGGTGGGACCGACTTTGAGAGGACTGCCGGTGAAGTTTTGCCGGACGAGCTGCGGGTCGGCGAGAGCATTGATCGAGAAACCTGCACCGTGACAATTTTCGCACACGTCGCGGATCATCTTGTCGCGCGGGCGCAAGTTGCCATTTTGGTTGTGGTCGACAACCACTCGACCATTGGCGGGATCTTTATGCCGCGGCAAATGGCAGGTGGCGCAAGAAACGCCAGATCCTACGGGAGCCTTGCCGGATACTTCGGCGACCCAGGTTCGGAAATGCGGTGATCGTTCGTAAGCGCGGCTGTGCTCGTCATCGTGGCAATTGAGACAAGAAGCCGCCGCCGCTTGTCGAGCGTCATAAGCGTGCGCGGTATGGCACGAGCTGCATCCGATTTGTTTGTCGCGGACGTCAGGCTTCATTGGCAAACGGGCAGCACCAGGCGTCATGGGGCTGAGGTCCACGGCGAGACGCATTCCATGCCGTCCTTGGCGAATTCCATGCCCTTGGTCGGAATGGCACCTTTCGCAAACCAACATTGCGGGGCTTTTGACCCACGGTGAGCCAATTCCACCATGACAGCCCGTGCAATTCACGCCGCCTTTGGCATGCACGGACGCGGCCCATTCATTCACGAGAACGGCGGACACAGCAACTGTCGGCGGGGTATCGGCATCTTTGGGCGTGAGCGCATTGGGCGGATTCGGCGGGAGCGTGACGCCACGTTGGGGCACACGCGCATTCGGAAGCAACGACGGCTCACCCAGGTGTAGCTTGAGGTAATCTTCCCAGAGACTGCGATTGTCGTGGTAATTGTGACACCCGATATCGCTGCACGAGAAAAACGATTGGCCCGCGTGGCTCGGTCGTTCCTTTCCTACATCCGCATGGCATTCGATGCAAAAATCAGCGGGGACCGAGGACCCTTCCGAATTCGTCCCTGCAGGCCAATGCTCAGCATGACACGTGACGCATTTGGTTGCGTCGATTTTGGCCAATTGCGGCGCATTACGCGGATCGTCGAACTTGCTCTTGGCGTGAGAATCAGCAGCCTCGAGCGCTGGTCCGTGACACTTCACGCAAGCGTCATTGGACACTCCACCAAATGGCGTGTGACATTGATTGCACGCCATTTCGATCTGATAATGCCCGTCCGAGGTCTTCCCGGGCAAATACACCGTTTGGTCCTGGGACCTCAAACGATGCGCACCGTAGCCCCCCACGAGCCCCGTGATTAACAGCCAGAGTAGAATCGAAATGCGTGTACTCATCAGGGGGGCCAGCGATTCAATAGTAGTACACCATGAGCACGTGAAGAGCGACGAGGATCGGTAGGGGCCAAAGTATGAGCAGGTGAACCCATGCAGCACGAAGTCGACGGTCTCGTGCAGCCAGGGCGTTCCAGCGATCGCTCACGGCAAAAATGGCCCCGGCGACGGCGCCGCCTACCATGGCCGCCAAAAAGGCGACGGTCAGGACGAAGTTGAGGCCGTGTCCAGTGCGAAAACCCGTGTGCGAGAAAAACAGCACGAGCGACGCGGCGGTGACCACACCATGCACTGCCCGGAAAAACGGCACGTCCGCAAACTGAAAACGCTTCCAACGCTTGCGTAATGAAATGCCCAGACCGAGCAGAACGACCGCGACGAGCAAGTAACCGCTGAGTTGCTTCCATACGCCCTCGTTGCGCGTGAGAGCATCCAGAAGCGCTCCCGCACGCACGGAACGAGCCGGAGGAATGGGCGGGGCAAACACCAACACGAGCGACCAGGACACTGCGACGATCGAAGCGACGAGCAACGCTTTACGACCTCGCTCGGGCGGAAGCGCCAACGGCAATGGAGCCGCTTTCGGAGGCGGCGCGCTCGGGGTGGTGAGCGTCCCTGGCGGATTCGACAAATTCTTGGGCGGCACCCACGTGCGTCGCGAAACAGGCCCACCACCCGCCGCTGGAATCAGCGAATCACGGCCGAGCACCTGCATGATCTCGGAGTCGTCGACCGACCCAATGAGCGAGATGCGCGACCCGGACTTCGACCGCTCGTTGGGGAATTCGCTATTGTTTGTCGAAGCCTCGTCGGTGACCGATGGAGCGGGACGGCGAACCGAAGGTGGCGCGAAATCGCTTTGAGAAGCAACGGATCCTCGGTCGGCAAAGCCGCGGTTCGAGGCCCTCGACCGAACACTGGTCGGAGCGAAATCACTTCCCCCAGACGTCGGCGTACGTCGATCCGTCGGCGCTACGTCCGATAGCCGTTTCGGCAGCTCGGCGCTCGCGTCGAAACCCGTGGGAGCCGATCGCGGAATCGAGAGCTGCGAGTACGCATCGCCGTTGCCATGCGCCTTGTCGAGCATCATCCCGGACGCCGGAGTCTTGGTGGAAATCGGCTCGGCATTCACGACTCGGACGGACGGAGCCAAACGTCGCGATCGAGGCGGCTGGGGGCCTGCATCGACGACGGTGATGTTGCTCAATGGCGTCAACGACTTACTGCTGCTCGAGGTCGTTTCGCTTGCCGTGAGCAGCGTTCCGCCGCGACGTGCAGCAGACTTTGCTTCGACGACGGGTACGCCAGTGGGCGGGGTGGGAGACGTGCCTGGCGACAAACCGGTGTCGGTTTTTTTTGCTGCGGGCGAAATCAGCGATGCGATCGGCGTGCCTGTGGCCGGCGTCTTTTCCGCTCGTCGGTCAATTGCTTTGTTCACCAACAATTGCGGCAACGCGATGCCCGCCGGTGGTGTCGGCGTGGTCGGGCGCGGCCGTTTGTTGGCGGAAAAATCCATCTCGGCAACTCTTGCCGCCGAGTTCGCGTAGGCTCGCAGCGCCGGTCCGAGCACCATTCCGGCGGCCGGCGTGAGCGTCGAAATAGCCGAATCCGCAGGCCTCGCAAACGCTTCGCTGAGCAGGAACGGCAACGCGGCTTCGAGCTGCGCCGACGACGAAACAGCTTCGTCTCGACGGGAATCCATCACAGATGGCGGAGCACTGCCTGTGCGTGGCGTCGGTGGAGCCTTGTTGGCGCGCACCTCTTCTTTGCGAGCTGCACGTTCGTCGAGCCCGTAACTGAAGTCGCCATGCAACGCGGCGAGTACGGCAAGACTTCGCGGGCTTGGCTTCACGTCCGGAGCGGGAGAAGTCGGACGCAAAACTGCAGCGAGGGCAGTCGCGGTCGTCGATGATTCGCGTGCAGTCGGTAGCGCTGTCTGCGTCGCAGCAGGAGCATCCGTCGGTCGCGTCGCACGATTGCGAAACGATAACGGCGCAGGCTCGTCATCTGTGTCTTCTGTCGAAGTCGAGACAGCGGCAGGAGGTGGGAACGTGGACAGCGTCGAACGCACGCCTGCAGAAAGCCCCGTTCCATTGCCCGTTCGTTGCGTAACTGTCGTCCCCTCGCGTGTCGACAACGCCACGAGATCCGTGCGCGAGCGGGACGCTTCGCGACGTGAGCGGATGCCTTCGCGACGTGACATCGGAGGAGCGTCTACGTCTGGGGCATTGACGATCCCCGGTGCATCGAGACCGAGCAGTTCGGCAATGAGCGGCTTGCACGAGCCACACAAGGAGCCCGCAGTGGTACGTGCACAAACGTCGTCGACAGTGGCGCAGCCCTCGGCGATCACTTGTCCGATCGCGCCGCGCGTGACGCGCAAACAGCCGCATACGACGGCTTCTTCGGGCCATTCGGCGACGGGAGGCGACTCGGACTTGGCCCATAAATCGCCGGTGCCGCGAAACCTGCGCATGTCCCAAAACGACAACGGCAAGGGCGACTTGAGCAGCTCGCGAACGCGTTCGAGGTTCTCCCAATCGCCGACAGTGACGGCACCGATGAGTCGACCGTTGCGCGTGAGAAGTTTGCGGTAGAGGCCGCCGCCGTTGAAGACGACCGCGTTGCCTCCGTGGCGTTTGTCCCCGTCGTGCTCGCCAAGCGCAGCGACGCTGACGCCCATCAATTTCAGCCTGGCTGAGGTATCGGCACCTTCGAAACTCAGGTTGCCGCCCACCAAGTTCGCGGCGAGCACGTCGACCATTTGATAACCAGGCACGACGAGGCCGTAGGTGGTGCCACGATGCGCAGCGCACTCGCCTATTGCGTAGATCTGATCGTCTGCTTTTCCGGTCTGTGCATCGATCGCGTGCAGCTTGTCGTCGATGACGATTCCGCCAAGGTCACTCGTGGAAAGACCCGCGCCGATCGCAAGCTCGCCGCGTGGCCTGACGCCTGCCGAAAAGACGAGCATGCCGACCATGAGCGGATCGCCCTGGTCGAACGTGAGTCGAAGCCCGGTGAGAGCAGGAGCGTCGGGCATATGAAAGGGCAGCGCTTCGACCTTTTTCAATTTCCTTCCGCAATGTACGGTCACGCCAAGCCGCTCGATTTTTTCGCGCAGGACGGCGGCGCCGTCGGCATCGAGTTGTCGAGGCAAAAGCCACGACGCCACTTCGATGACGTGCACGTCGAGCCCAAGGTCATAAACCGCTTTGGCTGCTTCGAGTCCCAACAAGCCGCCCCCGATTACCGCGGCGCTCTGGAACGGCGTGCCCAAGAGTGCGTCGGCGCGATCTTCGATGTCATAAACATCGTCAATGGTTCGATAAACGAACACGCCGGGCAGCGCTTCGCCATCGGGTGAAACCACATCGACGGGCGGGACAAACGGTTGCGACCCCGTGGCAAAAACAAGTCGATTGTAGGCGATGGTGCGGCCCGATTTGGAACGCACGAGGCTGTTCTCTCGGTCCACTTCGACAATCGGATCATCGAGAAACAGTTCGATTCCGTTGTGCGCGTACCAATCTTCGTTGGCGAGCAAAAGACTGGTCGACGGCGTGCCGGAAAGCAGATCCGTAAGGTGAACGCGATCGTACGCAGGCCGCGACTCTTCGCCGAACACGACAACGCGTTTGTCGTCGACCGCGTTGTACTCCACCATTCGCTGGCAGAGCCTGTGACTGACCATCCCGTTGCCGATGATGACGAGGGTCTGGTCAGCGTCGTTGCTCAGGTCCACCGTGTTCGATCTCCGCTTCTCAGCGCTCGGCACTCCGTCACACGGGTTCTCGAATGCTTATACCGCATCGTCGCATGAGCGGCTCGTCATCCATTGTGAGCGCAATGCAGGCCGTAGCGATCGACGTAGATGACGAACAAACCCGCGGACGAGGTCGCTTGCTGAGGGAACGATACGAAGACATTGGCTTCATCGAGAACGATCAGATCCTCTCATTTCCTATTCGATGTCTCAATCGACGGAGGGGATGGTCGCACGTACGTGCGTAGCCACGCCACGCGCAGCTGCAGGAGCGCGAAACGGCGTCGCAGACAATTCGCGACGCATGCAGTTTGCCGAACTTTCATGACGTGGATCGACTGCCACGGCACTGATCGACGAAGGCGCGATGCTGCCTTCTTCATCGATCTTGAAACGCAAAACGATCGCGTCGGGCGGCAAGATCTTTCCATCGAGATCCCGACAACGCATGACGAGCGGATAATAGAGCTGCGCACGCGTTGCACGTTCAATCGCATGAGCAGGTAGCCCCTGCATCTCGACGTTTCCACCCTTGACCAGGAAGGGTTTGTCTGCGCGTAACGGTAAAACGCCAGGTTCCTTTGAGCTCAAAGCAGCTTCAGCATCGGCAGCTTGTTCGTCTTTCGTTTCAGTTTTCGTTTCAGTTCCAACGAGTGTGCCACCATCGGGGCCGGTATTTTTCCGCAATGCTTTGGGGGAAGCCGCGACGATTTCGTCGAGCACACCAGGCTCGGCCGCTTTCGCAAAAGGAAGGCCTCCATCGAGCAACGCGGCGACGGACAAACCCGCGCCGGCATCCGCAGAGAACACCGATGTTGCAGGGCGAGGCGCTGCAGACGGTGCTGGCTCTGCGCACGCGGCACCGACGACGACGACGACGATGCCAATGAGCGGCAAGACACGCACGCGCATAGCTTCTGCCGAAAGGACGACACTTGCAACCACCAGGCCCTTGTCCTGTAGCATCGCGGCAACGTGCACGATCTCTGGGCCATTCTCGGCATCGCTCGACGCTCTTTGCGCGGCGGGCCACTCGTCGGTTTCGTCGTGGCAATCAGCCTCGCAGCTCTCGCAGGCGCCACGGCAGGGCTTCTTCCTAGCCTCGTTGGCGTGTCCATCGGAGCCATCCTCGGTCGTCCCGTTACAACGGCGCCAGGAGTCGCTGGCGCGTTTGCCGGATTGATGTCGGGCGCGAGCGCGTGGGTGATCATCGGCGCAACGCTGGTCGCGACGACGGTGACCGTGGGCATCGCGATGGCGCAAAGCCGCAAAGGCTCCGAGCTTGCCGCGGAAGTCACGGCCGCGTTGCGCATCGAGCTGGTGCGCGCATCGCTATGGGCTTCACCTCGAGATTTGTCCGCCGCAGGTGCTTCGGCGCTCGCACCGAAAGGTGGTCCACCTGCACCACCTGGCGCGAAAGCTCCGGCCGCTCGTGGGTTCGATGCAGTCAAACTGGTGATCGCTCGCGATGCAGCAGCCGTCGCTGATTTCGCAGTCGCGGTGATCACGGGCCTTCTGAGCATGCCCTTCACGTTCTTCCTC
>CAZETM010000299.1:0-10404 GCA_964514885.1 uncultured Polyangium sp. | reverse complement strand
CGTCATCGTCATCGTCATCGTCATCGTCATCGTCATCGTCATCGTCATCGTCGTCATCCGCCAAGAAGCCGAAGAAAGAATACGACGGGCAAAAACCTGGTCGCGGATGGCGCTCGGGCGAAGGTTATTTCTACTCGAACGAAGCCTACAAAGCCGAAAAGGAACGGGAGTGGGATGACTGCGTGACCTACGGACGGCTCTCGTACGCAGCCGAGTACCGCACCACGACTCAGTTCCTCGTTGCCTCCTGTGAAGCCAAAGCCGGCAAGTGGCTCGAAGCGATCGAAGACTACGAGGCCACGTTCGAAGCTGCTGAAAAGGCCGGCGTTCGTCGCGTCGCGCAAATGGCACGCGGTCGCGCCGACGAGCTACGCGGCAAGCTTCCCAAAGTCACCATCATCCGGCCCGATAACGTCACCGACCTCAAGGTTCGCATCGGTGGCATCGATGTTCCTCAGGACAAACTCGGCACCGAGATACTCGTCAACCCGGGCGAGCGCACCGTCTTCGCCACGGGCAAAGTCAAAGGCGACGAGATGTCCTTCGAGCAGAAGGTGAACATCGAAGAAGGCTCGACCGCCACCGTCGAGATCAAGCTCAAGCCCAAGGGCAAAGCGATCGATCGAGCGCTCGTCAAGTGCATGCAGGAAGCGCAGACGCAGGACGATTTCGATGGGTGCGTCTCGAAAAACCGCAAGCTCGGGCTCAACGGAAGGTTTGCCCTCGAGTTCTCCGGCTATCACGACTCCGACAAAGTCGACGTGCTGTCGCCCGCCTTCTTGTTCAACTTCGAGCACCCCACGAACGGTTGGGGCTTCGGCGGATCGTTCCTCGTCGATGTCGTCACCGCAGCATCGACTGACATCGTAGCGACCGCATCACCCAGGTGGACCGAGCAGCGGTATGTGCCAGCCGTTGGAGGTCATAAGAAGTTCGGTGACGTCGACGTCAACCTTCATGCCGGCTTCTCGATCGAGCCCGACTATTTCGCCTCGTCGGCAGGTGCGACGGTCGCTGTCGATCTCAAACAAAAGACGATCACGCCCAGCTTCAGTTACGACTTTTCGTACGACGTCGCGGGTCGCGTGGGCACGGCGTACAGCGTGTTCTCTCGACGCATCACGAGGCACGCCTTCGACTTGGCGACCACGTTCGTGATGGACAAAAATTCCATCCTCACGGCCAACGTTTCACTCGTTGCTGAGTTCGGAGATAGCTCGAAGCCGTATCGCTATATCCCGATGTTCTCACGCGACATCGCACCGCGTGTCCTTCCCGGCTTGGCGCTGTCGGCGGTCGACGAGGTACGCAGCCCCGAACGCATCCTCGAACAGCTCCCGCTCAGTCGTCAGCGTTTTGCTGTCGCGGGCAGGTACGCGCGACGCTTTTCGGCGAGCACACTACGCGCTGAAGAGCGCCTCTATGCCGATTCGTGGGGGCTCAAAGCAACTACGACGGACATGCGTTTCATCTTCGACATGGGCAAGAACATCCGCGTGTGGCCGCACCTGCGTTTCCATGCGCAGACCGGAGCGGACTTCTGGAAACTCGCCTACGTCGCGGAGCGCACGCCGACGGGCTTGCAGGTGCCCGCTTTGCGCACGGGTGATCGCGAGCTCGGACCGCTCTTCGCGGTCACTGCTGGCGCTGGTTCTCGTCTCGCGTTTGGCGAGAACAAGAACTGGGGCGTCACCTTCAACGGCGACATCATCTACACGCAGTTCACCAACACGCTCTACATCCTGCAACGCTTTGGTTACTTCGGCGCGCTCGGATTGGAGGTCGACGTCGAATGAGCTCGAAGCACTTTCTGTTTGCGTTGTTCGCTCTCTTCGCTGGCGCGTGTGGCAATCGCGCGGTCGACGAAAAAATCGCGGCTCTTGGAGACGAGTTGCCAGGCGTTGAGCCGAGCGAGTTTCATCGCCCCGGACAACCCTGCGTGCTCTGTCATGGCGAGTATCTTCGCGAAGAGCCGATCATGACTGTCGCAGGGACGATCCACGCGTTTCCGGCGCAGGACAATCCGCTTCCGGTCAAAGGCGTCAAGGTCAAACTCACCGATGCGTTTGGCGAAAAGTTCGAGAGGGGCACGAACTGCGCAGGCAACTTCTTCATCACCAAGGAAGAATGGATCCCGGCGTTTCCGCTACGTGCCGAGATCGAATATCCCGTCCCTGAAGGGCTCGGATCGACCAAGCGAGTCGTCATGTCGACGCGTATCAGTCGTGATGGATCCTGCGCCGGATGTCATACCGGTCCGCCGACACAAGGCACACCCGGATGGGTCACGTGCGCCGAATCGAATCCTGTTCCGCCGTTTCCTCCTCAGGAGCCGTCTTGTCCCGGAGCGAAGCCACAATGAAGATCGCTCGCTTGTTCGCTGTTGCGCTCGCGTGTGGGGTCGTTGCTTGTGGCGACTTGGGTCCCGAGGTCAACGACATCGCCGCGCCGCCTTTTGATCCGAACGGTTTTCGATCGTTCTCGGCGGTGATGGAGCGTCGTTGTGGAACGCTCGATTGTCATGGCAACACATCGCGGCCGATGAAGATCTACGGCCAATACGGCTTACGACGTTACGAACTCGAAGGATCTCCGAACGTCGAGGATTACGCGGAGTATTACTCGGGCGGCAAAGAGCCCACGACGCTGGCGGAGCTCGAGGACAACTACCGCAGCATTTGTGCGCTCGAGCCAGAACTCATCGCGGCGGTGTACGCGAAGAAGTCACCGCCGGACGTGCTCACGATCGTGCGCAAGGCGCGGCTTCGCGAGAAGCACAAGGGCGGGCCGATCTGGAATCAGGGCGATCCTGGTGACGTGTGCATGGTCAATTGGCTCACGGGCATCAACGACACGACGCAATGCGAGGTCGAGCTGAGTCAACCGTGACTGGCTGGGGCTTCGACGACGTCTTCTTTTCGTGATCGCCACACGTGATGGGCGACCATCAGTCCACAGAGAATCCATGCGCCATGGGTCGCGTGATGATCGAGTAGTCGCAGCAGGATTTGTTTTGCGTAATCCAGGGGCGCTGGGCCTTTCGGTATTTCGCCTGGAATGAGACAAAGCACTCCCGCGACGAACATACACCACGCAAGAGTCTTCCGTTCCGTAGCGTCGAGCATATTGAAGGACCGAGAAGGACCGAGAAGGACCGAGAATCGAGCGTGCAGATTAACGCGTTCCGGGGGCTTCGGGAAGGGTGCATCGCGCATGGAAACGCGCTAATGCGGATCCACGTCCATGAGTTCAGCAAGCGAAGAACGAGAGTTGACCGAAGACGCTCCTGAAGAAACGTCTTCTGCCGACGACAAGCCCCAAGGTGGTTTGTCCTGGCTGCGGTTTCACTTGCTCGGATACTGGACGATCATTCGGGATGTTTATTTTTCCATCGATCATCGGACGCTCGGGTTTAGTCGAATTCTCCTTGGTTTTTTGATGGTCGGGGATCTATTCCGGCGCACGCCGGATTGGCTGGCCATGTTTTCGGACGAGGGGGTTTTACCGAGTAACATTCAGCTTTGGCGGCACAGTGGTTGGGGATTATTTTCGATTGTTACGGCATTTTCCACGGCGCCCGAATTGTGGGCATTGTGGTTCGTGATTCTGTGCACGTTTCTATGCGTGTTCGTTGGATACAAGACTCGTATTGCGCAAGTGCTGGCGCTCGTATTCGTCTCGGGAATGAATGCGCGTGTATTGCTGATCGAGAATGGTGGGTATGTCGTTTACAACCTGCTCGCCATGTGGACGTGTTTTTTGCCAATGGGCGATCGTTTTTCGGTCGATTCTCTCCTTGCCTCGATGCGCCGGCGCAAGGAAAAGAATGCCGACGAATTGAATGACCGTACGGGCGTCATCGAGCCTCGGCTTCTGCTGCCTCACGTATCGTTGGCTGCGGCGGCCGTGTTACTTCAGATTTTCGCCATTTATTATTTCAACGTCATACATAAGACGGGTGGTGCCTGGAAAAACGGCACCGCGGTCCATTACGTTCTTTATGTCGACCGCATGGTGACGCCGATCGTGGCGCTCGTGCGGGATTTGGCTCCCCCGACGCTTTTGATCATATCGACGAAATTCGTGCTCATGGCCGAAGCCGCGGTGCCGGTTGCGTTGGCTTCGCCGCTCGGGCGAACCTGGGCCCGAAGGATTGCCGTGGTATTGATGTGCATTTTGCACATTGGTTTCGGAAGCACATTCGTCCTGGGGCCTTTCGCGTGGGCGATGTGCGTGTTTTCGACGCTGCTTTTCACGACGGACGATTGGAACCTTGCTGTGCGGACGATGCGTCGCACTCGTCGCGCGCGGGTCATTCTTTTCGATGGCTCGTCAGGTGCCGCGTTGTGGTTCTGTCGTCTGCTCAAGCGGCTCGATCATTTCGAGCTGCTCACGTATCGCGCACAAGAAAGCGTCGAAGGAGGCCTTGCTGTCGAGCGGCCGAGCGATGGTCTTGTTCTGCGTCGTTCAGCAGCGCTTGCCGAGATCGTGACGGCGTTGCCGCTCGGTCCCGCGATTGCGTGGAAGTTCCGTTTGCCGGGTCTTTCGCATCTCGTCAATGCGGCATGGCGCTCGTTCGAGCGGCGCAACGTGTCGCAATCGTTTGGTTTGCGCGTGCCCAAGGTTGCGTCGGTGGCTCCCTCGGATGAGGCTGCTCCGCTGCGACGAAAAACGCGTCGGTTTGTCTCGGTACTTCGAGAGTTGGCCGTCGCGACGATGCTCGCGGCTGCTGTCAATCAAGCGCTCGTGGAGCTTTGGGTCACCAAGAACTTGGTCAAGTGGCCGCATCCCGAGCCACTTCGATCGCTCTCGCAGAAGTTCCGTTTCCTGCAGGGCTGGTTCATGTTTTCGCCGAACCCCGTCATGGATGACGGCACGATCGTGGTGGAAGCGAAGACCATCGATGGTCGTTCGATCGATCCGTTCACGGGCAAGCCGCCGAACTTCGATCTTTTGAGTGCAAAGAGTCTTCGGTACAACCAGATCTGGTGTGACTACTTCAACCGCATGCACGAGGCGGGGAACGCGAACTTTCGCGATGCGATGAAGGAGTACATGTTCCGATATCCGAAGCGCACGGGCAGGCCCGAGGACGCGATCGTGTCGGGCGATGTTTATTGGGTGAAGGACATGAACCCGCCGTTTGGCAAAACCGAGTCTTACAAGCTCGAAAAGCAGAAGCTGTTTTCGTTCGAGAATCCCGCGGCTCGGGCGCGCGCAGCGAGTCAGCCTCCGGTCGTCCCTTCTGGAGGTTGAACGTTCACGACATTTTTCGACTTGACTAGCGTGCTCGCGTCGGTAAAGTCCGCGGGTCTCGAGGGCTTGTAGCTCAGTTGGGAGAGCGCTAGAATCGCACTCTAGAGGTCGCTGGTTCGATCCCAGTCAGGTCCACTCCTCACCCCCCAACCCCCTCTCCAACTTCGCAGCTTCCTGCTACGTGGAGAGGGGGAGTTAATAGACAAGGCGCCAAATCTTCAAGATTTCGGCGCCTTGTTGCATTTGGGTGTTTCTCCGCCTCACCCCCGGCCTCTCTCCACAAGTGGAGAGGGCAGTTCAGTAAGGAGATGCGCCGTGTCGTTGATGGCCATCATGCGCACCGTGCCGTCTGCTTGACGTATCGCCCGTTGGATCGAGCAGTTGTCGATCTGGAACACGGCTGGCGATGGCGAGTCCGATGGCACGTGCAGCAGGCTGTACAGCATGTGGTTGATCGCCACGCCATGACTGACGAGCACCACGCGGCCGCTCGGATGACTCTCGAACAAGCGTGAGAGAAACCCGCCGACACGCGCTCGACATTCTGCATGCGATTCGCCGCCCGGCGGTTGATACATCGGATCGCGCGCGAGCAGCCCACGCCACACGTCCGGGTACTCCGTTTCGATTTCGACGAAGCGTTTGCCTGTCAGATCGCCGAAGTTTTTTTCGCGCAACGCCGCGTCTTGCACGATCGCGATGCCCGTAGTTGCCGCAAGAGGCTCAGCCGTTTGCACTGCGCGCGGCAGGTCGCTCGAGAAAATGGCGTCGACTGGATCTGTTGCGATCCGTGCTGCCACGGCGCGCGCTTCTTCGCGACCGCGCTCGGTTAACGGTGATGGCCCGTGACCGGTGAACATTCGGTCGCGGTTTCCTTCGCTCTGCCCGTGACGGACGATGATCAGCTCGAGAGACATTGGTACGTACCCAAAATAACGTTGTCGTTTACGCGCGTCGCAGACGGTTTGCGTTCTGTCTTGAACTTGCTCGGACGGTAACGAACTTTCGCCCTGGGCTGCGTTACGCTCTACTTCTGTTGGTCATTGGATCACGTTCGTTCTTGCGGGGCACGGTCGAGTGATCGTTTGCTTACCGCTCTATTGCGCTTACGCGAAGAGGACTCATGAGGCATCGATCAATCATCTCCGGGATCACCGCAGCGCTTTTGGTGAGTGCTGCAGGTACGGCAAGCGGTGCGCCGACGCTTCGCAAACAAGTCACGCAACGCGGCGACTTTGTTTTGATTGGCAATACGCTCGCGCATGATTGCGCAGCGGGAGTTCCTGGGCCGGTCGTGGGCAATGTGGGTGCCTGTGGAAATCAGACGGCGGACACTTCGCCCGACATTTTCTGGCGCGCCGACGCGCCCGCCCCAGGGCAAGCCACTGCCGACAACACGATTTTGGCTGCGAATGCACGTTCGAGCGCGCTGCTGGCATTGCCGGCAGGCTCTGCCGTGACGAGCGCGTACCTGTACTGGTCTGCGCGTACGGCCTTGGCGACGGGCGACCTGAACGTGACGGTCGATCGTCCCGGAGGTTTTTCCACGACCGTGACGGCAAACGTAAACGACTCGCTCGTCACTGCGTTCGGTGGAATTTTTTACCAATCCGTGGCGGACGTCACGACGCTCGTGCAAACGGAGGGTCCCGGCGTCTACCGCATCACCGGAGTCGACTCTGTCCCGCTCGTGGGCCTCAACGATGCCGTCATTTCTGCCGGATGGTGGATGGTCGTCGTCTATGAGAACGCCGGCGAGCCACTGCGCAACATCGCGGTGTTCGATGGGCTCGATCAAGTCATCGACGGCACCAGCGTGTTCGCGAAAATCGAAGGTTTTACCGTGCCCGTTGCGGCGTACAACGCGAAGCTCGGGCTCGTTGCATACGACGGCGACGATCAATCCACGGGTGACAACTTCCTCTGGAACGGAAGCCCGGTCTTCGATGCGCTGAACCTTCAGGGAAACATCTTCAACAGCACGCGATCGATGCTTGGTGCGCCTGTCTCCGTCGCGGGTGACCTGCCACAATTGACGGGCGGTGTGCGCAGCATGAGCGGCATCGATCTCGACATCTTCGACATCACGGGCAACGTTACGCCAGGACAAACCTCAGCGGACATCGAAGCCGCCACGACTGGCGACAACTACGTGCTGGGCGGCATCATCACGTCCATCTCTACGAAGGCCCCCGACCTCACCTCATCGGCCAAGAGCGTCATCGATATCAATGGTGGAAACCTGACGCCCGGCGACGAGCTCGAGTACGTCATCACGGTTAGCAACACGGGCGATGATGCAGCCGTCGACACCATCCTCACCGATCCGTTGCCGTCTCAAGTCACCTTCGTTCCTGGGTCGATCTCGATCAGCTCGGGTCCGAACATGGGCAACAAGACCGACGTAGTGGGAGACGATCAAGGCGAGTTTGTCTCCGGTTCGAACAGTGTTGTGGTTCGTCTCGGTACAGGTGCGAACGGGACAAACGGCGGAACGCTCGACGTCGATGCATCGACGACGATTCGTTTCCGCGTGAAGGTCAACCTCGACTCGGCCGGCGCGATCCTCAACCAAGCACTCATCAGCGCGGGTGGTGCGCAAGGAACACCTGCAACGGGCTACGTGACCGATGGCAATGGCGGTGGTGATGGATCTCCTCCCACCGAGGTTGTCGTGGACTCGGACGGAGACGGTTTGTCCGACGAGGACGAGCTCGCAGCGGGCACCGATCCGCTCGATGTAGACAGTGATGACGACGGTGCAGCCGATGGCATCGAGACCGATTGGAACGTCGACTCGGATGGCGATGGCATCATCAACGCGCTCGATCCGGACGCCGACAACGACGGACTTTTTGACGGCACCGAGCTTGGTTACGGATGCAGCGATCCTGGGACAAACCCTGCCGCGGGCACGTGTATTGCCGATGCGGACATGGGCGTGACGACGACCGATCCGCTGAACAAAGACAGCGATGGCGGTGGCGTAGCGGATGGTTCCGAAGATCCGAATCGTGATGGAAAGATCGACGCTGGAGAGACAGACCCAACGGCTGGTAACGGCGCCGATGACATGACCGTCACGGACACCGACAACGATGGTTTGTCCGACGACTACGAGACGACGATTGGCTCGAACCCCAACGATGCTGACAGCGATGACGACGGCGTGATCGATGGCGACGAGCCGAACGGTGCGCTCGACAGCGATGGCGATGGGATCATCAACATCTTCGACGTCGACAGTGACAACGACGGTTTGTTCGACGGCACCGAGATGGGCTTCGGTTGCAGCAATCCCGATACGAATTCTGGTGCGAACACGTGCATCGCCGATGCGGACATGGGCATGACGACCACTGCGCCGCTCAATCGCGACACCGATGGTGGCGGCGTGCCGGATGGTGCTGAAGACGGCAACCACAACGGTCAGATCGACATGGGCGAGATCGATCCGAACGCGGGTGCCGACGACACGACGCTGACCGACACGGACATGGACGGGCTTCCGGATGCGTACGAGACGAGCATTGGTTCGGATCCGAATGATGCAGACACGGATGACGATGGCGTGCCGGATGGCTTCGAGCCGAACCCCACTGTCGATACGGATGGCGATGGTGACATCAACCTGATCGACGAGGACAGCGACAACGACGGATTGCTGGACGGCACCGAGCTTGGGTACGACTGCAAGGGTGCCGGGACAAACCAGGCGACATGCAAGCCTGACGTTGATCCGACGACGGGCACGTCTCCGCTCGATGCGGACACGGATGATGGTGGAGTGCTCGACGGTGGCGAGGACTCGAATGGTAACGGGCAGGTTGATCCTGGAGAGACAAACCCGCTCGATGGGACGGACGATCAGCCGTGCATGACGGATATGGATTGTGGCAACGCGACGAGCGGTCGCGTATGTGGCGAGCTTCAGGGATGCATCGATGGTTGTCGCGGAATGGACGGCAACGGTTGTCCTGAGGGACTCGAGTGCACGTCGATGGACTCGACGATTGGCATGTGTGTCACGCCGGGCAGTGGCAGTAGCAGCAGCGGCATGGGTGGCTCTGGAGGCGGAGCGGGCGGTTCTGCTGGAGCTGGTGGCGCTGGCGGAACGGGCGGAGCCATCGTCGATGGCGTCGTGGCCGTTGGTGGTGGTTGCGATTGTACCGTGACAAACTCGGGCGATGATGCACGAGGAGTGGTGGCGTTGGGTCTTGCGCTGATGGTGTTGCGTCGTCGCAGGAGCCGAGCGGTCTGATTCGTTTGAGCTGAAACATCATCAATGCCTTGCCGGTGAGAGATTGCTGGCAGGGCATTGGTGATTTTGTGGAGCGTGGGTGCGTTACTTCGGGGGGTCGAGGTGTGGCGCGAGGGCCTCAAAACATGCACGCGCTTCGCGACTCAATTTCGGCACGTGTTGCAGAATCTCGTTGAGCCATTCCACGCTGCCGAGTTGTCGTCGGACATCGACGAGCCCGATGATGTCGCTTCGATCCATCGGCCCACCCGCTTCCAGTTTCAGCAGGACCATCGCCAGCGGCGTTGCTACTCGCCAACCGAGCGCAGGGTGGATCTCTGCGGAGTCGACAGCGAACCGCATGGCATGCCCAGCGCCAACGATGAGGTCGACGCCAGGCTCGCTGTGAAAGCGGACGACACCTCGCAGTGGATCGTCTTCGTCGCCGATGCGGATTTCCGGCATGTCGCTGCCGTCCCAAAATTTCGCGTCGAGCACACGATCGTTCATCGTGAGTAGATCGATGTCGACTGTGAATCGGGCGTAACCAAGAGCGGCGAGGGCGCTACCGCCGATCATGCACCACGCGACGCCGTTGCGATCAAGCCTCTCGCGGACGTCCGAATTGATCTCGAACAATGCCGTACTCCTCGTCCAAGAAGCTACATGGCCTGCGCCGCAATTGATGGAGCTTCTTGTGCAGCTTGTATGCGTCGTGCAGCGTCGAGCCCGTCGGCATTTGCAGCAAGAGCAGCTTCAGTCCGTCCTGCTCGTGCAGCATCCGCGTGAGCTGACGAAGAGCTTCCTCGGGTGATGGCGGAGGCTGACGGCGACGCATGATGACGGGGCAGTGTACCAGCTCGTTGAAGGTGCGTCGCGAGTTGGGGCGGCGAGCGAGTGGGGAGAAA
>CAZETM010000298.1:0-10424 GCA_964514885.1 uncultured Polyangium sp. | reverse complement strand
AACATTGGCACGTTCATGTGTGGCCATGGGCCATTCGAGTTGACGGCCATTGTCATCGCTGGCGCGGCCGGTTTGCGAATGGGCCATTCTCTCATCGTCACGCGCGGAAGGACGCGCATTGGATCACTCAGGAATTCGGCACCCGATCTGATTCGTCTCATATCTGGAGCCGCCGTCATGTTGCTCATTGCGGCGGGCGTCGAAGGATTTTGGTCTCCTTCTGCAGCGCCGGCGCCTGTCAAATGGGCGGTCGCCGTCATTTTTAGTATTCTTGTTGCGGCATATCTTGGCTTTGCTGGCCGTCGAAGTGTTTCTGCGAATGGGAATTTGCGGAGGTCTGCATGAATCTTGGCGATTCAGCGGTTGTTCTCCGGCCCCGAAGTGTTTCCGAAGTCGCTGACCTTGCATTTCGCGTCTGCTCTTCTCTTGCGTTTGGCTTGTACGCGCGTTTGGCGCTCCTCACGTTGCTGCCGGTTTTTGCGCTCTGTTTGTCACTTCATTACGTGTGGGATGTCGCTTGGGGTTATATCTGGCTGGTGGCGATTCTCCTGGGACCACTTGCCGAGGCTGCATTCAGCGTGGCCGTCAGTCAGCTCATGTTTTCGCCTGACCTTGGCCCGCGTCCCGTGCTCGTGCTTTTGCGCAAACGGTTTTTTGCATTGGTGGGATCGTTTTTTATTCGGTTGATTGCGGTTGTCATTAGCGTGGTATCCATGCTGATCTTGACCCCATTTGCGTTCATCCGTCTGTTGTTCCTCGACGAAGCATGCTTGTTGGAAGGGCTTTCGGGCAGCCGTGCGTACGAGCGTAGTCATCGGCTCGTCGAGTACCGAGGGGCTGGGACGGGGTTTCTCGTAGTATTGTTGCTAGCTGGCATTCGTATTGGCAGTGTCATCATTGCCGAATTCTTGGCTGATGGCATCATCGGAGACCTTCTTCAATTCGGCCGTCCCTTTGGTTGGTTGTTTAGCGATGGTGGTTCGCCGGCGTCACTCGCCGGGTTTTTCTTGGCCATACCGCTCATCGCTACCGTGCGTTTTCTCTATTACATCGACACGCGCACACGTGCGGACGGTTGGGACATTCAGCTTCGGTTTCATGCCATCCGTGCTCGTGCCGAAAGTGAAAGGAAGGCAGCATGATCAAGGTTTTGCTGCTTTCTGCCGCCATCAGTGCAACTCCGGCGACGGCTGAAGAAACCGCTGCCGTGCAGGATGTCTTGGCAGAATCACGTTATCGATTTTGTCACGAAGACAATTATCCGCTCATTGAATCTGAACGAGCTTTTTGTGAGTTTGTCGAGACGGACGACCCGATTTGCCCGTCACTCGCTCGTGCTTGCCAGCAGCAGCCCACGCCCGTAGATCCTGATGGTCCCGAGGCCTCGATGGACGTCAACGTCGAGCCTGGCTCGCGCGCTCCGACGGGACGCAATTCCGGCCGTGATGATCGCGTCGCTGTTCGTCGTGCCAAAGTGGGTGGGAGTGACAAACCTGGTGAGCGCGACGGGGATCCCAATAAAACGGCCGGCAAATCCGGTGATGGGAAAGATCCAAACAAACCCGGTGAAGATGGGGCAGGGCAGAGCTCGGCGGGGGACGGGAAAACCCCTGGCAAAACCGACGCGCCTCCTCCGCCTCCTCCGCCTGAGGCCAAGACACCGGATCCAGAAGTATCCGCGGCGGCGAGCGGATTTGCGCGTATTCTGTTTTTCGTATTGCTAGGGCTATTCATTGCGTTCATCGTACGGATGATTCTGAAGAACGTTCTTGCGGATTCGGACGCGCCTGCCGAAGAATCTGCGCCGGACGAAGCTGCACCAGTCGTACAAACCAATGCCACTGCTGCCGCGCGTGGGGCTATTGAAACGGATGTATCGCGTTTGCTAGCACGCGCTCGTGCGGCAGCTCAGCGCGGTGCGTTTGCCCAAGCCATCGATGACCTCTATGCCGCGCTTCTGCGCCGGCTGGATGGTGATGGAATCATTCACATTCAGCCATCGCGCACCAATGGTGATTACCTTCGCGACGTGCGTCGCGAGCGATCGGAAATCGCGCCCGATGTTCGGGCCATTCTTTCCGATGTCGAAAGCGTTCACTTTGGCTCCAGATCGCCTTCTGCGGAATTGTTTTCCCGTATTCATGATCGCGTCGTTCCGCTGGTGACCAAACCGCTGGCCATTGTTTTCTTCGTGCTCGCTGTGGCAGGAAACGTATCCTGTGGGCGATTGGCCGCGGGGGACGTAGATGAATTGGATGCATCGGTTTTTCGAGGTGATACCTCGCCTTCGGGTATTCATGGCATTGCCACGTTGCTCGAGCCTGTGGGCGTTGATATGCGTCAGCATCTCGAGCCTCTCGTTGATTTGCCCGACCCCGGCATTTCGACGCTCGTGCTATTGCCTGGATACGACGTCGGGGACCTTGGCGAGCGCCGACTTCGTGAATGGGTGACGAAAGGCGGGCATCTGGTTTTCGCGGGTGGATACGAGATACCTGCGTGGGCCGGTGCAACCATCGATCTCCTGAATGTCAACGAAGGATCCTTGGTTGTTCCTTACCGTTATCAGGATCAATTCGGCGATCTCAGCCTTGCGCTTCCTTCCGGCCCGTCGCTGCGCCTGATCGAGGCTGATTCCATTCTCTTGCACTCCGCCGAGCCCTATGCCGCTTATCACGTGCTCGGTGAAGGTAAAGTCGCCGTATTTGCCGACGATCGATTGTTCATGAACATAGCGCTTCCTTTCAAGGACAATAGCGCATTTCTGATTTCTTTCTTCCGCGCGATGCACCACCGCGTGCACGTTCTCGACGGCCAAACGTCGCTTGGCGCCAATACTCCGCTGGAATCGCTTGCGCGGGCGAACCTTTGGCCCATTCTGCTGCAACTATTCCTGTTTTTGGGGCTTGTTTTTCTTTGGCAGGGCCGTGCATTCGGAGTTTTGCGCGATCCGGCGGTCGAACGTCGTCGCGCATTCGCGGACCACGTGCGCGCAATGGGGCTCGCGTACGCCCGCGCCGGCGCGTCTCGTCACGTTCTCGGCATTTATGCCGCGTGGGCCATTGAGCGGCTGCGCGAACGGCTCCCGCGCGAGGGTCGTCGAGGATTGACGGGCCTTGCGGAAGCATTGGCCACACGTGTTGGAAAACCGACGGGCGAAGTCATGCGCGTGCTCGTCGAAGCCACCGATGCGCAGAAAGAAGTCGCGCCCGTGTCTCAGCGTCCCGTCGCGATTGGGCGCGCACCGCGCAAAGACAAGACCCAGGTAGCCTCCGATTTCGCGCTTTTCCGAGCGCTCGACCAATGGCTTGCCCTCACCTCACGCGAGCAAAAAACGTCAAAGAATCGTTCTTCTGATATCAACCCGAAGCGAAAATCATGAATCTCGAACAACTCCGCGCCTCTGTTGAACGTATTCGCCGCGAGGCTTCCAAAGTTCTTCTGGGCCAAGAAGACATCATCGACGGCACGCTCATTGCCATTCTCGCGGGCGGGCATATCCTCATCGAAGGCGTACCGGGGCTTGGAAAAACCCTGCTCGTGCGAACGCTTGCGCATGTGTTTGGCGCGAGTTTCCGGCGCATTCAATTCACGCCCGATCTCATGCCGAGCGATGTGACGGGTGGGAACATGTTCAATCAAAAGGAGGATCGATTCGTTTTTCACGAGGGTCCCATTTTCACGCAGCTACTTCTGGCCGACGAAATCAATCGTGCTCCCGCGAAAACTCAAAGCGCGCTGCTCGAAGCAATGCAAGACCTCACGGTGACGACGGACGGGACCACGCGACCATTGCCTCAGCCGTTTCTCGTCATTGCCACTCAAAACCCTGTCGAATCGCAGGGCACGTATCCCTTGCCTGAAGCGCAGCTCGATCGGTTCCTGGTCAAACTCCACGTGCGGCACCCGGCGCAGGCGGTTGAGAAACAAATCTTGCGCCACCATGTCGACGGTTTTCAGGCTGGCCGGCTCGATTTGGCAAACATCGAAAAAATCGCCACGGCGGAGGATATTCTCGAAATGCGCGCAGCGATTGGCACCGTTCGAGTCGACGACGGAATCCTCGATTATATTACCGAAATCGTCGGACGCTCGCGGGCTCATCGCGCGGTATACCTTGGCGCATCTCCCCGCGGATCCATTGGATTGCTCGCCGTTGCCCGCGCTCGTGCGGCGACCGAAGGCCGATCGTTCGTCATTCCCGACGACGTCAAAATGTTTGCCCCCGCTGTTTTGCGGCACCGACTTATTTTGCACGCGGACGCTGAAATTGAAGGTACCAGTGCTGACGATTGCGTGGAAGAAATATTGCGCGAGGCCAAAGTTCCTCGTACAGCAGCCTGATTGCTACCATGATTCCCTCGCGCGCACTCGTCCTGCTCTTCATAGGCCCGCTGGTCCTTTCGTTTCTTACGCTCGTCGACCGCGCGCTGCTCGTTCCGATGCTCCTGACCGATGGGGCGATTGCGCTTTTGGCGCTCATCGATGCTCTTCTTGCGCGTCGTCCACTGGTCACGCTCGTTCGCCGGGCACCTACGGTGTTATCGATTGGCCGGACAAACGTCGTCACCTATGAATTGCGTTCCTTTGCGCGCCGAAAGCTTCACGTTCGTGTGCAGGATGATTTGTTTGCAACTGCCACGAGCGAAGACTTACCGCTCGAAGTGGACCTCGGTTCACGTGGATCTGCCGCTTGCAAGGCGCGAGTGATTCCGTCTCGTCGCGGCGCCCATACGCTCGGCGATTGCCACATTCGATATACGTCGCTGCTTGGGTTATGGATTCGGCAGCTTCATTTTGCGATTCCGACGCCCGTCAAGGTTTACCCGGATTTGGAAGCCGTTCGAGGGTACGATTTGCTTGCGCGCCAAGATCGCGATCCTGCGGGCGTGCGTTCGTCGCGCCGTCGTGGTGGTGAGAGTGAATTCGAGCGGCTTCGTGAATATCGCCGGGAAGACGAATATCGCAGCGTCGATTGGAAGGCGACAGCTCGGCGCAAGAAGATCATTGCCCGCGAATATCAGCTCGAAAGCGACCAAAGTATCGTTTTTTTGCTGGATACCGGGCGCCTCATGACCGCTGAATTTGCAAAGCTGTCGCTTTTTGATCATTCGCTCAATGCCACGCTCATGTTGTCGCACGTGGCAGGTCGGGCGGGCGACAAGGTCGGAATGATTGCGTTTGGCGAGAATGTCCAAGCGTATGCGCCGCTCACGGGTGGCGCGCGCGCGACGCAGAAAATCGTGCAATATGCGTATCATCTCGAGCCGACGTTTTCGCCGACGAATTATTCGGCCGCGTTCGATGCGCTTTCCGTGCGCGTCAAAAAGCGTTGTCTCGTTGTGCTATTTACGCAGGTCGTCGATGAAGTAGCGGCTGGTGAGCTTGTGCGCATCATGCGTGCAATGCTTCCGCGGCACCTTCCCGTGCTCGTGCTGCTTCGCGATGTGGATGTCGATGCATTGGTGCAGGGCAAGGATCCCGAGACTGCGGCGATTGCTGGAACGAGCCCTTATGTGCGGGGAGCAGCGGCTGAGTTATTGTCTTTCCGCGACAAACTCGTGCGATCACTGGAGCGTCAAGGTGTATTGGTGCTCGACGTGGCTCCGGCGGACTTGACGCCCGCGCTCATCAATCGGTATCTCGAAATCAAAGCGCGGCATTTGTTGTAGAACGTTACGCCCAAATATCTGCTTCCGTATACGGGCTTCCCGGGATCGCCCAAAAGCCCGCACCGACGTATCGCTCGTAGCGATCGATTCCGGCAATACGGAGCAGCTCCTCGTCGGTCAGCGTGATATCTGCGGCGGCAAGGTTTTTCTGCAATCGCTGCGGATTGATCGACTTCGGAATGACCGACGATTTTCGCGCAATCGCCCACGCCAAGAGTATTTCGGCCGGCGTCACCCCACGGTCTTTGGCCACTGCGGCAATGATGGGATCCTCCAGCAACACCGTAGCATCTTTCTTTTTTAGGCCCGCTGGACGATCCGGCGATCCGAGCGGTGAATACGCTGTAACGTGAATATCGTGCGACGTGCAATACTTGAGCAGCTCGTGTTGCGGAAGGTACGGGTGCATCTCGACCTGGTTCACTTCCGGCTTGATTCGCGCGGTCGTCGAAATGTCGATGAGCTTGCGCATGCTGAAGTTAGAAACTCCAATATGGCGGCTGAGCTTTTGATCGACGGTGGCTTCCATTCCCTTCCATGTTTCCGACAGCGGCATGGTATCGAGCGAGACCAAGTCATCGCCGCGCTTCGGAAATACGACACCTTTCTTCAGAGCCACCGGCCAATGGACGAGATAGGAATCCAGGTAATCGAGTCGTAGGTCGGAGAGCGTCTTTTGAATGGCGGGAATCACGTCCTCCTGCGCGTGTTTGTCGTTCCATAACTTCGACGTGATCCACAGTTCTTCGCGTTTTACCAACCCTTCGGCAAAACTTTCTGCGAGCGCTCGGCCGACTTCGTGCTCATTGCCATAAATGGCAGCGCAATCGATGTGTCGATAACCAATTCGAATGGCCTCTTTGACGGCCGTATACACGTCTCCCGGTGCGGACTTCCACGTGCCGAGCCCCAAAATCGCCATCGTATCGCCATTTAAAAATCGATGAAACCTCATGGTCGCTCCTTCGTATTGGCAACATTGTGTACAGTCTGGTCGTCGTTGGCGAAACCCCATAGAGCCACGCGCTCCTCCAGTCGGTTCGCCGGTTCTGCAACAGCGCGAGCCGTGCGTCAAGGCAACGTTCACTCCTGCCACGTCGATCCGATTGACACGCTCGCGCATGACGACCGAGCCGGCTTACGTGAGGTCGCCGCCGAGGCTCGAACCAAGCTCCAGCTCGTTCTGTTCAAGCTCACCGGATGTTGAATTTCACGACGCACGACACTCGTGACAGCCGAGTTGTCTCGTGTGTATCATGCCGGCCATGAACAAGACCATCACCCGTTTCGCTGGTTTCTTCGTTGCGTTCGTGCTTGTCGGTTGCGGTGGTGCTCCTGCGGCAGTCAAACCTGTCGAGAAAGCCCCGGACAAACAAGCGGTCGAAGCTGCCCCGGTCGCAGATGCAACGCCGAAGGGACCGAACCCGGAAGAAGTTGCTTTGTGCCTGGCCACGGCCAACGCCAAACGAGCGAAGTTCAGCGGCGAACCCCCGAAAGTTACCGTCAAACACGTTCTCGTCAAGTATACCGGCGCGAAAAACGCCGACGCTGCCATTACGCGCACGCGTGAAGAGGCGTGTATGCGTGCGCTCGAAGCTCGCAACAAGCTGGCGGGCGGCGCTGAATTCGACGATGTGGTCAAGGAATTCAGCGAAGAGCCAGGAGCTGCGTCTCGTAATGGCTCGATTGGCAGCGTCGAGCGCAAGGACCTTGCCAAGCCCTTCGCCGACGCCGCCTTCGAATTGTCGCTGAATCAGATGAGCGACATCGTGGAGACCGAATTCGGCTTCCACCTCATTCTGCGCACCGAATAAACGGTTTTACTTCATTCTCGGAACGAACCGAGCGACCGATGCGTATTGGTTTGGCCAGCGCATCACATATCCCTGCTCCGCCGCCGCGTGCCTCGTCCAATACGGATCGTGTAGGTGCGCGCGCGCCAATGCACACAAGTCCGCTCGTCCCGCTGCAATGATGCTGTTCACATCCGCGTAGCTCTGAATGTTGCCCACGGTCATCGTCGGCACGTTCGCTTCGAGTCGCACGAGCTCGCTGAATGGGGTTTGGAAGAGTCGTCCATAAACAGGTTTGCCCGCAGGGTCGGTTTGTCCCGCCGATACATCGATGATGTCGACGCCGTGCTCGCGCAGCATGATCGACAAGGCGATCGCGTCTTCGGGCGTGATTCCATCGGGCGACCAATCCGTTGCCGAAATGCGTACGCTCATGGGTTTTTCCTTGGGCCACGCCGCCCGCACCGCGTCGAATATCTCGAGCGGAAAACGCATGCGATTGGCAATCGTCCCACCATATTCATCGGTGCGGCGATTGGTCAGCGGCGAAATGAACGTGGCGAGCAGATATCCATGCGCCAGGTGCAATTCAATCACGTCGAAGCTTGCGTCGGCGGCCATTTTCGTGGCCCGTACGAAGTCCGCCTTGACTCGGTCCATATCGCTGCGATCCATTTCCCGCGGCACGGGGCTCGAAGGCAGATAGGGAATCGCCGAGGCTGCAATGAGTGGCCAACCTCCTTCCGTGAGCGGCTGATCCATGCCTTCCCACATGCGCTTCGTGGATCCTTTTCGTCCCGCGTGAGCAAGTTGAATGCCGATTTTTGCGGTCGACGATTGATGTACGAAGTCCGTCACGCGTAGCCAGCCCGCCACGTGACTTTCTCGGTACAGCCCCGCACATCCCGGTGTAATGCGCCCGTCCGCCGAAACGTCGGTCATTTCAGCCATGACGAGCCCTGCGCCACCAATGGCTCGGCTTCCGAGGTGCACCAAGTGCCAATCGTTGATCGCGCCGTCTTCTGCCGAATATTGACACATCGGCGAGACGACCACGCGATTGTCGAGCACGAGATTGCCCAGTTTGTAGGGCGTGAACATGGGAGGCGTATTCGGATCGACCGGTTGTCCCGTTTGCTGCTCGGCTTTTTTGGCCACCCACGCATTGACCTCGGTGGCTAATGCCGGATCGCGCAATTTCAGATTGTCGTGCGTCACGCGCAGACTTCGCGTGAGCATGCTCAGCTCGAATTGCAGCGGCTCGAGATTCATGTACCGTTCGGTATTCTCGAACCATTCGAGGCTCACTTGCGCCGCACGCTGAATCGTATCCACTTTGGGCCGGCGCTCGGCTTCGTATGCGGCGAGAGCGTCCGATATGCGCGGATGAGCATCCAGGGCGTCCGCGAGGCTAATGGAGTCTTCCATGGCGAGCTTGGTTCCCGAGCCAATCGAGAAATGGGCCGTATGCACGGCGTCTCCCATGAGCACGACATTGTCGAACGAGAACTTGTCGCACCGGATGGTGGGAAAGCTGCGCCAAACGCTGCGGTTTTTCAGTAATGGATGTCCCGCGAGACGATGCGCAAAAAGCCGCTCGCAATAGGCAAGCGTTTCGTCTTCGGTGGCTTTGTCGAGGCCTGCTTTTCGCCAGGTTTCCTCGCGGCATTCCACGATGAATGTCGACCGATCTTCTTGGTATCGATACGCGTGGACGCGAAATAGACCGTGCTCGTTTTCGTCGAAGTAAAACGTAAAGGCATCGAAGGGAAATGTTGTTCCGAGCCAAACGAAACGGTTGGGACGCCAATCGAGTTGCGGACGGAAAAACTCTTGGTATCGCTCACGCACGCCGCTGTTGACGCCATCGGCGGCGACCAGCAAGTCACATGAACGACGCAAGGTTTCCACGTCGCGTGCTTCATCCTCGAAGTTCAAGATCACGCCGAGTTCTTTGGCGCGAGCTTGGAGGATCGTGAGCAACTTTTGCCTGGACAAACCGCTGAACCCGTGCCCAGTCGACACGCGCCGCTCGCCTTTGAAGAACGTGTGGATATCGTCCCAGTGGGACAAACTCGCGCGGATCGCGTCGTAAACCGGCCGGTCGACATCGGCCAAGTTGTCGAGCGTCGCGTCGGAAAAGACGACGCCGAAGCCGAATGTATCATCGGATCGATTGCGCTCGAACACCGTCACTTCGCGTGATGGGTCGCGTTTTTTTGTCAGGATCGCGAGGTACAAACCGCTGGGCCCACCACCGATGCACGTAATCTTCACCGTCTCGTTCCTCCGCGCCGCGAGGGGAAACCACGACGGCGAGCGCGTCAAGAGCCGAGTGCGAGAATCGTAAGACTTGCGGTCCGTGCGACTCTTTGCCATCCTACGCGCATGAACATGTCATCACGTTTCGTCACGTCGCTCGCGTTTGCCCTGTTTGTTTTTCCTGCATGTAACAATACGTCGTCCACTTCATCGGATGCGTCGAAAAGCACAGCTACGGAGGCGGCGGACACGAAACCGCTGGCGGCGGGTGATGCGGCTCCTGATGTTGCTTTGAAATTGCACGATGGCAAAGAGGTTCGTCTTTCCAATTTCAAGGACCAAAAGCAGGTGCTCGTTTATTTTTATCCGAAAGACGACACGCCTGGATGCACGGTGGAGGCGCAGGGATTGCGTGATGGCTGGGCCGACCTTCAAGCCGCGGGGCTCGAAGTGTATGGCGTATCCATGCAAGATGCGTCGAGCCACAAGGCATTCATTGAAAAGCACAATTTGCCGTTTCCGCTGGTCGTCGATACGGACGGCGCGGTGGCGAAGGCATTTCGAGTTCCCACTCGATTGACGTTTACGTCACGCCAATCATTTTTGATTGGTAAGGACGGGAAGATCAAGCAAGTGTGGCTCGAGGTGAATCCGAAAGAGCACGCGGCAGCGATTTTGGCAGCGGCGAAGAGTTGAG
>CAZETM010000297.1:0-10447 GCA_964514885.1 uncultured Polyangium sp. | reverse complement strand
CGCCAATGGCCCATCGGCCTCTCCCGCATTCGATAACCAAGCCCATACGGTAGAAATGCCGACCCCGCTCCCGCCGCCCAAGTGCCCCCGGCACCCTGCGCAGACGTGTGCACTTTTTCCAAAAGCGACCCCGGCAGGCGCAGAGGCCCACACTTATCTGCGAAAAAGCACCCCGGCAGGATGGACGTAGGTGTCAGCGGCGTGCACCCAAGGACCGGCAGCGCGGACCGCAGCAGATCGGCCGAACGAACACCGACCGGCAACAATGCCGCGACGAATTCGAGCAATCGTGTTGAACGGGTGGGGTTTACCTGTCGACCAAAGCGCCGGGCAATCCGCCTTTGGCGGAGTGGGGAAGGCGGCATCCTTCGGGCACCGGGGTCGTAAGTTCGTGAAAAAGCAGCTTGACCTGGTGAAATTTCGGTAGACTGGCATTGCGCTAAAGATTGCGCAGAATCAGGTCGTTTGGGTTGACCTCCCGTTCAGGGAACAGGCTTGGATGCGTATCCCCAAGCCCAATAGGATTGGCAATATTGAACCACACTGCCAGATCCTCGAATAACGAGCGAATGATTCGAGTTTCCGTTGGCGCAGATGGAATGGCCGCCCAATTAATTGTTTTGAGCGCCTTTTTGCCGCCGCCCGTCTCCTCATACATCTTCCCGCCTCGTTTGACGAGGTGTTCCAGATAGTGCTTTGGATGCCGTTCGTGACGCCACCACGGCAAGTGCTCTGCGCGCCGTTTATTCTCCACCACACACTCGGGAAGAAAACTCGAATCGTTCGTCACGAATTTCTCTACATCCAAATGGACGAGCTGGGGTTTTTCAGACTTTGGCACTCCGGCGACGACCAACGCATCGGGATCGCGAAAGAAGTAGGACTCGACCATCGGGCAAAGCAAATGAAACGAGCATTTCTGACGGAGAAGTATTTGTGCTTCAAGTCGCCAGGTATCGTCTTTCTGTTCCTCGAGTACACATTTCAGCGCCGATCGCAAATGCTCGACGATGATCTGTTCCTGCCCGTCATTGTGGAGTTCAACATCATCCACCGCAATCACGAGGTCTGGAGAAATTCCTGTCTTGCCTCGCCGAGCCTCGATGAGCAACGCTTTTGCGAGCTTGCGCATTGGTTCAGAGGGCTTGTCCCCTGATCGCAATCGATGGGTAGTGACTCCGCTAATTTTGCGGGGCGCCAACCAATCGACTTTACGGCCATTGCGTCGATCCGGGAAACATCGCAGCAATGACTCGCAAAGCCCCGCCTCTTCCGCATCTCCAGTAACGATAAGCTGGATCCTGAACATGCTCAGACCGCATCCTTGTTGCTTCCGAGCTCTCCTTGTTCCTGAAGATCCCCGAGAACATACGACTCGATCCAGCTCCGATCATAAAGCACATCGAGTTTCGTTGGCATGGGGCCACCGGGGTCTTTGCTTTTCATTACATAAACCTGCTCGGGTTCCGCAGTAAAGCGATTGAGCAGCACCGTCGAATGCGTAGCCAACAAAACGGTGACGTTGTGGTAACGTGCCCACTGGCTCGTGCGCCGGAAAAAAGCGCCCAATGCATACGGATGAAGCCCATTTTCGGGCTCGTCGATGGCCAGAAGGCTTTGATCGTTCGTGGCCGCAACCTGGCAAAGGAGCACGAGCATCTGGAGCACGCCATTGGCTTCATCGGCAAGTGGACTCAATGTCTCGACGTCTGGCCGATAGATGTTCGCAACCAAGTTATTGCCCGCCTCGCGAAACTCGAGATCGCTCACGCGGTTCGGAAAGGCGGCGTCGAGTCCTTCGAGTACGAAATCATATCGATACCGGTTGTCACGCTCTTGATGCCACTTCCGCAGCATCGTCAAGGCGTTCGTGCCCCGAGGCAAGAGATCCCGGTCGTCCATCGTCCGCGAGCCATCGCGCAGCGAAACGAGATCCGGATCTCCATGCACATGAATCGATTGCAAGAGTTTCGCCACACGTCGAATGGAAAACTCGGGCGCGCCTCGGTCCATGAGCGCGCGAAGACCAATGTATCGGCCTGCTTCGATTCGCTCATTGCGGAAAGTAAAACCGCCTAGGCTATCCCGCTCGAAGATGACGTGTCCTCGTTCGCTCAATCTCTCGTGAGTTACATCTGCCACCGACCCGTCGCGCGGGATGAGTTGAATCATCCAATAGATATCACCCAGTTCCACGCCGATTTCGATAGGCTCATCGTCAGAGGTGCCCCATGATCTGAGATTACCACCGCCTTTGAAGACAATACTGACAGCCTCCGCAAGCCCTCGCTCATAAGTAAGCCGAAGAAGTCGAAACACCTCCAGCAAAGTCGTTTTTCCCGTACCATTGGCACCGATCAGCGCACAAACCTGATCCGGTTGAAAATTCACGAATCGCAGCGCACGCAGATTACGCACGTGCAACGTAAACTTTGGCGCTTGCGCGGACCGCATGGCCTCGTCGTACAACGGCAGGAAGTCGACGAGCGGCGTGGATTCGTGGGCCGTCAAGTTCTGTTGGCGTCGCGAAAAGCTTTCCAAATGGCCAATCACGCGGCTTTTGAAACCCGAGCCTTGACGCCATTCAGCACTGCACGTTTCCCATATCGGATCTTCCCCAAGCTGCTCCTCGACTTGTGCGTGTACGCGCTCAGCGTAGGTCCGGTAAAACCTAGATTTGCCATCTTCGATCTGGCGTTGCCGAAGACGGATGTGATCTTGGACGAACCGGAACTCTTCCTCTTGCCATTGCATTTTGTTCAATTCGATGATCAGTGCGCTCGAAAACTCTCCAAGCCATTGCTCTGCGGCATGCGTTGCTTTCGTCTCGACAGCAGCGTACAAATCCAGCTTCGAATAATATCCATTTCTTCGGCACGCAGCCCACACGACCGAAGCATAGCGACATTCCCGAATGGCCTCGTATATACCCTCCAGTGGATCAACAAGCGGAGCGCCGGCTAATGGATGAGCTGTCATCACTGCTTTGATTCGATTGTCGATCTTGCTCCTCAGCTCCGGCAACAATTCATTATCTGTCCCATGCAAAAACTCCTCGGCATTGCGAACGAGCCCTTCAAGATCCGTTTCTGCGTCCGCGCGAAGCTTGTGAAACCCGTCATTGATCTTGTCGACTAAGCGAAGTCGATCATCGTTCAGCGCATCGAATGCTAGGATTTGCTCTCGTTTCAGCCAGCCCGAAAGCCCCGCTCCCTCCAATGCAGTCACGCATTCATCGATTTTGAGTTGCTGTCCAAAATCGCGATCGCCATCGGCGCCATTCACTTGCTCCGCATCGCTCTGATCAATGAGAACGAGAATCGCGTACTTCAGTGCCTTTTGCGTATCTACGGTGCTCGCAGCGACTCGAAGCAGTGCCCGCACCGTGTCATCAGGGGCGGATTTGAACGCACCACAGATCACGTTTACGGCTCGGGGATTACGCAGGAAATCGAGAATATCGCCGCGCGCTGGCACGTTTCCGTCGAGTCCACGCGTATCGATCACGGTGAGTTCGAGGTCAGCCGTTAGGCCGGGTAAAGGTGTCGGAACCACTACGGTCATGCTCTTCGGCAACATCACCGTTGACGTGAGTCCTCGATTGATGTTCTCGAAGCAGTCTTTGAGGGCATTCAAATCCCGTGGCTCGTGCGTCGGCCACCAAAAACTAGTTTCTGTGCGGTCGTCGAGCTTGGCTCGCTCAATCAAGTGCTCGGCCAAATCTTTCGCCGAGGCAAAGCTGGGAATCACTTCGTCGAGTGGCCACACATTCCTTTTCCGCCGGAGATTGCCGTCCACGTACGTCTCTTGTCGTTCCACGTAATTGGTCATGCACCGAATAGCCCGCTGCACTTCTAGCGACGTCGGGTCGGAATCTTCTTCCGTTGGCCGGCGAGTATCATGCTGCTTTCGAATCCACTCGTCTTCGGCATAGAGCTTGATCTCGCGCTCCGTCGATGCGCGCGGAAGCGGTTCGACCTCGAGCCCGATCGCTCCGCCATCACCTTCTCTCGACGAGCGAATACGGACTTCGCACACGGTGGTTCGGCCAGAGCCAATTGCGAGGATCGAATTGTCTTTCAACGCTGTGCGGGTCGTTGGCCGATCGCCCACGAATAAATCCGTGACCGTACCGATGAGTGACGACTTGCCTACACCAACACTCCCAAGAAAAGCCAGCATGTGTTGCCGACTCTCAACGAAGTCCAGAGCGCTTTGCAGGGATTGGCCATGAATGCTGGCGAGAAACCTCGTTTCGTCATGCGCCCCTGATTTTGCAAAAGCCAAAAGCCGCTCAAGAACCGACATTGCTGATGAAATGAGTGTGGAGTTCATCTGGCTTTCTTTCGATACGCGTCGAGCACGCGACGCCAGCAGGGAACCACACCGCTAGATCGAGAGCAAGCCTTTTGTATTTGCCCAAAAGTCAGGAGTGTTTGGATTGCGGTGCCTAAGAAAATGAACCCAGCAATTCTGTCATTGACACGTCTGCATCGCCCCGCGTCATTCACTGAGCCCACATCGCATCACGAGATGTGCCCGAAAATGTCTTTCTCGCCGTCAACGACCGTGATAGGATCGCCAGCTATGTCCGGAATGTTGTCGCGCGCCGAAGCAAGCCCCCTCTCCTGGAATGCGTTGACCGAGGAGCAGCGTGAGGCCGTAAAAGGTATCGCGTGGTTGTTTGGTGACTTGTCAGAACGCGCCTGGACTCGGCCCGCATCGCACGGAGCATTCGATCGTTTCTTACCGCGAATCGATCCCGAGCGGCGCAATCACGTCGCGCTCATTGGCGGTGAACGAGGTATTGGCAAAACGGCCGTTCTACTCACATTGCTGCAAATGTGGAGTGAGCGCGAGCGCGGCGAATCTTCCGACGTTCGCAAAGAAATTCCCGACGATGTTTTTCGAGGGCGCGTCGTTCCTGTCGGATTGGTCGACTTGCAGCCTTTGCCCGAAGGGACCAACTTGCTCGTCCACCTTGCCGGTCAGCTTTCACGTTTGGTCGATGCAATGCAGGATGGGTACCGAGCAACGGGGGCTCATGACGGGTGGAATCCGATGAAGTCCGAGGAGCTGCTTTCACGGAAGCGCTGGCGAGCGTTCGTGCAGGCCGCTGCGGCAGGGTGGGAGGGACGGCTCGATGCGCGTCGTGGAATGCTCGATCCCGAAGCCTTCGCACTGGAATTCGAAGAGGTCGAAAGACATCGGCTCGACGTGCCCGAGCGTTTTCGAGAATTATGTGACGCTTTGGCTGAGGAATATCCGAAGGTTTTTCGGCAACAACGCGGGACGCCGTTTTTCGTGATTTCGGTCGACGACGCCGACATGAATCCCAAACGCGTACTCGAACTCCTCGATTTGGTGCGCACATTGTGGCATCCGCGGGTGGGGTTCCTGATTACGGGCCATAAGAGTCTGTTCCTGGATGTGCTCAAGAAGCAACTGGGGTTGGAAAACAATAGCAATGACAAGCTTCCCGAAGCCATTTTCAACAAGGCCATGCCTGTTTATCAGCGGTATGGGCTGAACGAATTATCATTGGCGGCACGGCGTCAAATCGTAGGCAAGACGCTGGAATCCATACCAGTGTTCGATCACCCGTTGAAACCGCAGAATCTGCTCGATTATCTGGAAGTCAATCGGCTTGCATCGGCAATCTTGCCAGAAAATATGCGAGAATTGCGCGATTTCGAGATTCGATTAGCCCGTCATGGATTCGATTACAAGTCAGTTCGCACATGGCACTTTCGTGGGGGACGGTATGAGGCCGCGGCGCTGGCTACGGCCCGATTGGAAGGTCCGGACGTTTCCGATATCCAAGTTGCCGTGGAAATCCTTCCCGATGACGATTATGTTGCTCGGCTTCATATGGGTCTGAGCTATCAAATGATCTTGTCGGATTCACAGGACGTTGATTATACCGAAAAGTTTCGGGTAGTCCTTGCGCGTACCGTGACCGACGGTCTTCACGTCAATTGGGCGTTTCCCCGCTGGCGCACGTGGCTGGAATATTGCGCTTTGTTGAGCTTGATTCGCAGCGCATTCGGGATTGAAGTCGCCGACGAGGTCGAAGTGGAAGACCTGTCCTATTGGCGGCGCTATGGCCGTTGCACCAAGCCAACGACACGGGATCGTGCCTTTCGTATGTTTATCGACGTGACTTTGCGGTACGTCGATTTTCGGCGCCAACGCATGCAAAAACCGCAAGGAGGCTTGTCGACGGCACTCGATGCTTTGGCTCAACAAACCAATCCCGAGCCGCCGAGCTGGGACGTGTTATTCCGAAAATTGGACGATCTGGCGGATGATGTCAGTGGGCTCCGCGAAGAACGGGAATGGGCTACGTTGCATGTGACGCTGTTTGCGGCACCGGAACACTGTTTGTCACCCGAAATTGCCAATCGAATTCTCGAGCGCCTCAAGCAACGTCACGTTCGTGATTGGAACGACGTGCGTACGCGATTGCGCGAATTGCGCCTCGATGCTGCGCGGCAACCTCGGGAACGGTATGGAGAGCGCGACGAAAAAAAACTCGACCCCTCGGATGTGCTCCCGCGCATCGATGCGCGTTCGACGATGTATACCTGGGTATCCGAGGTGAGTCGGATCGAGCCGCCGAAAGACGACCTAATGCGCCTTCTGGCGGAGTTTTCGAATCATCATGTCGTTCATCAACCCGCAACGGCGGCTTCCTATTTCGATCTCGAACGATGGGGTATTTTTTCGCGTCTTGCCAGCGAATCGCTGCGCAATCGATGGCTCGACCGAATTGGTGCGTTGCCGCGAGGGGGTATCTCGGCACCTCTTGCGGCGCTTGCGTTGTGGAACGAAGCGATCAAATTGGGAGCAATCAAGCGATTCGAAACGCTAAAGAGCGCACCGACTCCGGAAGAATTGTGCAAACGATTTGCTTTGCTTGGTGCGGATCCATGGGGGTTCACGGGGCACGAGGAGTTGCTCGTATGGAAAGAAATACGCCTGCATCGAGCGAGTTTTGCGTGGCACACGGACACGGAACTCAACAGCACGCTCGAGGGCGTCTTATTCGAAGTGTTATGGGACGTTTCCATGGACGCTGGGGATGAAAAATGGGTTGGAAAGGGGACCATCGAATGGTGGAAACCCATTGCAACTCGAGTTCGCGGCAGTTCGCGAGAATATCCTTGGCCAGTTCCGGCATTTCCTGCTTGGTACGATTACCGCCTTTTTGCGGAATCCTATAACGAGCAAATTCGTCGCATTCGTATCGCGCTCGAATCGCTACCGCCCGATCATGATGTCGGAGCATACTTTGCGGATTATTACGTCCGTGCATTCGCAGAACTCGATGCGGATCGAAAAATTCACGCCGAATGGTCAACGACCATCAAGTGGTCGAAATGGACCGACATTTGGAGGCAGGGGCAAAAGTCGACGAGCGCTGCTCGGTATCGTGCGTTTATCCAATGGTGTCAACGCCTACCCTTGCTTGCGGCGCCTGAATCGGGTTTATCCGCGGATTGCGCGCGGCTCATTCTCGAGGCGCTTCCGGTTTCCGCGGAACAAAAGGATGCTCTGCGCAAGATTCGCCGCGAGCGCGTTGTGCATGTAGGTATTCACGGCGAAGAAGAAATTCGGGAGGAACTGGCGCGTATTGATGCAGAAAACGACCAGCATCCGTGGGTACTCGCGTTTGGAGCGGAAATCTGATGTCGGAGGCGGTAGTCCATTCGTATTTGTACCAGGCTGCTTTGGCGTGGCCATTGATTTCGTCGGTTGCGCATCGTTTGAAAATCATGCGCCTTGGCCGTCGCGTCCCTGGTGTGCTCGATCCCCCTACGGAATCGTTGATGGCGGACTTTTTGGAATGGTTGCGCCCTCGTTGTCGCGGTATTTCTCTCGAAGAGCTTCGCGTCCTGGCGGAAGGCGTATGGTTTTCCGATCAGCGCAATGAAACGTGTTTGTCCGATCTTTTGGCGCGTCATGTGCACCGATGGCTCGTGCCTTCCGGCAGTCGAGTCATGGTTCGCAATGATGAACATCACGCCCAACACTTGGAGGAATTGCGTTGGTTCACCCTTTTGCTGCCCGCAGATTTGGGCATTGCTACGTTGTACGCTGCGGAATGTCCCGCGGATCCGCCCACGGATCGCTTGTCGTTGCTGAGTGCCCACTTGTCTCGGGTTTTGCATGACAAGCCCATAGCCGAGACGCATTTGCATGGTGGCGCCGCATTTTCTTTTGGAACGTTGTGGACGGGAGTCATTGGTCACCTTGTTGCGAATCCGATGTTTCTCTCGTCGTTGTCGCGTGATTCCGCGTGTCCTTGGGGAAATGCGAATCGTTTTTCCACGATGCTCGTGGGGGCCGCGATTACGCGCATGATCTTGGCAGCTTTCCTGTGGTCGCTCGAAGTCCTTGGTGAACGCAGCACGTTCGATTCGTGGCTGCCCGGATATCTCGACAAAATATCGACGAACGCCCAGGCATTTCGGCCGCAGACGTTGGCTACCGCATGTCAGCGAGCTTTGACGATTGTCGCCACGGGTGAAATGAACGACGTGTCGATTGCAGAGTTATCGCTCGTGTTTCGGCGGCTTGCGGGTCCGAGGACCAAACTTCCTGGTTCTCTCGACGATCTCGCGGCACTCGATCCCTTGTCGACGTGGCTGGGGGGTGGTTACGAGCCTTGGCCCGAGAGTCGTTTTGCGACCAGGGCGATCCGGTATTCATTGCGCCGTGACGATCCCGCGTTCATTCAACTATTTTGGCAATACGAACGCGTTCGCAATCAAATGCATCGCTTTTTGGTGCAAGAACCTGGAACCGCCGGATTGGGATGGTTTCAGCGGCATTATGAAAGAATTGCTCCATTCCGGGCCCCATTGCGACGATTGCGATTTGAATCGGCTATTTTCGTGGAATCGAAAGATATCACTTTGCAGTCGATCGAAGTTCGTGGTGGTTTTCCGACTTCCGCGCAAGAGGTCGGTCATGATGTGCATGCATTCAAGCGCGCGACCCGAAATGCCCCGAACCTCGAGTTTGGCTTGGTGTACCATTTCTGCAAACAAGAATGGCATGGGCGAGGTAGGCTTCGTAACCGGCACTCGGATCCTCGACAACTCGCACATGGTTGTCGATTTGGGGCCTGGGCGTATCGAGCACGCGTAGAAGCTCTGGCAGTCGAACGAGCATTGGCAATCGATCCCGAATTGCTTTTAGTGCTTCGGGGATTCGACGTAGCTTCGATGGAGCTAGCCATTCCCACCTGGGTTTGTCTTCCAGGTATTTTTCGAGCGCGAAGGGCATCGGAGAAGGCTGCGTATGCGTTGGCGCAGCGAAGACCGCGCTTGCAAGTCGATCCATGTCGAATGACGTGTCATGTCGGGGAGGAATATTTGCGTTTGGTGCAGGGATTGCGGCGCGTACACGAACTGCTTGAATTTGGAGCCATTCGCGCTGGAGATCGCCTTGGCCATGCAACGAGCATCGGGGAAAGCACGGGGCGGTGGGCGGAACGTCATGCCAAGGTGATGCAGCCTCGCGAAGAACGCCTCGACGATCTGTTATGGGAGCTCGACCGTTATCGACAGGGAGACTTGCAGATCGATGCGTCACGATTGGAAATCGTGCGCCATGAAGCACGAGAACATGCGCAATTCATTTATGCGTCGCCGGTCGACCTCGATGATTTGGGCGCGGCGCGAAAACTGCGCCACGATGTCGGCTTTCTCGATCTCCTCGAATACCCATTTTTGCGGAAGCCGAATTCGCACTCGACGCCAGTGGTCGAATTGACCGTTGCGTATCTCGTCGATCCGGATATCCATGATCGTGGAGTGGAGCCGGTAAGCATCGACGTGAATCCATTGGAGTTGAAAATGCTGGATCTTGTCCAGCGGTGGCTGCGAAGTCGCATTGCTACATTGGGAATCACGATCGAGACAAACCCGTCGAGCAATATGCTCATTGCGGATTTCGCGTCAGTGGATCAACATCCCGCGCTTCGTCTGCGGCCTTTGGAACGACACGGCGAGCACCTGCCACTTTTGTCGATCAATTCGGACGATCCGGTGACTTTTGCCACGTGTATGAGTGACGAACTGGCCTATATCCATGCGGCATTGTTGCGGAAGCATGTCGATAGTGCGACGGCACTCGAATGGATTGCGCAGCGTTGTGCGGATGGGTTTGGATCACGGTTTACCCTGCGCAGGACTTGTTTCGAGCGGTCGTGAAAACTTCGTTTCAGCCGTCCACAAAATACTTGCCACGCCCTCCCATCCTCCTGTACCGTCGCACCCATGTCCGCCCGTGTTCTCGCTTATGCGACAAGTCTCCTCTCCCTGCTGCGGGAGCTTCAATACTCGCTTGCACGAGCATCGATTGAACCGTTGGCTGCGGTCTACGTGCCCACGTTTCAATCCCTCCGCGATGAATGGCAAACCATTCTTCTTGCCGA
>CAZETM010000296.1:0-10477 GCA_964514885.1 uncultured Polyangium sp. | reverse complement strand
GCGGCGTCGTGCTCGCGTTCCGCGTCTTCCGCATCCTGCGTGCGCGCATGGGCATCCCCGTCGGCCCGAACGACCTCGTCTTCACCGACGAACGCGGCAAGCGCATCAGCAGCCGCCACCAGGCCGACAGCTACCGAGGGCACCTCGCCGACGCGGGCATCGAGCGCGCATCACTCTTCGAGCGCACCAAAGCCAGGCAGCCCATCCGCATCCACGACACCCGAGCGACCTTTATCACCATCGCGCTCGCCAACGGAAAGTCCGAAGCGTGGGTGCAGCACCGTACCGGACACAAGTCAAGCCAGATGATCAACCGCTACCGGCGAGCTGCGCGAACGGCGGCCGAGCTGGGTCTCGGTGACCTCAAGCCGCTGAACGAAGCGATCCCTGCGCTTGCGGCCGTGTTGGTGACGTCGACTGAGGTGTCACCCGCTACTGACGATTCAGGGCGACCTACTGACGATTCCGCGTCCGCGGACAAACCCTCCGTTGCAATGGATTTTCGATCCACGTCAAAGGCCAATTCACCTGGCCGGATGAGCAGCAGAATGGCGCTGGTTGTGAGGCTGCTCGAGGAGCAGCTCGCGGCGGCCAAGGCGGGCGACGAGGAGGCCGTGCGGGTGCTCCATGAGGCGGTGGGGAGGTTGGTGAAGGGGTAAAGGGATTCTTTTCCGCCTATGAGTCGGGATCGCGAGGAAAGGTAGAACGATTGACCTCGGAAAGTTTATCGAGCTTGATCAAGCGGCTCAGAATAGTTTGGCGAGCACGCCTACAAGGGAGACCACTTCGTTTCGATTGCCCCAGAGCCAATCCCAAAAACGATTCGATGGATCACGACGCTGGATAACCGCCAACCCACGGACATCGCCACGAACTCGCTCCCATTCCGGTACTTGCTGGGTCCAGTTTATTCCTCGTGTGACCGGGCAGCTAAAGAAGCAGGCATTGAGCCCCCACGAGCCAATTACCGCGTAAGCGAGCGGCTGTTTGTTTGCGTCGACCAGTGCAACCACGACTTCCGCAGTAAACCCGAAGACCGAATTGGAATTGCTCAGATTCGTTTGACCCAATAATGTCCCGTCGTCGCGGAGGGTGACCACACTTTTCACCCACCGGCCATCGGCAACCCTATCTTCTTGAGTCACTGAGCCTACGACATTGCTCGCTGACAAGCGCTCTGCATTGTCGGTGATTGGTTCTCGAGCTGAATTGTTGGGCGAGCCGTGAGCGGGAAAGACCCACGATAGCGAGACGAGAAATGCTGCTGCAATGAATCGTTGACTGGTCATTGTCGTGCCCTCCTGCACCGGAGAATGCACCAACGATGCCATTATACTCGCCGGCGCATGAGCGCATTTTGCTGCGTTCGTGAGTGCGCACGCGCGTCGCTGCAAGCACGCGTCGAACGAAGCGCAGATGAACGATGAACTGCCAATTGCCAGCAAATTCAAGGCGTTCAGTTTGGTGGGGCCGAGTGGACGCAGTTGGATCGAGGTAATGATCGATTGTGGTTCTCTTTGAACGCGCTGTGATACGAGGGGCCATAGATGTGCGCCGATGCCACGGTTATTGCGTTCGGACGGTCGGCACGAAGCATGCTCATCCAATGGTCCGTGGAGGTTGGTCATCATGAAACAATCGATCAAGATCGTAGTTGCTGCAATCGTTACGACGCTCGCATGTGGTGCTTTCGCGGGAGAGCTGCCCGCATCCAAATTGGGGGATAAAGGTTTGGCGAAGAAGAACGTTGCGGCCAGTGATGTGGTCCTGCTTTCGGAGGTGGAAGCGCCGACGGAGCTGTTGGTCGACGATCTCGAGGAGGAGGAGGTTGGGGAGAGTTCTGAAGCGCTTTTATCGAGTATTACCGTTCCGGTTACCTGCAACGTTATCAAAGCGCGTGAAAATGCGTTCTGTCCATCGCAAGTAGTCGGTCGTGGTTGGACGAGATGGCCTTTCACAAACTACAATAAGGGGTGCAATAGAGGCATTGAAGATGCCCGAGGCCAGCTTTCTGAAGGCTGTTTGCTCGGAGCGTGCCACTGCTTCCGCCCATAAATCAAACCGGCTCATAAATCTCCGTGCTCGTCAGCGGAACGCCGTCGCGTAATCCCCCCGTGACGATCACCCGACCTTCGGGCAGGAGCAACGCAGCCGCATTGGATCGTGCTTCTTTCAGCGGGGCCGTGTTTGTCCAGGTATTGCTCGCGGGATCGTAGATCTCCGCGCTATCCAGGAAAGACCGGCCCCGCATTCCTCCTGCTACGAGGATCCGGCCATCCCGAAGCATCGTCACGAGATACCCTCGCCGCGGCAAACCCATGGAAGCCGCAGTTATCCATTGCGCAAGTTTGGGATCGTAAATCTCTACGCCGATGTTCGTATCATTTGCTGAAAATCCGCCCGCTAGCAAAATCCGGCCGTCACGAAGCATGATGGCTTTTGTGCCATATCGCGGAGTTTCGAGCCGCGCGCCGGGCATCCAGGTATTTGCGACAGGATCATAGATCTCGGTCGTATTGACGATTGCTTGATTGCTATCGATACCTCCGGCGACTAAAACGTGCCCGTCTAGCAACAGTGCGGCAGCGTGCTTCGTGCGCGCCGAGCGCATGGGAGCGCCGATCGTCCACGTATTCGTCGTTGGATCGTAGCGCTCGATATCGTCATGAAACCTTCCGCCATAACCACCGGTCACGAGCACATCACCATTGGGTAGGCGCGTGGCCGTATGGGCGTGACGATAAGTCGACATTGGAGATGACCGAACAAACTCATTTCGAATAGGACTGAACCGTTCAGTCAACGGAGTAACTCCATCGGGCCCAGCACCTCCCGCAACGAGCACTTCGCCTGATTTGGGTAATAGGGTCGCCGTTGGTGCGTATCGACCGCCCGCGATCATCGGTAGGGGACGTGTCCACGTATTCGTGTGCGGGTCATAAACCTCGGCGGTATTCAAAAATGTGAGACCAGGGGCTCCGACGACGAGCAGTCGACCATCGGGTAACAAGGTCATCGCATGGTCATAACGACCAATCTCCATCGGGGCCGCTAATCCCCATTGAGCGTCGCGCGGATCGAAAATATCACATGCTGATGAATCGGGGCCGTTGCCGCCGGCAATCAAGACTCGACCATCCTTCAAAAGCGTTACGGTTGGGTCGCTACGGGGACGATTGGGTGTGCCGGCGAGCATCCATTGATTCGTTTGGGTATCGAACAGCTCCGCTTGGGCTCCCCCCGTGCTATTCATGACCAGCACCCGCCCATTTCCGAGCAACGTTGCGTTATGCTGAGACCGCGGTGTATGCATGGGCGCGACGCTTTGCCATTCGCCCGTTGCCGGATCATACACCTCGGAACTTGCCAGGACCATTCCCCCATGTGCACCGCCTACGACGAGAACGCGGTTGTCAGGTAGCAACGTCGCCGTGCACCGATCGCGTCCCGTCGACATAGGTTTGGCCAGGCTCCACGTATTGCTGATGGGCTCGTACAATTCGGCGCTGGCCAATGAAACCCCGTGTTCGTCCGTTCCGCCGATGACCAGCAATTTTTGAATCGATGGTATCCACACGGCTGCCTGATCCGCTCGAGGAATGAGCATCGGCGCTGCGATCGTCCAATGGTTTGCCCCTGGATTATAAAGCTCCGTGCTTGCCTGAGGCATGCCGGTTTCATCACGACCTCCGGCGACGAGCATTCGATTTGCATTGGGCAACCAGTTGACCGTGAAGCGCGTACGCGGGGTCTTCATCACGCCGGCAGTCGTCCAGCTATTATCCACAACCGAATATTTCCAGGCATCGGTGATCATGTGCTGCATATTGACGCCTCCAATCAGCAGCACATCTCCGTTGGGTAGAAGCATGGTTTGATGCAATTTGCGTGGTTCGAGAATGCCTGCAGGGAGCCATTGATCTCTATCCGGATCGAATACTTCCGCCGTTTCGATGAATTTTCTCAGTTGCATGTGGTAACCACCAATGATGAGGACGTGTCCATTGGCAAGCTGCGTGGCCGTGTGTGCAAAACGGCCTTGATCCATCGACGCTACGCGCTCCCATCGCGACACTTGCGCGGCTACCGGTTGATCGATGAGCAGACCAAACATCGATGCCGCAAGGAGCAAGCCGAACGAGCGGCGAGAAATGACAATGGGTTGCTTCTTTTTTTGTTGCAAAATTGCTTCAATGGCCGCCGCGACCTCCGCAGCGCTTGGTCTTCCTTCTGGCTCACGCTCCAAGCAGCTTCGGCCGGTGCTGCCGAGGGCTCGGGAAATTTCAAGGTCGTTTCGAAAAACGATACCCAACGCATAGATGTCGCACGGGGGACCGACGGCATATTGTGCGCGCTGTTCCGGCGATGCGTAGCCGGGCGTCATGAGAACTTGTCCCGTTGCTGTAAACTCCGTCGTAGCATCGAGTGCGGCGGCGATACCGAGATCGACGATCACCGGTTCGATATCGTTGCGAAGACGGATGTTACCAGGTTTTACATCGCGATGGACGATTCCGCATCCATGAAGAGCTTCGAGCCCGCGAGCAATGCCTAGCCCAATCAATAGGCGTTCTTCCATTGAAAAATGAGGCAATCGAACAAGACGTTCCTTCAAAGAAGGGCCCTCGATCAATTCGAGGACGATGAATGGCAAGTGTTGATGCAACTGAATGCGTGGCTCGACCAGACGCACGACATTTGGCGTCGGCCCCGCTTGTTCCACACGATGCAGCAAAGCAAGCTCCCGGTCCTGAAAGCGCAGCAACGTTACCGCTGTTTTTGCGTGTTCTGGACGTAAAACCTTCAGCGCAACGCGCCGACCGGGAAATACAATCAATTCACTCGCGGAAAAGACCCAACTGAATGTACCATCGCCAATTCGCTTCTCGATGCTGTAGCGGTCAGCAAGGACATCGCCCGAATGAATTGGGCACGGATCCGTGTCGATGGGCTCGGTGGATGACATAACCTGACTCGCTGCCGTGTTCGTTCGGGACGCATGAAGCCGTACCCGACGGTCGGATACGCGTTGAGGGGTTGTGCAAACGAACTGCCTCAAACGGAAGGGGGCAGAACCTGAACTCCAAGCGTTCGAGCATCCGCGGGCGTGCTAAACTCGAGAATGACCAAGGACCCGACGAGCACTGAGCCGGCCCCCCCACCGCCTGGCGGCAATTCCTTCCGTACCCACAAGATTCGCGTGGAAATCGTGAGTGGTCCCGATTCTGGCCGAACGGTGGAATTACTGGGACCCGAAGTACGTATTGGAAGCGGGGTAAATTGTGATTTGTTGGTAAAAGATCCTACTGTCAGCAGAGTGCACCTCATTCTGCGCGTGCAAAAGGATTTCCTTCGCGTGATCGACGCGGGTAGTCGCAATGGTACGAGCATTGACGGCACCATGATTCATGATGCCTATGCGCGTCCCGATTCGGTGATTCGCATTGGCAAAACGACGCTGCGTATGCGTATGCTGAGCGAATTGGTGGAGGTGCCTCTTTCCGGGCGTGAGCAATTCGGACAGCTCGTGGGCCGAAGTGTGGCAATGCGCCGTGTGTTTGCATTATTGGAACGTTTTGCTACTACCGACACGACGATTCTCATCGAGGGGGAAACTGGCACGGGCAAGGATCTCGCTGCTGCGGCGATCCACAAGGAGAGTCGACGTGCAAGGGGCCCTTTTGTGACTTTCGATTGTTCGGCGTTCCAACCCGCCGCAATTGCTGCCGCATTGTTTGGTCAATTGCGTGGCGCATACGCTGGAGCTATTGCGCAAAAAGGTTACTTCGAGCAAGCCGATGGCGGCACCTTGTTTCTGGACGAAATTGCCGAATTGCCGATCGAAGTGCAGCCCAAGCTTCTTCGGGCGATTGACAGCCACACCCTCGTTCGGCTAGGGGAAAATGGGCCTCCGCGTAGCGTCGACGTACGTATCATCGCGGCCACGAATCAAAATCTCTCCCGGGCGGTTGACCTGCATCGATTTCGCGACGACCTTTATTACCGACTCGCTGTCGCCACGGTACGGATGGCACCACTTCGGGAGCGACCTGATGATATTCGTTTGCTCGTCGAGCAATTCGAATGTGAATATGTGGCAATGGCCCGTCGAACAGTGTCGGTGCCCGAAGCCATCATCCGGGAGTTCGAGACTCGAGCTTGGTTGGGCAACGTTCGTGAATTGAAAAATCAGGTCGAATTGACGCTTCTGATGAGTGGAGGGGAATCAGCGGAAGAGCGCAAACAACAGCTTCCCAAAGTCGCCGTTACCGATGTCGATATCGATACACCTATCCTCATCGGTCGAGACCTAATCGCAGATGCCTACGAAAAGCGTTATCTCGAATTGATATTGCAAAAAACAGGCGGCAATGTTTCGCGTGCGGCAGAACTCGCAGGCGTTGGGCGCAGATGGATTCAGAAGGCGATGATCCGGCATGGATTACGAGGCGGTTCGAAATTGTAGCGCCATCGCGCAATGTATCGGCGGGACGCAGTATGTATTACCGTCGTCCAGCAAATATCATCATCACGGGGGCTTGTCGATTGCGAAGTTCTTCGATCTCCTGGACCAAAAATCGCTTTGTCGTCGCCGGATCTTCAGCGGCAAGCTTCAGTTCTTTTGGGGCGTGTCGGGATGCGCGTGGACTTGTTGCATCATGGCGCAGGTCGTTTCTGGCACTTGCGCCTGTAAGTACCTTGATGTACCGTCGCGCGCGTGCCGGAGTTCGTCGTCAAGCACTTGCCGCTCACGAATCCCGAGCACTTGTTTGGGCGCGAGGAGGAGCTTGTATGAAATCGACTCGTCGAAATGGCCGACCTTTCAGGGCTGCTCGTGGGCAAACACGGCTCGAAATCGAGAGCGAGCCGTCTTTCACGAACCATTCTGAAGTCGTCGAATGGGGCGGTGAACTCTATTGGGCCGTCGATTACACGTCGGGGGGTGCGCCGCTTGGTTTGCGACTCTCGGAGCTGCGAGAAATGGAGGCTCAAAGCTCCAATCAGGCCTGGGCTCGGGCCAAACGCGTCCTCGATTGCGTTTTCGAGGAATTCGGCACTGTCGATATCGGACGAGTCGTCAAGGTGGGACAAGGTCTGTCCCATCAGGTTTTTGCGGCGAATGTCGAACTGCAAAACGATCCCGATGCTCTTTCAGGCAATTATGCGGTCCTTCTACCGATGGGCACGAATACTCCGACGCAGGAGGCGCGCCTGGCGTCGCGCGCGAGGCTTTTGCAACAGCGGGCGATATGCAGGCAGGTCGCTGCGCACTCCACGAGCATTCGCGTTCCAGACCTCCGCGCAATGATCCCGTTACCCGAAGGCGACGCGATCGTACGTCCGTTCATCCGAGGAATTCCGCTCGATTTACGTGCAGGCAGACAACCAGGCGTAAAACCGTGGGAAATCGTTGCACGCGTGGCGGCATCGATTCACGCAATCCCTGCAGAATCGATTGCCGAAATTCGAGGTTTTCCGACACGACGCGCTCACGCATTGTCCGAGCTCGAGCAACTGGAGGGGCTTCCCGAATTGTTCGACGCCTATAACTGGGCGCTCGATCATTTGCCGCCGGATGAGCTGTCCGTGTTGATTCATGGTGATTTGCTGGGGCAGAATATCTTGCTCGACCCAGACGACGTTCCAGCGGTCATCGATTGGGAATACGCGAAGTTGGGAGATCCTGCGTATGACCTGGCCATCGTTACACGGGGAGCGAATAAACCGTTCGCTTGTGCAGGAGGGCTAGAGAGGTTGCTCGAAGCGTATGCCAATTTTCGGCAGCAGCGTGTCGACGAGCGCGAGGTACGTTTTTATGAGTTATGCCTCATGGCGCGGTGGTACCGAGAATCGCTTGAAGTCAAGGGGGCTGGCGAAAACGCAGAGTCTCAGTTGAGACACATTTACAACGTGTTTGCCCGAGCGCGCCGGGCGAGTGGTGGGGCGAAATGACGATTATCGAAGTTCGCGATGGGCAAGTGTATCGAGGATTTGCTTCACGCGGTCTCGATAAGCCCGATCACGTGAGAACAACGAACGGTCTTTGCGTAGTTGCAAAACGTGCGGCCTGCCACGTCGAAGCGTCGTGTGCAACACGGGTAGCGCCGCAGATTCAATCGTCCGGTGAATGTGCTGTCGTCGCTCCTTGTTCAATGGCCAATCGTAATCTGTGCGCGTAGAACCGAGAAAGTCCGAGAGCACTTTGCAGTCAGCACAAGCGCAGTCCAGCAAGTACGTAATGGTCCAGTCGCCTTCAACACGGGGCAATGCATTCAGAATCGCGTTGAGGCGTGAATTGCATTCGCGATGGAGTGGCGAGCCCATGATGTGGGCACCAAGAGCCGGGGATCTGGCGATGCTAGCCCGCAGCAATAACACGAGGAACGTCGTTGGAACGTGTTGCTTGTCGTCGAGCAAGAAATGCAACGTCTCGTCGATGACCCCAAAATCGGACATTGCGACTGAGGCGGCAAGTACGTGCGCAAGGTGCTTAGATTCTTCGGTGAAAGCGTCGAGAGCGAGCCAAGGAGATGGACGCTTGAATGCTGCGATGCAGGCTTCGAGTGCGAGGTTCACCTCTTTTTCGAGGAGCCAATCGGCGAGCTGTTGTCCTTGTATGCTATTGCTCGCGTGCAGGGCGCCACAGATATCAGCGAGCAGCGGCACCCACGCAGCGAGTCCCCAATGATGGTTCTTCGTCCATTCCGCGAGTAATGTCTTCGCCCATGACAAACCATGCTTGTCGATCAGGGTTACCAAATCACCGCGCATCGCTTGACTCCCGAGGCGCTGCAATCCCAGTGGCAAGAGCCATTCGTGAGCGAGCGCGGAATCGTTGAAGCGGGTCGATAACTTGATCAGTTTCGCGAAGAACCGAGCGTCATCGAGACTGCCCGCTGTACGTCTCCAGCGAGGCAGAAGCGACTTCACTCGAGACTCGAGCTCGGCCGTATTCGCGCGCGGTAATGTCAGCAGCTCGTTCACTGCCCATTGCGGCGATGCTTGCGCTCGCAATGCAAATGTATTGGCTCGGGGCCACGTCACGAATGCGGCTCGATGGTACCAGCGTTCGACCGTATTGCCATAGTTGCCCTGATATCCCTCGTGCTCACTCTTGAACGGATCCATGTCGCGCGACGGCTTCGTGAAGTGAAGCTCTTCTTCACTGACAATCGCTGGGATCCCCTCGACATGCTTCCCAGTCATATCGAGCCAATGGTTCAGGGTGATGGTGCTGTCGTGCAGGTCGATGAGTTCGTAATCCTTCGATTCCGACTCAGAGGAGTTTTCCTCGAAATGCCAGCCGCGTCGCCCATATCGGAAATCTGGGTATTCGTCGTCGCACCCCCAAATTTCGCGAATCTCTGCGAGCGCCAGAAAGCACTCGCAATCGAGGCGTTCGGCGGCGGCGCGTAATGCGGCGACGCGGGCACGATCGCCGTTCTTTAAATCGTTCCACGACAAGCTTCGTTGCGTATATTCGTGATCCAGGAGATAAACGAATCGCTCGGGCGGCGCAGGTTCGGACTCACTGTACCGTTTCATAACGGGCTTTGCGAAATGCTCGCGTACGCCTGTAATCAGGCGCTCCAGGACGTCGCCGCGTACTTTGGGGAGCGCCGCATTGGAACGACCATCGAGCCTCAACTGATAGGTGAGTGCCACTCGAACGCCGCTCTTGATCGGGCTTACCGCATGGTGACAGTCGGCATAAAACGCGAGCAGGGAGAGATCCTTCGCCTGACTTTCAATGCGACGAAAAACCTTTTTCTTGCCCCGATGCTCCACCGTCACCGCACCGCCACTGTATTCCGACGGCAGAATGACGACGAGCGTGCCGAACATCTGGTCGCACTTTTCCGAGTCCTGGTGCGGCTTGAAGAATTGCCCTTCTTCGTAGACGAGGAGTTTGTCGAATATGGCCTCGATTTCGCATTCATTGGGGAGACCGAGGTCGGTCTGGATTTTTCGAAGGCAATTTGCGAATACGGACTTCCAACGTCGCTCGGCGATTTTCACCTGGCTCGCCGCAATCTCCCGCGAATTGCGCACGCTCGGATCATGCAGTGTCTGCTCACGCAGGCCAAATGGCGAAGCGCACGCAACATCGCGAAGTTTCTTTGCTATCGGCGGTGTGATCGGGAAGTCGATTGGACCCACGCCGGTCACTTCGATTTCGAGGCCCTCCGTGGGCGCGCGCAATCGCGTCGCGAACGTTCCCGGAGCCTCGATTTGCGTCAACAAATCCGTAATGAGTGTGGTCATGTCGTCACGCCTCGCGGTGCCGCTTCTCACATTGAGAATGTGGATGGCGAACTCTGATGAAGCTTGTAGGCAAGTTCGTCTGGTAGCACGATGACGACGGTTTGCCTAGGGAAAAGTTTGTCCTCGATCAAACGCGGTTTTTCTCGACCGCATCCGGCATTACACAACGTTTGTCGCGAGTAGGCTCGCGCCCCTCGGTCATCCAGTGATC
>CAZETM010000295.1:0-10527 GCA_964514885.1 uncultured Polyangium sp. | reverse complement strand
CCAAAGACGTAATGGTCGTGGCCGTGCAGGACAAGCCGCAATCCTGTGCCGTCAGCGTTCCACACCCGCACCGTCTTGTCCGCCGCCGCCGAAACGATGCGCTGGCCATCGGGGCTAAACGCCGCCCCAAAGACGTCGGCGTCGTGGCCGCGCAAGACGAGCGGCTGACCGGTACCGTCGGTGTTCCACACCCGCACCGTCTTGTCCGCCGATGCCGAAACGATGCGCCGGCCATCGGGGCTAAACGACGCCCCAAAGACGTAATGGTCGTGGCCGCGCAAGACGAGCGGCTGACCGGTGCCGTCGGCGTTCCACACCCGCACCGTCTTGTCCCACGACGCCGAGACAATGCGCTGGCCATCGGGGCTAAACGACGCCCCAGAGACGAGCTCGTCGTGGCCGCGCAGGATAAGCGGCTGACCGGTACCGTCGGCGTTCCACACCCGCACCGTCTTGTCCACCGACGCCGAAACGATACGTTGGCCATCGGGACTAAACGCCGCATCATAGACCTCAGCGGTATGGCCATAGAGGACTTTCGGCACGCCTGTTCCATCGGCGTTCCACACCCGCACCGTCTTGTCGAACGACGCCGAAACGATGCGTTGGCCATCGGGACTAAACGCCGCCCCATGGACATTACCGTCGTGGCCGCTCAGGATAAGCGGCTGACCGGTACCGTCGGCGTTCCACACCCGCACCGTCTTATTCCTCAACGCCAAGATAATGCGCTGGCCATCGGGACTAAATGCTGCCGACCTGCCCTCGGTTTTGATGAGGAACACTGCCTTGGCAACGCCAGCACCGGCTGCCGATCGTACGAGTTCGGACCATTGCCGCGGCAAGGGTCCCGGCTCAATCTCGCGCAAAATGGCCAACACCGTTGTCGGATCACTTTGCAGTTCCCGCGCTGCCGCCATTCTGCCAGCATTACGAGCACGTACGGCGCTCTTCTCCGCCTCCGTCTTTTCTACCTCCGCGCGCGCTGTCTGTTGCTCGGCACGCGTCGTCTGCTGCTCAGCAATCGCTTTCTGCTGCTCCGCCAACGTCGCCGCTCGTTTCGCCTGCACCGCCAGCACCGACACGACAATCACCACGGCCGACAATGCACCCACGACCGTCGCCAGGATTCGTCTTTTCCGAATACGTTCCCTCGTCGCCAAACCCACGACAGCAGCGACAAACCTCGATTCACGCGCGCCTATTCTCGTTATGGCCGCATCACCATGGCGCCTTTGCCAACGTTGGGCATCTTCCGCCGATTGACCGCGCCACAAGAGACCATCGGCAGCTCCACCCACTTCCCATTGTTTTGCAGCAGGACGCACCCGTGCCAGGAATTCCGATTCTTCTTGGCTTTCTTCCAGCCAATGACGCAATTTCGGCCAACGCTCAATCAACGATTCATGCACCAATTCAACGGTGGCAATCGATCGATCCTCGCTGCCTTCGATATGCACAAGTCGCGCTTCGGAAAGCTGATCCACCACCTGGTCGACAGTCAATGCATCGGCATCGATTTCGCGTAGATCGGGCAAACTCGCGACGGCACGCGTTCGCTCGGGCGTCACGAGTCGCAAAAAGATCGCCCGGGCAATCTGCTGCTCGCGCATTGAAAGATTGTTGATCACCGCATCGGCATGCGTTGCCAATGCCCCCGCGACACCACCCAACGCTTCGTAGCTCGCAATCGTCAAAAGTCGCTGTTCGCGATCACGTTTTTCCCACAACTTCATTGCGGCGAATTGCAAGAGTGGTAGGGGAGTCGAGCTGCTTTTCAGCGCGTCCAGCATATTTTGCACGATGTCCGCGTTCTCGAAATGGTAGCCCATGGCCTCCACGGGTTTGACCAGAGCCATTTCCAGGTTCTCGCGACCCATCGAAGGCAACAGGTACAATCCTTTGGCGACTGCCGTGAGAAGCTGGCGATCTTCCGTCAATCGATCCAGAAAGTCCGAGCGAATGGAAAAGGTGACACGCACGGGCGATGACGCGTCGTCGGCTGCGCCGGTCAAACACGCGACAAACGCAGAGCGTTCCGTTTCGTCCGCGCAAAGCGTGTACAATTCCTCGAATTGATCGATAAACACAAACAAACGACGTGCCGTATTTCGACAATAAGCTCGCAACGTTGACCCGAGAAAACCAGGCGCTTCACGCAATTGTTCGAGCACGCTTGCGTGATCGCCCGCATCGGGCGCAATACGCGCGCAAAGCTCGGCCAAGGCGCCAAGCGGATGTTGACCTGGACGCATCAACAAAGGCTCCCAGCCTTCGCCCAATCGCTTGAGTGCTGGAATCAGCCCAGCGCGCACAAAGGACGATTTGCCTGCACCGGACGAACCGGCAATCGCGATCAAGGGTTGGTGTCGCAATTGCGTCAACACGACCGCGACATCGCGATCGCGACCAAAAAAACGTCCAGCGTCGGCTTCTTGAAATGCGGAAAGCCCGGTGAAGGGACAATCGCCATCGCCCAATTCGAACGCTTTCTGCCCCGGCAAAAGAGCTTCCAACGCCGCACGAAGTTCGTCCGCTGAGCCAAAACGCTCTTCGGTGAACTTCATCAAGCAGCGATCGATCACCGTTCCGAGCGGCCCCACATCAGGACGTGTATCGAATATGCTTGGCATCGGCAATCGCAATACGCCAACCTTTTCGATTTTGTCAAACGTCAGCGGCGCCAATGGATGCGCACCCGTGACCAATTCAAACAACATGATACCGACCGCCCAGATATCGCTTCGGGCGTCGATTTCGTCACGTCGCCATTGCTCGGGTGACATGTACGGCAGGGTGCCCATGGTCGTGCCTTTTTGCGTTAATTCGATATTGTTCGGCACCGGTTCCGTCGCGTCTTCTGCAGACCCAATGAGCGGGACGTCACGCATTTGGGCAATGCCGAAATCGAGCACTTTGATAGGACCAGACGCATCGATCATAATGTTTCCCGGCTTGAGGTCTCGATGGACGATACCCAATGCATGTGCACAACCGAGTGCGCGGACGACGGGAAGCATCAATTCAATGGCCAAACTTGCAGAAACGGTGGCATTTTTCGCCCCTCGGCCAACCCCTTTGCCGTGACGTTGACTCATCCAATCGTGGAGGTTTTGGCCGTCGATATGTTCGAGCACCATGTACGGATATCCGTCGTGCTCGCCGACTTCGTAAATGACGACGATGTTTTCGTGTTTGCATCGGGCGGTGGCGCGCGCTTCGACCAAAAATCGAGCGGTACTCGCGCCAGTGATTTCAATCAACAATTTGATGGCGACAAGCCGACCGAGTTTGGTATCGCGGGCGAGGTAAACGGCGCCCATACCGCCTTCGCCGAGGCGCCGAATCATTTCGTAGTGTTGGATCGTTTGGACGCTTGAAGGCGTGCGCGTTGCGTTGGGCTCGGAGGCGTCGGCAGGAGCGGTCGGTTCAAACTCCATGGTGTTCGTCGGAACGCTGACGACGTGCGGATTCTCGCGGCGAATGTCGTCGGTATCGATGGTGTTGGTCACCTGAAGCGTGGGTCCGAACGGTTCGATCGTCATGGGTTTCCTCAACAAGAACGGCCACGCTATCAGGGATGCGCCAAAGAAGCAATCGTGTTCCCTTGGCACACAGGATGGGTGACGATGGCGATGCTACGCAAACGGTTGCGTTATCCCGCAACGGGCAGGCGTGCGGAGATCCCGCGCGCTTTCATCTCTGGTGGGTGAGGCGAAGCCTCGTCGGGACTCTCCACGGAGACGCCTCGCCCCTCACGTATCCCGCGCCATCTCCCGCCAGATTACGTCCTTGTTCCCGACAAACACCATCGTCCCCACTTTCAGCTCCATTCCCTTCGATAACATCGGCACGAGCTGCGGATCAGCGAGGTATTGCTGGAGCTGCGTTTCGGCTTCTTTGACAACCGAGTCGATTTGCTTCCCATTCGGGAGTCATTCCGCGACGATCGGTACGGGCGCGGCGGACGTGGCCATTGAGCTGGGCGAGGGCAGAATGCGCTGCGGCTGCCATGGACGAAAGGATCGCCTGATCGAGGGTGGGGAGGCAAGAGAAATGTGCGGTCAGCCCTCAATCGCCTTGCCATAAGGCACTACCGGCAGCGGCTTCTCTTCGCCTACGGTGGGCAGCACGAGCGGCGCATAACGAGTCTCGTGCCAATAAATCCACACGAACGATGCGTCCTCGAGCGGCTTGTCGAAGTGGAAATCAATACGCAGCGGCAGCTTGCCGTTGTGCGTTAGTGACTTGATTTCCGCGACCATGCCCGGAAGCGTAAAACGATCGCCCACCCGCAACGGCGCCCGGTCAGGATCCCGAAATAGCACGCTCGTTTGCTCGTGCAAATGGCCCGCCGACATCGTGACCGATAACGTCTGCGCATCCGGTCGGCCGACCAAAAGCGCACCCTGGGTCGCGGTCGTCAGGATTCGCATGGCCTCGGGCGGTAAGCGCTTTTCATTGAAGTATGCGGCGATCACCGTATTCGTAATGACGGCGTCCGGAGCGCTCACGACCACGACCGTGCGACCTTTGATCGTGCTTTCGTCCGGAAAACTGTGAATGGCTCGTTCTGTGAATCCATGCAGCATACTGCCAACCGCATTGGATCGTATCGGGAGGAGCAGCGGCGCCAGGACGAGGTGAAACAAGACGAAAATGCCCGCGACCAGTTTGGCGTAAACGCGTTCACCTCGGTCAAGCTGTTCGAATTTGGCAGCAAAAAGCGACGCAACGAGGCCAAACCCACCGAGGCCCGCAAAGAGCAAATTGCGATCGCCTGGAAGCGTCGCGCACGCGGGGACGAGGCTTCCCACCATTCCTACAGCAAAAAACCACGCCGTGCGATTGCGAAATAACGGAACCGCGAGCCCTGCTGCCAGAATGAGCAGCACGCCGGTGGAAACGAAGGTCAGCGGATTCGTCTTGTCGGGCGGCATCATCATCCACACGTCGGACGGCGGAGCAGCCAATTGTCCGGCCAAAAGCACGGGCAATCGGTGCAAGATCGCGGGAATGAACAATTGCAATTGTCCCAGCGGATCGATATAAAACGTACCGCCTGCCGCGCCATAACCACCGAGCTTGTAAAGAATCGTCCACACGGCGCCAATGGTGACATACGGCGCCAGACTGAAAGCGCGTGCACGCAATGGAGCGCGATCGATGAATAGCGCATACGCGAACAAATACGCCGAGGTGCTCGCTCCGCTTTCGCCGGCCAGCATCGATAACGCAAAACCAACCGGCCCGAGCCACGTTCCGGGTTTCCAATCGTCACGACGAGCGCGATCATGCGCCCATAATGCAACAATGCCGAACAACAGCGACAAGATCGCATGCCGATTGGCGATCCAGGTAATCACCATCGAATGAGCATCGTCGACGGCAAACATGAGCGCCGCCAGACCCGCGAATACCGTGGCACCCAAGATGCGCCGATAGAACAGGCCGGCAAAAAAGGCACCCAGCGCAAATACGAGAATGCTTTCGGCGTGCATAAACGCATGCGCGTCCGGCCAAACTCGATAGTCGATCGCGTGCCACAAAGACGCGAGAGGCCGCAAGAAAGCCAGGCGAAAGCCCGGAACGGTCCACCAAGGAAACATGCCTCGATCGACCACGAACTTCAGCGCAGCAGGATCATCGTCGAGAAACCGAAACAGATCCCAATCGCCTCGCGGCCCGCCTGGACGATCCGCGGGCGCGACGAAAGTCATCTTGTGCACATGGTCGTCCATGATCAAGCCCGAACCAAGCGCGGGAAGAAGCAGGACGATAGCGAGGATGGCAGCAATGATCGGCATTCGCCGGTGCGCGAGCAGAGCCTTGAGACGTGTAATCATGGATTGGACCTATCCTTTGACGATTTCCAAATGGCGCTTGGTCGGCTCGACCTTCGTGCCCGCGAGTGAATCGAAATAATATTTACGAAAGCGGAGCGTGGCTTTATCCGTGCGCACCGATTGCTCGTGAGCCGGCGGAGGAATGATGGCAGGATCGGACGATTCGACGACGGCGCGATCCTGGTCGGCGATTTTGGCATTTTGCGCATTGAACATGGGATTGAGCAGCGATAGCTTAGCAAAACTCCGCGCGCCAATGATCAACATCCGCACATGATCGTTATCCACGGGGATACAAAACGAGTGCATGCGGAGAGTCTTATTCGGAATCTCGATGTAGAGCACCATCATGTTGGGCCGGTAGAACTCGAGCATCCCGCCGCTCTCTTTGTGGTCGTCGATCAAGGACCGAGTTCGCCCGCCGAAATCAGTGTCCTCCCATTCGATGTGCATTCGCGAATCTGGCTTCAAATAAGGCCGCACGAATCGCCCGATGGTTGTGGCATGCAGAAAGGGCACGTGCGGAGAATCGAGCATATTCTCCATGGCGCGCGTCCAATGCGCTTTCCACTCGACCTCCAAATACGAGAACGCCAAGTCCTTGTTGGTCAGGGCATCGGGCACGGTGGGCTCATTCGGAGCGTCGCCCGAAACGTCCGTGTACACCCACAAAACCCCGCCAATCTCGCGCGTGGGCAGAGCGAGCGCCGAATGCTTCTCCAGTTTTGCATCGGGATTCAGCGGTATCTTGCGAACTTTGCCCGAGCCCTCGAATTGCCAAGCGTGAAACGGGCACTCCAAACAGCCTTCTTCGGTGACGCGCCCGAGCGACAGTTGCACACCACGATGCGGGCAGCGGTCGATGAGCGCGTGCGCGGTGCCTTGGTCATCGCGAAAAAATACTAGCTTTTCTCCAGCCAACCGAACTGGAAGCGGCTTGTTCTTCAGACGTTTGGCAACCGTGACGGGAGTCCACACGCGAGCAAAATCTTCGAACATGTTTCGACCTCGGACAAACCCCCCCAACTGTTTCGGACGGCGCACGATAACACCACCGGCGAAGAGCGCACGTACCAAAACAACACTTCGACGACGTGTCCGCGCGCGTTGAGAGAAAGACTGGGAAAAAGACTCTCGACACCCGCGTCTGGCTGTGGGACGCTTTTTTCCCGCCATGCATCAGGTTCATTGGTCAGGCCCGCAAATCTTTCGCGTTTTGGTTCTCGTTATGCTCGGTGCCGGTTGCAGTTCGCAGACGAGCGGGTCGCGGACGCCGGTCGTCGATGTATCGCCCGGACAAACTGGCGCGTCGGCAGCGTCGAGCGCGAGACAAAGTCGCGAATCGGACGAGGACGATGGCCCATTCGACTTGGTGAAGCGAATCGTCGGCGGAAGCGATGCCGACAGGGATGGTATTGGGGACAGCGATGACCAATGCCCATCCGCGCCCGAGGATTTCGACGCGTTTGCCGATGAAGATGGATGTCCCGACGACGACAATGATCGGGATGGCATTCTCGATAAAGACGACCGATGCCCGAACGCTCCGGAAACGATGAACGGCGTCATGGACGAGGATGGTTGTCCGGATGCGCATAACAACGGCGCCAAACGTGCATTTCATGAAGGCGCGACGAGGTATGCTCAAGGCGATTACCCCGGCGCTCGCCGGTCCTTCGAGGAAGCATATCGGCTCGATCCGCACGATGCGATTCTGTTCAACCTGGCGAAGTGCGCAGAGATGCAACGTGATCGGAAGGCTGCTTGCGACTATTATCGGCGATGGCGCAATTCTCCGCACGGGGCCAATTCGACGAATGGCGTGCCGTCGCTGGATACGTGTCCGTGAATCTACGATCCGCGAAGGCTTTCTTCGCAACGCTGGAGCACGCTGAGCACGCGCATGGCTTCGTAGCCGTCGGTGCGCGGCGTCGTCCGATTACGCACGCAATCCAAGAAGTGCTGACATTCCGCCTGTAATGGCTCGACGGAAGCGAGCGGGACTCGTTTTGCAGCGGCCTTGATGATCGTCGGCGTGTCCGTTTGCAAGTCGATCGTGTGCGGATAAAGCAAGAGTTTGTCGTGTGCTTCCAGGTCGTCGAACACGGCCATTTGGCGATCGCCGACCACGACGAGTTTTTGTTCTTTGAAAGGGTGCAGCCACGAAACGAAAATATGCGCTCGGACTCCGTTGGCGAAAGACAAGGTGCTCACGGTGACGTCCGCGATTTGTTTTTGCAGATACGACCCGCCAAACGCTGCCACGTGCGTCGGTGTTTCCCCCACGAGCCCGAGAATGACCGAAATGTCGTGCGGAGCGAACGACCAGAGAATGTTTTCTTCCCGGCGAACTCGACCAAGGTTCAAGCGATTCGAATACAAGTATTGAATGCGCCCGAGCTGTCCGTCACGGACGAGCGCGTGCAGAGCCAAAATGGCGGGGTGATACCACAAAAGATGCCCTACCATGAGAATTCGCGCTTTGTTTTTCGCCAATTCCACGAGCGATTCGGCTTCGGACAGTGACAGGCAGATTGGTTTTTCTACAAAAACATCTTTTCCAGCAAGCAATGCGCGTCGTACGAGGGCGCCATGCGTTTCGGCAGGTGTGGCAATCGCGACGGCCATAACGTCAGAATCATTCAAGACGCGATCGACGTCATTCGTCGTTTCAACGTGAGGATAAGCGGCGCTGATTTCGCCGAGCCGGTCGGGACTGGTGTCGCATACCCACGCGAGTGCGCCGAGGAGGTTGAAATTTCGCACGAGATGGCGCCCCCAAGGGCCGGCGCCGATACATGCAATTCGCATCGTTTCCTTCAAGGAGCGTCGGCTCCCGCTTCCAGGCGTGCCTGCACTGCTGGACGAGACGAAGGACGCGCGGCGGCCGATACCGTTACCGGCTCAAAAATGAGGCGGCTTTCGGCAATCGCAAACAAAGCTCGAATGTCTGCAAGCTCGAATGTTTCGTCCGGATCTGGATTGAGGATTATTTCGAGTTTTTCTTCGTCGCCATTCGTGAGAATGCGCCGCTCGACCGCAATCGGAATGACTTGGCGAGTGGCAAACGCGACCCGAAGCTGGTCGAAACGAACGCGTTTGTTTGGGTGATCGTTCAGGTCGCGGCCGGGTTCGAGACGGACGATTTCCTCACCGTATTCGCCGAGGAGTTCATCGTAAAGCCCGGCCACCCCGGGCACGAAGACGCTGTGCACCATGAAATAATTTTTTATGCGCTCGGTGCTCACGAGCGACAACCGTAGATCATCGGCCGAGGCGAAACCACAACGGTCAGGGTCAATGAGCGACCGGACGTGCTCGCCTTTCTTGACCGAGGCAAACTCGGCCAAAATATGCAATTTGTCACAACACTTCAATGCTTTCGCTTCGAGAGCTTGGGCAAACCGCAGAATGCGCAGGGTCGTGCGCGCGTCGCGATCGATTGCTTCCGGTTCGCTCAGAAAAACCACGGCACCGATGGGACCGCCGATCCTAGCGCATTCGACAGCAAATGAGGCCAGGTCTTGCCCCTTGTGCGTGTATACGGTTGCGCGTCCGCCATGGTCGAGCGATAGCGTTCGACCTGCTCGGCCTGGAGGCGAGTCATCGATATCGAAGCCAATGTCGAGCGAAACGAGGCGCTCGCGTAGTGGTTTTCGCTCGTCGCCACGTTCGCCGAGAATGAGCGTCGCGTCGACGCCGGGCATGAATCGCGCAAGCTCACGAATCAAAGAAGGCAATGCGGCGCTGTATCCCACCACGATGACCCGGGACAAAAGACCGCGTGCCATGGTTGTTCGACGCGACCATTCGGCAAGATGAACATCAGGCTCGGGCGAGCGACCCATAGGCGCAAGACCTCGTCCCATGACGAGATCTCGGCCATAACGACGAATCGGTGCGTACGTAGCGGTAACGCCAATGATGCCGCGCAAGTGTTTGACGGGAATTCTTCCCGCACGTGCGCCGAGCTTCCAGAGGCGAGATTCCTGGGGCGGATCGATAAGCGGATTGAGCCATTGTTCGAGGTGCGCAAGCGGGACGAAACCTTTGGCTCGCGGCGGAGGTTTGTCGTCCAAGAAAACGCCGACCAACAAAACGGAGCGTTGTTCGTGAGCCAATTGGGCAAGTTGTTCGAAGGGTACGTATCCGTCTTCGCCGAGTTGCGCCAGCGCATCGATTTCGCGTTTGTCCGTGAAGATATGCGTATAAAATTCGGAACCGTCGGCCGTCATCAAGTCCGTATAAAGTGACTCGACGCCGGGAGTTACCAAGTGCTGGCATAAAAAGAGGCCCAAGAAGCGAGGCATATCGAGCGGAAAAGTATGCGGCCCGCCGATTCGCATCATGAGCGGCCGATTCGAGCTCTCCACGACTTCGACGAAAACTTGAGCGGTCTTGTTTTGAGCGCGAAAGGAGGCCAAAGCCATGGACGTTACGGCATCGGCGTCCGCACCGGCGTCGGCTCGAGATAACAAAAGCGCGCGTTTGGCAGAATGGGCTGCCACTCGCGCGAGCGATTCGGGATTCCATCCGTCGCCTTCGCGATATACGACCCAACGCATACCCGGATCGTACAAATAACTTGGCGGATCGTCATTCGTGCCCAACAGCGCCATACGCGGCAAGGCATGACGTTTGGGCATCGGGCCTCGGCGGCTTACCCATTGCAGCACATCGT
>CAZETM010000294.1:0-10531 GCA_964514885.1 uncultured Polyangium sp. | reverse complement strand
CGAAGTTTGCTTTCACCATCCCCTCGGTGCACAACCTCCGCCCACATGGCTCGCCCGCAGCTTTTGTCCATCCCCGAACGCATCGATGCGTCAACTCGTTTCACCGGCAAAGGTGTCACGATCGCCTTGGTCGATAGCGGCTTCTATCCGCACCCCGACCTCATGCGCCCACGACGGCGCATCAAAGCGTACGCCGATGCAACACGCGATGAAGCGATCGCCGATGAATTCTTCACGCCCCGCGTCGCTTCGTGGCACGGCACGATGACCGCCTGTACCGCCGCTGGAAACGGCTACGTCTCCGCCGGACGCTACCGAGGACTCGCGCCAGATGCCGAAGTCGTGCTCATCAAAGCAAGCTCGCCTGAAGGCCGGATCCTCGGCAAAGACGTCGCCCACGCGATCCGCTTTCCACTGCGTTATCCGCACTTGAACATCCGCGTGATGAACGTGTCGCTGTCGACCGGCGATCCAAATTTTCAAGCCGAAGTCGAAGCTGCCGTCGAAGAAGTCGTCGCTGCCGGGATCACCCTCTTCGCTGCCGCAGGAAACACGCCAGGCCGAGCGTCAAAAGCGCCCGCTTCTTCTCCACTCGCGATCACCGTCGGAGGACTCGACGACAAAGGCGAGCGCGAAGGCGACGCAGCTCTGTGGCCATCGAGCTACGGGACGATTCGCGAAGGCCTGGACAAACCCGACCTCGTCGCGCCCGCGATCTGGGTTCCAGCACCGATGCTTCCAGGAACGCTCGTCGCACGAGAATCCGCGGCGCTCTTTCAACTGCTGTCGGTACTCGAAGAACTGTCCGTGGAGCAAGGTTTTTCCGAGCAAAAACAGCGGGCCACTCGCGACGAAATGTCCTCGGTCAATGGCCTCATTCAAGCCGTCTCGTCGCGCATCAGTCGACAGAAATACATTTCCGTCGATTACCAACACGTCGACGGCACTTCATTTGCCGCTCCGATTGCCGCCAGCGTCGCGGCGCAAATGCTCGAAGCGAACCCCAACCTGACGCCGGCGCAAATCCGCGAAGGATTGCTCGCGACGGCCGCGCCCATGCCGCAATATCCCAAGATCCAACAAGGCGCGGGCCTATTGCGACCTCGACAAGCCGTCATGTGGGCGCAGCAAAAGAAAGACGACAAGACCGTGGCCGCGGTCGAAGAAGGCGCGCTGGAATGACCCCGCGATCGAATGTATCGCGAAGGGCCGAATAAGCAGCAACGGTGAGAGTGACTTGATCCTCGGGATCCGATTTGCCTTGCTAGCAAGCCGAGATCCCGAGAATCGTGACGATCAGGAGCGTCGTTAAAAAACGCGTCCTGGCATTCGATCAGAGAGCGGCCGGATTGAGAATGCCGCCGGTATTGGTCAAACCGGGCGTCCTGCCACCGAAAACGATCATCTTGCCGCTGGCATTGACGGTAGAGTGTTGCGTTCGGGCCGCCGGTCCGAGCGGAATGGGCGTCTTGCCCCACGAGTTCGTGACCGGGTCATAAAGCGCGCCAGAATCGAGCGGCGTGCCGGCCAGATTTTGACCACCCCACACGATGAGCCGGGGGGCAATCCACACGTGCGAGTGATGTTGCCTCAATTCAGGAGCGCTTTCCGAGGTAATGGCACTCCATTCGATCTTCGGCTTGTAACGAGCGCCGCTCGGGGCCAAACCACCGATGTCCTCGCCACCCCAGATGATCATTTCCGTGCCCGTCCACGCGCTGCCATGACGCGCGCGTGCCGGGGGCTGTCCATCCTTGACGAGGATCCAGGCGAGGCCAGCGCTAGCCGGATCGTATTCGCCGCCGTCACCGAGATACGACTGGACCATGCCATTGAAGCCATAACCACCGAAAATGATCATATCGGTGCCGGTCCAAACGGCGGAATGATCAAAACGAGCGGTCGGGGGAGAACCCGTGGAAGGAATCGTTTCCCATGTATTTGTGTTGATATCGTAAGACGCGCCGTCGCCGAGCGAATTGGCATTGCCGTCGTAACCGCCCCACACGAGGACCTTGGTGCCGGTCCAAACCATCGTGTGTCGATCCCGCGCAGACGGCGCGTTATCGATCGTCATCGCCGTCCACGTATTGTTCACCGGATTGAAAACGGAGCCGGTATTGAGCGTGCTACCATTGTTTCCGCCCCATACGACCATCGAGGTCCCGGTCCACACGGCTTTTGCATCTCTGCGAGCCGTCGGAGCATTGGAAGTACTGGTTGCTTCCCACTTGTATCCGGCCACTTCGAGCATGCCGCCCGTATTCGTATTGCCGCCAGGGGTCTCGCCGCCCCATACGATCATTTTGCTGCCCGTCCAGACGGCAACATGATTCGCACGCGCGATCGGTGCGTTTTTCCAGGGCGTCGGTTCCCACGCATCCGCGCACGTGCCAGCCACACACGAGCCAAAACAGGGATGATCGCAAGAGCCGCAATCCGCAGTATTGGTTTGCAGATTGACGCAGCGGTCCATCTCTCGGCAATACGAGTCACCCGGCGTCGGACAAGCGCAAACGCCACCCGAACACACCGTGCCGGGCTTTAGCGAGCAATCGCCGGCAACCAAGCATTCGACGCATGCGCCTTTGGGCACGTCGCATAAAGGCATCGGCGTCAGGCAATCGGTGTTCGACACGCAACCGCCAGGCATTCCACCAGTGCTCGAACTGGACGAAGTGGAGCTCACCGAACCACCGTTTCCACCCGTTCCGCCCCCGGATCCACCTTCTCCGCTCGATGAGCTCGAGCCGGTGGGCGTGACCTTAGGAAGGTCAATAATGTCGGCGCATCCGCCGACAAGCAGCACAACCGCTGCAGAAACACCGACGAGCGCCCCAACACCAACTCTTCCGAACCTTTGCATGCTCACGGCCTCCAAGCGCGCCTGCGCTACGCCACGATAGTTGCCGCGACATTACCAGAATCGTCTCTGGACGTCGCCATCGTCCGGTCACTTTCGATCATTTGTGCCGCGCTCAACTGTTCGTTGCCCTTCGAAGACCATCGACAAGTCGCTGAACATCTCGCTCGGGAACCGAACACAAACCAATTCGGAGCGCCCCCTGCACGGGAACGACGAAAATGCCGTCTTCACGCAAGCGAGCTGCCACTCGCGCGGATTCGGCACAGAAGACCGTCGTGAAAAATCCTCCGTCGTAGCGGGGATACACCAGGCCCGCGGCGCTCGCGAGCTCATTCCATTTGGCCACCCGACCATCGAGCAGATTCTTGAATGCCGCTCGTTCTCGATCGATTCGCGCGCGAAGATCCGCATCGTTCAAACAACGCGCGATGGCCGCCATGCCCGCTGCGTTGCAGTTCGACCACGTGCCTCGAGATGCAAACGACAAGGCATTGTACACTCGCGTTCGCTCAGCTTGGTCAGGACAAACCGCCACGAGCGCTCCGACGCGCAAACCATATTGCGCGAACGACTTCGATGCGCTCCACGCAAAGAGCACCATCGCGCTCTTCGATAACCGCAGCGCTGCATCGACCGTCGCTGCAGGGTCTTGCCTGCCGTAACGCGCGTACGCGTAGTCGATCAGCACCGTCACCGGGCCTCGTTTCGACGCGCGACCAATCACGTCTTCGACACCGCGGAAGTCGTCTGCATCGAGCGAATAACCCGTGGGGTTGTGACAAGGCGTGTTGAGAAAAATGAGCGCGCGACCTTGCGCATCGAGCACGCCGTGCAGCTTGCGATCGAGGTCTTGCACGTCGAGTTTGCCGCGCTCGTCGAACATGCGAAACGTCGCCAGCGTGCGATCTGCTTCGTCAGCGAGCGTTTTATAGGGGCCCCAATAAAATCCCGACGTGAGCAGCATCTGCTGCGGCTCGAGGAAGTTCGTGATCGCGTGACGAAGTGCTCCGCTACCTCCAGGCGTCGCAACAGCCGTGGCCCACGCAGCCTCGGGACGTTGTCCGAGCAAGTCCGAGATCACGCCTTGCAGAAACGCGGGCGGTCCAGCAATGGGCGCATACGCCGCACCAACCTCCGCAGGCACTTCGCGAAGCGCATCGACCACGCCAGAAATGATCACTAGCTTGCCGTCATCATCGAGTAGCGCGCCAACCGTTGCGTTGACGACGGACTCGCCTGCCTTCTTCCGAGCTTGTGCCTCCGCATTGAGCGCGAAGATGGGATCGTCACCGGGACGAGCGGTGCGGGAGGGAATCAGGAACTCCATGATTGACGTCGGTATCACGACTGGGCGAGTGCATGTAAGCGTCGAGATTGAGCACGGAACTTCCGGCAGAGTCCCACGCGAATGAGATCGGTCTGCTAGGATTCGGCCCATGCTGACGCCTGCCGCCGATCCCGCTCGTGAGGGCCGTGCTTCATACTTTCGCGCGCCGCCCATCGTTGCAACGTTCATCGCTGCTTCGCTCGTCGTCGCGAATGGCCAAGCGCTCGCGCAGACAGCAGCCCCCCAATCGTTTGATTCCGTAACAAACGCAATGGCGGGGAACCTGCCGCTCATCAATGCGGCGAACGAATCAGCCTGGGACATCCCTGAGCGGATCGTCGTCGACGCGCATGACCACCTTGGCGCTCCCGATCTGACCAAGCTCGCAGCAGACTTTGGGTTTTCCTTTGCACCCACACGACTCGAAGAAACCACACGCATCGAAATCGCTACGGTTTCACGGCTCGAAATGTCGGGGCTGCTGGAACGACTGAATCGCGACTCGCGGATCGAATACGCCGAGCCACTCGCGAGGGTTCGTGCACTGTTTGTCCCGAACGACCCACAAAAGGGCGACCAGTGGCACATGACGCGCATCAATGCGTCTCGTGCGTGGGACTTCGGCATCGGACGCGGCGTGACGGTCGCCGTCGTCGATACAGGCATCGCTTGCGAAGATCACGGACCCTTCACGAAAGGCAGCGACCTCGGCTCGACCGAATGCGTGCCCGGGTGGAACTTCGTCGCAGGCAACGAGCACGCGAACGATGATCAAGGACACGGCTCGCACGTAGCCGGCACGATCGCGCAATCGACGAACAACAACCTCGGCGTGACGGGCGTAGCGTTCGGTGCGCGTTTGATGCCCGTCAAAGTGCTCAACGAGGAAGGTTGGGGCACGACCGCAGACGTTGCCGACGGCATTCGTTGGGCGGCTGATCATGGCGCGCACGTGATCAACTTGAGCCTTGGCGGACCGCGTAACTCGCGCGTGCTTCAAAGCGCCATCGACCATGCACGACGCATGGGCGTCGTCGTCGTCGCGGCTGCTGGCAACACGGGATCGAGCGTGGGTTATCCGGGTGCATCCGATGGAGTCATCGGCGTCAGTGCAACGGGTCCCGACGACAAACTCGCGCCGTTTTCATCGCGTGGCAAAGGCGTCGATCTCGCGGCTCCCGGCGTCAAAGTCGTGCAACAGACCGTGTGCGAAAAAGGCCGCAACAAGTGCGTGATCTTCCCCGGTTGGAACGGGACCTCGATGGCTTCTCCGCACGTGGCCGGTGCTGCCGCGCTCCTGATGGGCCTTGGTGTAACTGACCCTGTCGCCGTCGAAGAAGCGCTTCGCCAAGGCGCTCGCCACGTCGACGACTCGGACAAGGGCAAGCTGCTCTATGGCGCCGGAATCCTCGATGCCGCAGCCTCCGCGCAAGCTGTTACATTTCGACAAACCGTCATGCGTCTAGCGGCGCTCGCCATCGTCACGCTTTTGGTCACACGAGCTGCACGCAAGAAGAACACCGACGCAACCAGCCCTTGGCGCCTCGACTTCTTGCTACCCGCGCTCGCTTCGAGTGCAGGCTTGTTCTTCTTCGCTCCGTGGGTCCTTCCGCGCGTGAGCCTGCCCGTCGATGTGCTCGCTCGTCCCCTCGCCGACCTCGATCTGCTCATCGGCGTCTCGGTGCATCGGTTCCTTCCGCTTGCGACCGCGCTTGTGCCGTTTGTACTGACGGCCGTGCTCTTCAGTGTGAAACGCTTGCGTCCGTTCATCGCGGGTTTGTCCACTGGAACCGCAGCGTACTTGGTCGCGACGGTCATCTCAGGCTCCGCAGCGGCGCCGTTCGGTCGCCTCGCGCTCGTGGTCTGGTGCGCTGCAAACGCCGTGGCATGCGCCTGGATCGCTCGCACGAACCTTGCCGAGACGCGCTGATCGAGTACCCCCTCGGTTGATTCATTTCCTGGAGAGTCCACGCATGCTGCTTCGACACTCGTTCGTCGTGCTCGCACTCGCCCTGCTTGGTTGTGGCAGTTCGGCGAGTGAAACCCCATGGCCTGCAGAGCCTGAAGGTAAGTTGCTCGGTCCGGCCGGTGAGCTGGACAAAAGCGAAGAGGGACGTCCCACGGCGGTAGCGGACGCTGGTCCGAACGTCGAACCATGAACGAACGGCGGCGCGGATGGTCGCTAGCGCTCTTGGGCTCGTCTGCGCTGCTCATCGTGCCGCTGCTCGTGTGGTTCTTTTTGCCAAACCCGAGCGGTCCTCCACCAAAACGACCTCGCTCGCGTCCTGAAGCGACCGTCGTCGCAGCCGCGGAAGCTCCAACCTCGAGCCCTGCATCTTCGCCAAAACCAGCCACAAAGCCGATTGCTTCGAGTTCAAACGATGAGACTCCGGTCGAAGAAACCGTTGCCGGTTCGGTCCTCGATCCCGATGGACAACCGGCCGTGCGAGCCTTCGTTGGTTGTGACGATCGCAGCTCGCATCTGACCACGACGACCGATGCGGAAGGCCGCTTCCGCTTGCCCCTCGAAGCGTCGGGATGTTCGGTCGTTGCGCATCATCCGCAATTCCCTTCGTCCGAGCGCGTACGAATCGAAGTGGGCAAAGAGAACGTCGTGAAGCTCAGCAGTGGAGGCACGATCGAAGGCATCGTCGTCGACGAACAAGGACGACCGGTGGCTTCGTATCGCCTCTCGGTTGAGGTGTTCTTGCCGAAGGTCGAAGAAGCCGAGCTCGGACCTCGAGGGCGTCCGATGCAAATCAACGAGCCTGCGGGGACGTTTCGATGGGAACGACTGCCGGCAGGAAAGTACGTACTCGTAGCAAGTGCGTCCGGACAACCACCTGGCAAGAGCGACAGTGTGGTGGTCGAAGTCGGACAAACAGCGCGCAACGTGCGCATCGTGTTGCCGCGTCCAGCGACGCTCACGGGGTTGGTGCGCGACGAAGCAACGCGCCAACCGATTGGTGGAGCCGTCGTGCATCTGGATGGTTTGGCGGCAGGCGGTGGGCCCAATGCGAATCCTCCCGCAACGACGGACGAACAAGGCAACTACTCGCTCGCAGGAGTGCCTCCGGGACCGTTTTCGGTGCGTGTCGAACGCCAGGGCTACATGAGCCGCATCATCTCGGGTTTGACCACGCGAGGATCGCCTTCGATCCGTGAAGACGTGATGCTCAAGCCGCGTGGTGATGGTGGCGCAAGCAGCGAGCTGGAAGGCATCGGCGCGATGCTGGCTCCATCGCCGACCGGCATCGTTTTCGCGTCGCTCATCGAGAACGGTCCTGCTGCAAAATCGGACTTACGCAGAGGCGATCGACTCATCCGCATCGATGGAGTGCCTGCCGTCGAGATGCCGCTTTCGGACGTGATTCAACGTCTTCGCGGGCCTGAAGGATCACGCGTGACGATCACCGTATCTCGCGAAGGCGACAGCACGATCGACGTCACTGTCGTGCGCGCGCGTATCGAACGCTAGTGCTCGATTGCTCGATGCTCCGTCCAGACGCACGACCGTGCTAATGGTGCGGCCATGTCGACGAACAAGGCCGAGCTGCCGCCGCCCGGCGCACCTGATGTCCTCTACATCATCGATTTGTCCGGGTACGTCTTCCGCGCATATCACGCGATTCAGACGCCTTTGACCAGCCCCGCGGGCGAACCCACGCACGCGGTGTACGGCACCGTCAGCATGCTGGCGAAACTCGTCGACGAGCGAAAACCTGCGTATCTCGCGGTCGCAATGGATTCGCCCGGACGAACCTTTCGCGACGATCTCGACCCAAACTACAAAGCCACTCGCCCTCCCGCGCCGGCCGATCTTCCGCAGCAGATGCAGCGCTGCAGAGAGATCGTCGAGGCGTATCGGATTCCGATCTACATCGGCGATGGCCTCGAAGCGGACGACTTTCTCGCGATCGCAGTGATGCGCGCGAAAGAGCGCGGACTGCGCGTCGTCATCGTGAGCGCGGACAAGGATCTGCTCCAGCTCGTCGATGCGGATCGCGTCTTGATGTGGGACGGGCGCGACAGAGTGTATGGGCCGAACGAGGTCGTGGAGAAGTTCGGCGTCCCGCCTGCGCAGGTGCGAGACCTGCTCGCGCTCGTGGGGGACTCCAGTGACAACGTGCCAGGCGTGCCGGGCATCGGTCCGAAAACCGCAGCGGATCTGCTGAAAGAGTTCGGTTCGTTCGAAGGCATCTACGCATCGCTCGACAAGATCAAACGACAGAAGATTCGCGAAAGTTTGACCACAAACGAAGCGGATGCGCGCTTGTCGCAGAAGCTGGTGACGCTCCATGTGGACACCGCGATCAACTTCGACATCGATGCGCTTCGTTACGGTGGAGCGGACCTGACGCGACTGCGGGAGCTGTTCACCGAGCTTGGGTTTACGCGCTTCATCAAAGCAGTCCCGGCACCAGCGGCCGTGGCTGGACATCGCCGAGCGATCACGTCGCGTGCAGAGCTCGAGACCTTCGCAGCAAACGCAAAAGCTGCTGGCCGGTTTGCGTTCGAGATTCAAGGCACATCGCACGAAGCGATGCGCGCGCATATCTGCGGCGTCTCGATGGCGTACGAACAAGGCTCGGCCGTGTACGTACCGATGGGACATCGTTACTTGGGTGTGCCGGCGCAACTGAGCCTGAGCGACGTCGTCAGTGTGCTCGGCCCGATCCTTTCAGATCCAACGATCGCGAAGATCGCTCACGACGCGAAATATGCCGACGTAGTTTTGCGACGTCATGGCGTTCGTCTTGCGGGCGTCACGTTCGACACGATGCTCGCGAGTTACTTGCTGGACGCGGAGGCGTCGCACGATCTGCCGGACGTGGCGCAACGTGAAGCGGGCGTGAAGGTCGGCTCGCTCGAGGAAATGGCGCCGAAGAAGCGCGGACAAACCCAACGCGGGCTCGACGACATCGAGATCGAACAAGCGACGAACTACGCGGCGGCATTTCCGGAAGCGGTTCTGTCGATTACAGAGAGACAAACCCCGCGACTTGCTTCGGCAAACTTAACCAAACTGCTGACGGACATCGAATTGCCGCTCGCATCGGTGCTCGCGCAGATGGAGCACACGGGCGTGCTGGTCGATCCCGTTGCGTTGACGGCGCTCGGTGGTGAGATGTCGAAAGAGCTCGAGGTGCTCGAGAAGCGGGCGCACGAAGCTGCTGGACGCGAGTTCAACGTCGCATCGCCGAAGCAGTTGGAGACGATCCTCTTCGATACGTTGGGGCTCAAAAGTTCGCGCAAGACGAAGACGGGTCGGTCGACGGATGCCGACGTGCTCGAAGCGCTTTCCGAAGATCATCCGCTGCCGGCGATCGTCCTCGAACATCGTACGATCGCGAAGCTCAAGGGCACGTATGTCGATGCGCTTCCGCGTTTGGTGCATCCGGAGACGGGACGCATTCACACGCGATGGAGCCAAGCGGTTGCGGCGACAGGTCGTTTGTCCTCACAGGATCCGAACCTGCAAAACATTCCGATTCGTACGGATCTTGGACGGCTGATTCGCAAGGCGTTTGTCGCACCGAAAGGGTTTGTCATTCTGAGCGCCGACTACTCGCAGATCGAGCTGCGTGTGCTGGCGCATTTGTCGAACGACCCGGTGCTCGTGGATGCGTTCCGCACGGGGCAAGACGTGCACACGCGCACCGCGATGGAGATCTTCGGCGTGGCCAATGCTGAGGTGACGAGCGAGATGCGCAGGCGCAGCAAGACGATCAACTTCGGCGTGATTTACGGCATGGGAGAAGGCGCGCTGGCGAGACGTTTGGGCATCACGCGAGCCGACGCGGCGCGGTTCATCGATGCGTATTTCCAGCGGTACCGCGGCGTGCACGAGTTCATGGAACGGACGATGACGGAAGCGCGACACACGGAAGTCGTGAAGACGTTGCTTGGTCGACAGCGTCTCGTGCCGGACTTGCACACGACCGATCGTGGCAAACGGGCGTATGCGGAGCGCATCGCGCAGAACACGCCGATTCAAGGATCGAGCGCGGATTTGTTGAAGCTCGCGATGGTTCGTCTTGGCGAACCCGTGGTACCTGGGGCGCGTATGGTGCTGACGGTGCACGACGAGCTCACGTTCGAGGTGCCGGAGGATCGTGTGGACGAGGCGAAGGCGAAGGTGCGCGAAGCGATGGAGGGCGTGTTTGCCCTATCGGTGCCGCTGGTCGTGGACGTGGGCGCTGGGCCTACGTGGGCGGATGCGCATTGAGGCGTGAGGCAACAAAATGGAAAAGACGCACCATCATTCGAAGATGCGTCTTATTCCCCCTCTCCACGCAGCGAAGCGAAGTTGGAGAGGGGGCCAGGGGGTGAGGCGC
>CAZETM010000293.1:0-10552 GCA_964514885.1 uncultured Polyangium sp. | reverse complement strand
TCGCCTTCGGCGTCCTTCGCCCCAAACCCCACGTCGCTTCTCGACGCTCCGTGGAGAGGGGAAAAGTGCCTTCATCAATAACGTTTGTTGGGATCTTGATCGAGCTTCTTCAGATTGAGCTCGATACGACGATTGCCCGGATCAAGCTCGAGCGCTTGCTGCCAGAATTTGCGCGCGTCGTCTCGACTGCCCGCGCGTAGCGCCGAGAAGCCTTGATCCATCAGTTGCGCAACCTCGCGCTCCTTCTTGCGCGCTGCCGTCTCTTGTTCAGGCGGCGGCGGAGGAGGCGGAGGCTCCATCATCCTCGGTGCGGGAGGCGGCAGAGGAATGTCGCGCGGCATCGGCGGCGGCGCCAGATCATCGAGACGCATGCGTGCATTCGTTGGAATTTGAACTTTCTGCGCCACGAAGCTGTCGCCCTCGAAACTCCACTCATCCTTGCTCGCATTCGAGATGCGGCCCGGACGAACCGACGGACGCGGCGACGCTTCTTCCTGGGCCGGCCCTCCACGAGCTTTCTCGTCGAGCTTACGCACGCCCTCCATGAGGATGTGCTGATAGTCGCCGTAGATCGTGCGCTCGAAGTCGGGCGGCATGGGAGCCATGTTGAACACGCCATCTTCGACCGCGATCATCTCGTGCACGGCGTCTTCACCGACGATGTTGTCCCAGATCGCGTGCACGATCTCGCCGTTTTGGATCAGGATCACGCCCGAGCTTTGACCGCGCGCGATACGCAACGCCGTCGTCTTGCGACCCAAGCAGAGCATCTGAATGACGTCGACCGCGGATAGCTCGGACAAACTCCCGAGCAAGCTGTCACGTACTTCCATCGCTTGCAGAAGAGCCGCGCGCAGCTCGTGCAAGTCGAACGGTTTGCGAATCAGCTTCAGACACCCGACGGCATGCGCCTTGTCGCGAATCGTGTTCACGTCGAACGCGGTCATCACGATCGCTCGCGTGTCCGGTGTTTCGACCGCCGCCCAGCAAACGAGATCCATGCCGCTCATGCCGGGCAAATGAACGTCGGTCACGAGCACGTCGACCGGTGTCTCGCGCAAGATCTGACGACCAATCTCGGCGTTCTTCGCAAGCAGGACGTCGTAACGATGGTTGTCCTGGTAAAGGAATCGATGCAGCGCAAGAACGATCCCGTCCTCGTCGTCGACGATGAGCACTCTCTGGCGACGCTGGGCCATGGCTGTTCTACCTACTGGTCATGATGGGCAAATTGATCGTAACGCACGTGCCGGAGACGTTTCCGCTCCGAGGTCCAATCGTGATCGATCCGCCGTGGTCCGTCACGATTCGATAACATATCGAAAGACCAAGCCCCGTCCCCGTTGGTTTGGTCGTGAAGAACGAATCGAATACCTTGTCGACGAATTCGGGCGGTATTCCAATGCCCGAGTCCTCGACACGTAGCAGCAACTGATCCTCTTCGATACCCGCATATAGCCACAGATCGCCGCCGTCGGGCATCGCATCCGAAGCATTGATGAAGAGGTTCAGAAGCACTTGCTGCAGTTGGTCTTGGTCGACCCAAAGCGGGCGCAGCAAACCGAAGCGGGCAGAGAATCGAATGCGTTCGAGACGCCCTTCGGCCATGTGCCTAGCACGACTGACAATCGTGGCGATCTCGGACTTCGTTCTTCGCGGGGGCCGGTGCCGGACGAACCCGAGCAGTTGTCCGAGCATGTTGTTGAGTCGATCAATCTCGCGATTGACAGCATGCAATGAATCGCCAAGACCCGCCGCGGCCGCTTCGTGCTCGATCGACTGAATCGTCGCCTTGATCGCCGCGAGCGGATTGCCAATCTCGTGCGCCACCATCGCACACGCTTTGCCAACTTCGCTGAGCCGCTCGATCTGCCGACGCTCCGCCTGCGACCGCTCGGTCTCCGTCACGTCGGCCAGCGTGATCAACGTGCCCATACGTCGCGAACTCACGATACGCACGCTCACGATCGTCTTCTTGCCCTGGTCGTCGAGCAGATCGACAGTGGTCTCTCGCGAGCGCCGACCCGACTCCGTTCGCTCTGCAGCATCGAGCAGATCGAATAGTTTGTGCATCAACGGAACGCCGCCCGTGCGTCCCGTGAGCAGTCCATCGGCGACGCGATTGGTCACCAGGATCTCGCCTCCGTCGCCGATCATCACCAAGCCGATGTTGATCTCGTCGAGTAGCGAGGTCCCGGGAGCAAAGGGAACGTTGGGAGAGCTCTTCCTCATGGTTCAGAGGGACCTGGGCGAGCAGCGTATGCGGGGGTAGGACCTGACAAACCGAAGGCGAACGAAGGACACTTGGTCAACTGTACGTCATCAACTTGCACACAGTTTTGGCAACCTTGTCTTCCGTCGGATTGGGCGGATCGTCGCGGAAGCCGAGCACGCTGAGCGACAGCGTATCGTCCTCCAAGCGAAGCCACCGAGTTCTCACGACGACGTTGTTGACGTCGGTCAGATCGAGCGTTTGCGGCTCGGCAAAGGGCAACAAGGTTCTCACCTTTTCTGCCACTTCCGCCACGACCGATGCGGCAGCCGCAAGCTCGTTCTGATACTTCGCTTCACCCGCAGCCGCGAGCAGCAGTCCGCGCGTATCAGCCAGGACAACCGCTCGACCACCCATGTCATCGAGCAGAAGTTGTTCCATTGCTTCTTCGAGCAGTTGCTCGAGACGCTTACCGTCGGCGTTCGGCATCGCTTGCACTTGGGCCGCCACAGGTTTTCCTGCCGCACCCTTTTCTTTTCCGCGCTGCGCCGAAATCGCGAAGGCCTGTGCTTCGAGGTCCGTGATGCGACGACGCATCTGTTTGGCCTCGAGCGCGATGGATTCGAGCTCCTCCACCCTACGGCGAAGGTCGCTGTTTTCATTCGCGTAGTAGTCGGTCTCCGATGCGCGCTGTTCGAACGTCCGCATGCGCAAAGACATGTCGTTGTTCGTTTTCTTCAGCGCGTCGAAGTCCTTCTGCGCCACAGCGGTGCGCTTGAGCAAATCCAGCTCGGAGCGAAGCCTCTCGGCTTCTTGGTTGTTCGCGCCTGCCGCAGGAGCTTTCGCCAGCTTTGCTTCGAGTTCGCTCGCCTTCGTGCGCGCATTGGCCAGCTCGAGCCCCAGACGAGCTGCTTCGTTGGCCGCTTGCTGCAGCGTGACGACCTGCACCTGAAGCTGCTGCAACTTGGTGCGTTCGGCAGCGAGGTCTTGCGTGAGCTTGGTCGAATCGCCACCCGACTTCTGCGCCGCAGCGAGCTTCTGTTCGAGTTCGCGAGTTTTGCTTTTCTCGGTGGTGAGATCGGCGGCGAGCTTGCCCATGTTCTCGGCACCCTTTTGCAGGGCCGCGATCTGGGTCTGAAGCTGCGTGACCTTCGCTTTTTCCGTGGCGAGTTCGGCGGCGAGTTTGTCCGAGCCACCGCCTGCAGCCGGGCGAGCCCGAAGCTGCGCATTTTCCGCAGCGAGCTGCTCGGCTCGTTGCGCTTGCGGACGCAACTGATTGGCCTGCGCCTGCGCATCACGAAGTTGCGCTTGTGCCGCTTGCAGCTCGGCTTGTGCCGCTGCGAAACGTTGTTCGAACTCTTGATTGCCTTGCGCTGCACCAGCTTGCGCTGCGGCATGAGCGAGGCGTTGTTCGAGGTCGGCGGCTCGTGCGCGCTCAGCCGTGTAAGCCTGAGAAACCTGGTCGGCCGATGCGAGACGTTGTCGCAAATCGGCATTCTCGTGCCGGAGTTGCGCTTCTGCAGGCGACGGGCCAGCCGCAGCCGCGCGCGCCTTGTTTACCTCGGCCTGGAGCTGTCCGACTTGTTCGCGGAGCTTTTGCGCTTCGGCTTGGGCATGTTGCGCGCCTTGCGCGCGAGACCGCTCTTCATTGAGCGATTGAGAAAGCTCGGCTTGCCGCTGCTCGAGGGCTGCGACCTGAGCTTCCGCGCGCTGGCGAGCCTCTTTCTCGGCCTGCATCAGGCCGGCAGTGGCACCATCGCCCCCTTGAGAGGGGAATGCCTTGCTCACGAGGAGGCCGGCTCCGAAAAACAAGCCGGCTCCCGCCGCGGAAGACAACCAAATCGACTGGATCAGGTCCATTCCTTCCTCAAGTCCTCGGCTACCGCCACTCGATCTCGACACGCCGATTTCGAGCCCAACCCGCTGGCGTGTTATTCGGATCCACAGGCTTGCGGCCACCCATGGCTTCGGTCGTGATTCTGGAGCCAGCAATGCCGCTTCCGTGCAGGAAGTTCTCGACGGATGCCGCGCGCTTTTTGCTGAGCTCCAGGTTGTGCTCGCGCGATCCCATTCGATCCGAATGCCCCCGCACGTGCACTCTCAATGAAGGATTGGCCTTCAAATTCCGGACGACGTCTTCGAGAATGGATTTGCCCGCTGCATTCAAACGGACTGAATCCAAATCGAAAATGATGTCCTCGACTGCGCCTGGAGCATCTCCAGACGGAGCCGGCGTGTTTTCGACGACAGGAGGTGGCGTTGGCGGCGCTGCCGTAGCGGTCTGAGCGACTGTGACAGGCGGCGCGGCTGTCGCAACCGGCTCTGCCGTTGCAACCGGTTCTGCCGTTGCAATAGGCTCGGCCGTGGCGACGGGTTCGGCCGTGGCGACGGGCGCAGGGTCGGCCGTGGCAATCGGCGCCGCTGTCTGTTCTGGTTTGGTCGGCGCCGAGGTGACACTCGGTTTGACCTCAGCAGGAGCAGCAGATGCCGAAGGCCCTGCGGAACCACTCGGTTTTGTGCCCACGGCGAGCCGCGATTGTTCCTCGGCATATTCGGGCGCGAGCTTGAAATTAATCAGCCCGAGGTCCGCTAAACCGAGCAACAGAAGCCCGCCAAAGGCCAGTCGAGCATTCACGTCGAAAAACCCACGCTCAGGAAGGCGCCATTACACGATTTTTGCCAATTCGCCGACTCGTCGACGAATGTCGAGGAACACGAGACCGAGCTTGGCGTCCGGCGTCGTGAGCACGATGAGCAACGCCTCGTGACCGACGGCATTCAGGATAACGTATCCTTGCTTGCCGCGAACGTACGTCTGCTCCATTTGGCCACCCATCAGCTCGGTAGCGATTCGTTCGCCAACACCGAGCAACGCGGCAGCCATACCAGAGACTAACTCTTCGTCGACTTCGTTCGGAAGCAATGATGCAATGACGAAACCGTCGGTGCTCACCATCGCCGACCCGATAATGTCGGGCGATACCGAACGCAGATTGCGAAGAATTTCCTGGATTCTTTCGACTCGACTTCCAGCTCCCACGTCTCCTCCTGTGCGGGCAGCGAAACCCACGATCAAGGCTTGCGCGTACCCTTCAGCCCGGGCGCTGTGTCCGGGACATGTTCCGCCCCCACCCGGTTTCTCGAAGTGAAAACCTCGAGCGCTGACCTCCGAAGGCCGGCAGGGTCAACCGGGGAATAGACGACAAGGCCACCTCATGCGGTGGTACTCGCTAGCCCAATTCGACAGTTACTTGACACGTTCCTTCGCCGTTGGCGTTGCACTTCGTCTCGTAAGCCTTCGGCTTCTTCTTGATGAGAACCTCGGTGATGCCAGCGACAAACCCTACCTCGAAGTGACAAATGCGCTTCGAGATACTCGCCATTCCGGCGCACGTGATGCACTCGTCGAGATCAACGACCAACAATTTGTCGTCGAGCTGGCGAGGCTGAAGAATCCCAATGCGTGAATCGCGAACAAACTGCACGACTTCGCGAAGGTATTCGTCCACGTTGGGCTTGAAGAGCATCTGGCCTGCTTCTTTGCCAAGCTCCCTGCCGCCGTTTTGAAAAACGACCGCCGCCCCGCGCCCAAGCACCTCTTCGACGTAACCCGCCGAAAAGTGCCGGAACACGCGGAAGACCAACAGCGGAATATCGTTTCCCAGAATCGGCCTGTGGGTCTGAGCGACTTCTTGGATGAGACCCATTAGAGCACCTCATTGTCCTTGAATTGACCTGGACCAACAACAACGCTTCGCGCTGTTCTCCACGACAAGCAATCCTCTACGCTAACCACACAAACGAATCGGCTGCCAAACAAGCAACCAACAGGCTTGGTGAAGGAAGAGTTGATTGGCGTATTCAACATTGCGAAATGAGGGAAAGCCCAGGCGTTGACGTTGCTCCTCGGGGTGATTGCCTCGAGGTAGCGAGCGTCGATACGGCGGTAAAACCATGCCGACCCCGCAGATACCGTGAACCAAGGCAAGATAAACCGAAACAGACCCCGATGCTAGCCAAGAAATCCCCACGCGGGGAATTCCCACCGCGCCGAGACCATACCCGCCCTCGTCTAAAAGGACAAGAAAACCTCTAGACAAACCATGCGGCGATGAACAACACACCGCGATCACGCAACAAATTGTTATTTGGATCGCGGCAATCGGCGCGCCAGGCCAAAAAAAGAACCGCCAACCTGAGATCTTGTATTGAAGGACCCTGACGCTCGGGCGCTCCGTCTTACGCCGCGGCAGCTCGAAACACCGCGGACAGCACATCCGTTGCGGGCAGCTCGATCCGCACTAATCCACGGCGCGCAGCACGCAACCACACGATCGGATCGCCCACCACCCCCGTCGCCACCGCCTCTAGCAGTCGACGACGCAACTGATCCTTGCGGCGGTAGAAACTCGCCCCGTGCTCGGCATTCGCATGCGGCACAAAACTCGCCAACGAGACGTGCGTTTTCTCGTGCAGCACCAAGTCCACCAGCGCTCCGAACCCCGCCACATCGTCGCGATGCAGCACAGCCAAAAGCAGCGCGCGCACTCGTATCGACGCCAAATTTACGCTGATGCCACTGCCATCCGTGTGGGCCATCTCGTCCGGGCCGTAGAGATCCTGGTGCACCGAAATCGGTGATGGCGGCATGTCCGTTGCCAACGAAAGCGCCGCATCGATGCCTTCGAGAACCGTCATCGCCGAGGCCACCGCGTCTACGCCGCGCACGCTTCGCGCATGAACGAGGAGCGTCTCGCGATCCACTCGCGGCATCGCCACCGCTCCGACCGACTTCGCTCGCTTGTCCTGCGCTCCGGAAGCCGCGCTGCCCATCAGATCGTACGCGCTGAGGCGTCGCCACAACGCATCCGACAGCGGATCCTTGAGCGAAATGAACACGCGGCCCGCTACCTGTGGCTCGCCCGCCGGACGAAGCTTTCCCGTCCGGTAAAGCTCGAACGCGTGACGCAAAGTGATCACCCCAGGGTGATTCTCGAGCGCGTCGTTCACGAACGTCATCCGCACCGCGGGAGTGTCGAGCAGCGCATCCGCAAACCTCACGACCTCCTCGGGCGCAGCAACCGTCGGTTTCTTCTGCACCCGACGCTCCGATTCAGGCGGCGGGATTGCCGGCGGAGTGTGCTTCGAACTCGCCGGATCATCCGCGGATGCCGGCCGTTCTTTCTCGATGGTTTGTCCAGACAATGCCGCGTTCAAGAGTCGATCGAGCACCGATGACAGCCGATGATCCACAGCTCGAAGCAGCTCGCGATCGTAGAGCGCATCGTGCAAAACGAATCTCTCGAACGCGGTCACGAGCGCCGTCTCCACAGCCGCAAACCCCTGCGCCGATACGCCCGAACGCCCCTTGTTCAGAGGCACGTCGAGCGGCAAGTCGACGACGAATCCAAACCCCGCCGACACGATCGCTCGCACGAGATCTCGATGCAGCCCAAGCTCCGGCGCAGAAAACAGATCCTGTCGTGTCGCGACGAGCAGCCCGCGTTGCGTGATCGTCACTTGCGGAGGCGTGCCCGCTCCTTCACGACCGATCCACAACTCGAGCTCACCCATGGAGCCCAAATGCGCCGCGCTGATGGCCACTTTCGCCGCACGTCGCATGCGCGATCGCGCGACGTTGATCACCACGCCATCGACGTAGATTCGCGCAACCGAAGGATCCACGAAGGCCGCTGCTATCGCGACTTCCGTGGCGAGCACAGATCGACCGAACGGCTCATCCAAAACCAGCCGCACGGTCGTGCCAGTCCATCCATCGGTGCGTGGCAGCGGGCCAATCGTCCACGTGAAGTCCGTGTACGGCGGGCCCGATCCAATCGGCTCGACTCGGAGCCAATGTCCTTCCGTTTGCGTGCGCGTTTTCACCTCGAGACGAGGAGCAATTTCGAGCGCACTGAAAAATCCGATCCCGTGCTCGCCGATCGCGAATTCGACGTCTTCCTTCCCGCTTCGAAAGGGCACGAGCAAGTCGGTCAACATCGCGTCGGCCGTCATGCCGCAACCGTGATCCGTCACGGTGACCTCGGCTCCGCCGTTGGCTGATCGAATGTCGATCGCTCGACCTCGCGGAGAAGCATCGAGCGCGTTCTGCACCAGCTCGCGCAAAGGCGCGATCCGTGTCGACGACTGCGAGTAAATCGTTCGCGCCAAGATGCGTTCGGCAAGATCAGGAACCGTTGCTTCTTGGCGACATGCTTCGACCATCGCATCGCGTTCGGCCACGTCAGCGGCCAAGTACGCGGACGTGCGACCATGCACGCGTACGAGCAAGAGATCCGACAATCGTCCCGTATGGATCGCGGTCACTAGACGCCTCCGTTCCCGAGCGGTTCGTTGACGATGATCTCTCGTTCGAGATCGGGCTCTCGCGTTCCACACGCGCGCTCGAAGGCGACTCGCAGCGAGTAGGTTTCGGTCCATTCGGACAAACCCGTCACTGCCGGTGAGTCTTCGCGGATGATGATGGTTTGACGAAGTCCAATGCAGGGCAGAGGCCCTGGAGGAAGTCGCTTTCCTTGCGCCAGCGACACGAGCACTTGCTCTGCACGCTCCACACGCGCAGCGAGCGCACACAACCCGACGAGATCCGGCCTGCGCCAACAGAGGCTCGCTAGACTCTCGACGGGTGACATTTCCAGCTCGGCTTCGAGCAGCTCTCGTTCTCCTGGGACAAACCCTTGCCACTCTCGCTCGGCCCAAAAACTTTCGGGCACGAACAATCGCTCTTCGATCGTGCCGCCAAAAAAACCCACGAGCAGCTCGCGCCTTTCGACCGCGACCAAGTACCGATTCGGTCCGAGCAGTCGACGAGCAAGTTCGGGTGCCGCTTCGACCCAAGCCGTCGATCGCAACATCAGCGCGCTGATTTGTCCTGCGAGTTCAGCCAAGCGATCCGCTGTGCGACGTGTTGTTTCCGGTGCCGATCCCATCTCGGCCAGGCGCTGATAAAACGCGGAAGCAGTTCGATGGAACGTGCGGCAAGGCTTCAGCGCATCGCGGCCTTCGGTCAGCTCGACCGCGGAAGGAAAGTCGATCAGCGACAGCTCAGGGATCGCTAAACATCCTTCGACCTTCACGCCCGCGTGATACGTCGCTGCACCGATGCCCATCGCGAGGCCTCGGCCACCTACGTAATAGCGCGCGAGATGTGTCTCTTCGGCTTCTCCGATCGAGTCGGCGAAGAACTTGCCGCCCATGAGATATCGGCCGTCGTTGATGGGCGTGCCGTCGACTTCGATGAGCGCGTGATCGGCTGGAAAGAAGTGCAGCGTGTCGCGCAGGTACGCACGCAGCGCGTCGGGCTCGAGCAGCGCCGAGCGCACTCGGGCTCGCGTGCCTTGCATCGGAGTCATGCGACGAATGGCGCAAACCAACGAAGACACTTCGGGACCATCGGCACGCACGCAGAGCGAAAAACCATTCGTTCCGTCGCCGGTTTCAACCTCGATCGACAAGCTTCGTGGATCGGGAAGCCCCATCCCAATCACCGAAAAAAATCCGACGCCGAAACGTCCGAGATCGATCCCTGCGCGTTTGTCGGTCGCAAACGGGATGAACAGACGCGACAAGATCGCGAGCAAATCCATGCCCACGCCCGTGTCCGTCACAGTGACCGATCCACTTGCAAATCGTACGTCTACGCGCGCTGGCCGCTCGGGCGACGCATCGATCGCGTTGAGCACCAGCTCCACCACGGGTCGCAGCGGATGCGCAAACTGTCGGCTCGTTTCTTCTTCGAGCACCTTCAGCAAATAGGCGCGATCCATGGGCGGTCGCATCAACACTCCAGCGCCGGACACGAGCGCATCGAGCGCGGGCCGGTACAGACCGATGGCAACCAGCTCGTGCAGCGATCCCAAAAAGCAGAGCTTGCCTTCGTTCGCACTTGCCCGGGCAAACCCCGAGCCACGCAGCGCGAGGGGTTCCTCGGGCCGCAACAAGGCGGTTTCTTCTCGAGTCGCCAGCCCCAAGGGAGGCAGTGACGCTGGTGAGCTGCGCAGTGTTGCCATGTGAGAGTAATCGTGTGCCAAATTACTGAATACGCAAGGCTAGGGGCAACGTGACAGCGACGAGGGAAACGTATGCCACGGGCGTGTGGGTTTTATTTCGGACGCGTGTGGTGTCGTGAATCGAGGCTCACGGGACGAGGGGGTTTTGATATGCTGCGGATGTTTTGGTTTTGGCGAGGAGGACGGTATGGGGCGCTTTCTGCAAATTCTCGGAACTTCGGTCGGATTGAGCATCACGGCGGCAATTGCTATGGGCGGGGGGGTGTGACGCAGGGGGTGGCACTCGTCCTAATGGCGAGGGTGGTGAAGG
>CAZETM010000292.1:0-10565 GCA_964514885.1 uncultured Polyangium sp. | reverse complement strand
GCGCTGGACTACCTCACCTATCCGATGGTGAGTGTCAGCGTCAAGGAGTACAACTCGAAGCGCGTCGAGGTGCTTGGCGAGGTTCAACGACCTGGCTCGTTGCGTTTCGAGCCGGGCATGACGCTGCTGCGTGCGGTCTCGCTAGCGGGAGGTTTCAACCCCATGGCGGCCAAGGACAGCGTCACCATCAGGCGTCAAGTCAACGGCTCCACGCGAGCGGCGACCGTGAGCGTGCAGGACATCATCGACAACGTGATCGCGGACGTCCCGCTTCAGGCGGGGGACTCGATCAACGTCAAGCAGCGCCTTTTCTGATGCTCTAACGCTCGCGAGCCTGGTGCCCGCGAGCGGTTTGTTTGGAAAAACCTTCAGTTTTTCCGGTGCAACTTGAACGTACGCTTCTCTGCTGCATCGAGCGTCGGGCCTTCGATCCGCAGCATCGCAAGCGACACTTCGCGCACGCGACCATCTTTGATTTGTCGAAGCCGAATGCGTTCGCCGTCGGAGCTGATCACTTCGCATTCACCGAAATGGAAGTGGGTCACGAGGTCACCGATTTCTGGGTACACCTCGGTGGTGTCTTCATGCGGCTTGTGCAGACGAGCGGGTGGGGACAGCACGGGCCCTGATCCTTGTTGAGCCTGCTGATGCTGAACTCTCGGTTCGTTTTCTGGCTCTTTCGCGACGGGCTTGGGTTGCTGCTGCGGCGGCGGAGTGATCAGTGCAGTCACCACTGCGGCCGGAGCGGCTTCGCGTGGGACTTCGCGTGTTGCTTCGCGAGTGGGCTCTTGCACGGTTACTCGAGGTGCGGTTCCGGATGCTCGCGACGTTGCATTCAGTGCGGAGGTGAAGCCGTGTTCATCGGTTTCTCGAGCCAGTGAAACGTCATCGAAGACGGTGACGAACAGATCGATCGATTGAGCACGTGCCCACGTGATTTGTCCGGCGAACGTTTCCTGTCCCAGCGCTGCTTCGCGGGAGAGTGTCCCGAAGAGCTGCATGTTCGTCGTGCCTTGTCCGACCGCGACGTTGCCCGAAAACGAGACGAGCGCAGGAGCGTTGATCCGTCGTGGATGCCCTTGCCCCTGTGCATCGATCCCGACGACCTCGACGGCCTCGACGATGCCTGTTCCGGTGATGGTTCCAGCTTTCGCTTCGACTTCGTCGAGCGCGCGGATGAGTGCAGTGGGAAGTTCTTCTCCTCGTTCGACGTGGATGACGAGGTGGCGTGTACGTTTCGACTCGACGACGTTCATCTACTTCTTTTCCGACTTTTGTCTGGTCACGGTGATCTCGAATTGCGCGCTGTTGGGTGCGCGTTTTTCCGTTTGATCACCGGCTGCGGCAGCGATGCGATCCTCGGACAAACCTGCGGCGACGAGCACCGCTTTGACTGCGAGAGCACGTTTTTCGGCGAGAGCCATCGCGGCAGGAGATTCGTCTCTCGTGCGATCGGCATAGCCCTCGATGATGATGGTGGCGATAGGAGCGCGGCCTCGAGCAAGCTGAGCCATTTGCCGAATCGTCTCTTCAGCAGGCTTGCTCAACTTTGCTGAGCCAGGCACGAATCGCGGCGCCGTATCTGCCACGACTCGAGCGCCCGACCAGCGAACGAGCGACTTGGCGCCGGTCTCGGGACAACCGTCATCGTCGTCCTTGCCGTCGATCGTTTCCGCATCGATGGGACACTTATCAGCGCCATCGAGCAGGCCGTCTTCGTCGTTGTCGATCTCGGGACAGCCGTCCGTGTCCATGAATCCGTCGAGATCTTCGCGAGCCGTGGGGCATTGATCTGCGGCGTCGAGGATCTGATCGAAGTCGTTGTCGGGATCGGGGCAGCCGTCGTCGTCTTTGAAGCCGTCTTTGTCTTCGGCTCCGTTCGGGCAACGATCCTTCGTGTCTTCGATCCCGTCGCCGTCGTTGTCGAGTTCGGGACAACCGTCTTCATCATCGAAGCCGTCTTTGTCTTCGGCTTCGTTGCGACACTTGTCGAGCGCGTCTTCGATGTCGTCGCCATCGTCATCCGGATCGGGACAGCCATCTTCGTCTTGAAAGCCGTCGACGGTCTCTGCTGCGTCACGACATTTGTCGACGCTGTCGAGGATGCGATCGTTGTCGTTGTCCGGATCGGGACATCCATCGCTGTCTTGGAAGCCGTCGCGATCTTCGGCGACGGTCAAACATTCATCGTCGCGATCGAGCACTCGGTCGCCATCGATGTCTCCGCCGGTGGGCGCATAACGCGCGGACAAACCAAAGCGGAACCTTGGGGTTGTCACGGCCGCTTCGCTCGAGAAAGGAATGGGACCGCCGCCCGAGAGAGTGAACGACATGTCGCCGCCGAGCAGTGGAGCGCTCGTGGCGGAGAGCATCCATTCAGCCGGGATGAGCGTCGGGTTTGTCTCGGTAGAACCTGCGGCGGGTTCTTGTTTGGAGACGGTGTACAGAGCGAACGCTTCTGCGGATGCAGTGAGCAAGCCGTTGTTGAGGATGTCGACGGATGTGCCGAGGGCTCCGCCGATCTGCGTGCCGATGAACGCGTTGGCCAATTGGCTTTCGCCGCGCACGCGAGCGCTTGCTTCGAGCCCGAGTTGAAACCGGCCTTTTTTGAACGTGCCGACAGCCGAAGGAAACCAGGTGACCGTACGCGCGCTGGCGAATGCATCGGCATCACCGGCGGGCAGTGCCAGCTCCATGCGACCGGTCAGAGCCACGCCATCTTGGTTGCCAACGCGAGGTCGTTTGAGAATGGCGGCGGTGAATCCGAAGCGAACGTCACGCATGGAGCTGCGTCGAAGCTCGCTGTCGTCGCCGACGATTGCACCAAGCCCGCCACCGTCTTGGAAGAGCGTGAGGGGCGCGGCGAAGGTGAGTTCGAGGCGATCCGAGATGCCGTAAGCGCCGACAAACGTAGCGTTTACGACGTTGTCGAGGATGGCGAGGATGGTGCCATCGGGATCGGCTGAGGCGACACGCAAGCCGATGGGACGCGAGAGGTAACTAGCGACGAGTCCGAACGAGGCTTTGCCCGTGGGCGCGGTGATCGGGCTGCCGATCGAAAGGAAGGGGCCTGCGCCAGCGTGTGGCCAAAGGTTGTCGGCGTTGACGCATCCGCTGAACGTCGCGCGAGCATCGCATTCGGCGGCGTGTGCGGAGTTTGGAACGAGCAGCAATGAGCCGACGACGAGAGCGATCGAACATGCCAGCGCGCGTCGCGCACGTCGCGCCCCGTGCGAAGAAGTCGCCAAAAGCTGGGGGGCGGAATCTCGAGTCATGGCGTGCGGCACCTGCTCCGAGCGTAAGGGCTTCCATCGCAAACAAGGGAGGCGATGAGCGCACGACGTCTACTCTTTTCTCGCCCATAGTCAAAACGTCAAAGCTCTGTCGGGCTCGCACCGTTACGCGAGCATGGTACGAAAGGCGCGTCGCGGGCCAAAGCTGGCTATGGCGATGAACGTGGAGCGCCTTGGATGATCGATGAATCGCGCCCATTGCTGCTGGGATCAGGCTCGCCGCGCCGAAGAGAGATCCTGACGACGTTGGGGCTGCCGTTGCGTGCTGTGTCACTCGATGTCGACGAGCGTTTGCGCGAAGGCGAAACAGCGGTCGGTTACCTCGAGCGTATTGCCCTCGACAAACTCGCCGCGGCAGCATCGCACGCAGCCGGTTGTGGTGCGGTTCTCGTGGCGGATACGAGTGTGATTCTCGATGGAGCGGTGCTTGGTAAACCAACAGGTGTCGATGACGCTCGCTCGATGATCGCGTCGCTCAGCGGTCGAGATCACGAGGTGTGGACGCGTTTTGCGATCGCATCGGCGGACGATCCGAAGACGGCTCTGCATGCAGAGACCGTGCGTACGCGCGTCACGTTTCGCGTGCTCGATGAAGACGAGATCGCTTCGTATGCCGCGACGGGTGAAGGCCTCGACAAGGCGGGTGCGTACGCGATTCAAGGCATCGGAGCGTTTGCCGCTTTGCGCATCGAAGGTTCGTACTCGAACGTGGTTGGTTTGCCGGCGTGTGAAGTGATCATGGCGCTCCGTCGCGTGGGGCTTCTGGAGCGCTTTCCGCGCGTGCCATCGTCGTGACGATCGAGCCTCGTCGTCGTGACTCGTTCATCGTCGTTGTGGTTGCGCTCGTGGCGCGATTCGCAGTCGCTCTTTGGGCTGCGTCGCGATTTCCTCCGGCGGCGGACGGCACGTTCTACCACCGCATCGCGCAGCGTATTGCTGACGGGCTTGGTTACACGTGGCTGTGGTCCGATGGAGTCGTCACGTATGCCGGGCATTACCCCGTCGGATACCCAGCGCTCATCGGTGGTGCGTACGCGCTCTTCGGAGCGTTTCCAGTTGTCGCGATGGCGCTCAATGCCGTCATCGGATCGCTCGCTGCAGTTGCGGTGCATCGCTTGGCACTGCGAGCGGTGGCTCCGCGTTACGCGCTGATAGCAGGGCTTCTGGTCGCGCTTCATCCGGGCCTCGTCGCGTATACGCCGGCTCTGATGAGCGAAGGCGTCACGGCTTCACTGGTCACGTGTGCGGCATGGATCGCGGCAGTCGTTCGCGACGCTGCGCAAGAGTCGCCCAATCGATCGGTGTGGAAGTGGCTCGTGCTGCTCGGAGCGGTCGTCGGCGTGGCGACACTCGTTCGTCCTCAAAGCATTGTGTTCGCGCCGGTGTTTGCGCTGATCGCGGTGACTCCATGGTTGGTGGTCAAAGCATGGCGACGCGTAGCGAAAGCCGTTGGCGTTGCAACGATGGCGGCGTTTGTCCTGTGCACACCGTGGACGGTTCGTAACTGCGCGCGCATGGGGACGTGTGCTCTGGTCAGTTACAACGGTGGATGGAATTTGCTGATCGGTGCAGATACGGCATCGACGGGCGCGTGGTCACCCGTGAAAGTGCCGGAGACGTGTCGCGAAGTTTGGGACGAAGCGAAGAAGGACGCGTGCTTCGGCAAAGCCGCGATGCTCTACATCACCGAGCATCCGTTGCAGTGGATCAGCCTCGTGCCTCGTAAACTTGCAGCGACGTTCGACTACTGCGGTGCAGCAGGTTGGTACTTGCACGAATCGAACGGCGTGGCGTTCGACGATCGAACCAAGCTCACGCTCGGAGTGGTGGAAACTGCCTACGAGCGTTTGCTGCTCGCGCTGGCGATTCTTTGGTCCCCAAAGGATCTGTTTCGACGAGCCAAACCGTTGCGTCAGAGCATTCGTGCGCGGTTGGCGTCGGCGATCGCGATCTTCGCTCTCGCGTTCCTGTTCGATACGCACGCGTGGGTGAGTTACGTGCTGCTTGTCGTCATCGTTGCGGGGCGTGGTCGAACGTTGTTTCGCGATCCGGTTTTGCCCGTGACGGCTGTAGTTGTCGTCGCGATGACTGCGCTCACGCATGCAGTCTTTTTCGGTGCGGGACGGTACGGCATGGTCACGTTTCCGCTGCTTGCTGGGGTTGCTGCGATGGCGCTCGCCCCGAAGCTCGAGGGCAGTGACGCAGCAGAACCGGCGATCATGAAGCCCGACCCGCAGTGACTTTTGACATCCCACCTAAAGCCGCGCATTCTGGAGCCGGCCCCCCGGAGGAATGCCCCGATGCCCCTGATCGAGACCGAGGAAGCAGCTCGCCGTCTGGCGCGCGCCATCGCGAGCGATCTCTCGCTCTACAATGAAGAAAAGATCGTCGGAGGGATCCAGAACGACGATCTCTTCACCGTGCTTGCTGAAGAAATCGAAGAAGGGCGAGCTCTGTTCAAGAGCCGCGTTTCGCCCGATCTCTACGCAAAAAACTTCTACGACCGCGCCATCGTCGACATCCTCGTGAAGTCGAAGGGGCACATCAAGTCGAAGATCTGGTGACGAGCGCGCGCAGGCTCTCGAGGGCCTGCGCGATGTCCCCCGGCAGCGCACTTTCAAACGACAAAGGTTTGCCCGTCACGGGATGAACAAACCCCAGCCGCCGCGCATGAAGCGCTTGGCGTCCGATCGTGTCCGCAATGGCACGTAGCTTCGAATCCTTCGGCGGCTTTCCGTAAAGCGTATCCCCCAAAATCGGCGTCCGCGCCTGCTCGGCAAGATGCACGCGAATCTGATGCGTGCGTCCTGTTTCGAGCTGACACGACACGAGCGTGGCCACGCGAAACCGTTCGAGCACGCGCACGTGCGTCGCGGCGCGTTTGCCCGTTTCGACATGCGTCGTGAAGCGCAAGCGATCGGTGGGATGACGACCATGCAGCGTCTGGTACGTCGCGTCGTTCGTTTCACCTGCAACGATCGCGACGTACTCACGTTCGATGTCGTGCTTCGCGAAGAGTGACTTCAACGCCTCTCGCGTGGCTTCATCCTTCGCGACGACGAGCAGCCCACTCGTGTCCTTGTCGATCCGATGCACGATGCCCGGTCGCAGATGTCCTTCGGGATCGCGTGGATCGGCCGATGCACGTTCGAACCCACCTCGTCCCAAGAGTGCGTTCACGAGCGTGCCGCTTGCATGACCTTTCGCCGGATGCACGACGAGCCCAGCGGGTTTGTCCACGATGAGCAGAAACGGATCTTCGTAAACCACGTCGAGTTTGATGGATGCATCAGGCTCGGCGCGTGTTGGCTCAGGCGCTTCGGGTGCGATCGATACACGTGCACCAACCGCCACCGCGGATGCAGATCGTGCGGGCTGACCATCCACCGTCACGCGGCCGTGTTCGATCCATCGTTGCACGGTGGCTCTCGTCGACGGTGAGCCAGCGCGTTCGCACAGCCGCACGACGAGTTTGTCCAGACGATCGCGAGGATCGTCTGGTTGAACGACGAGCGTGAAGCTCGAACCGTCGTGCGTGATCGCGGGAGAGTCGTGCGCGGTAACTGGCGGAGGAAGTGCGTTGTCTTTACGCGTGCGCCGCACGGGGACCTTCAGTAGTCGGACGAATCGTCGTCGTCCTCTTCGCCCGCGATGAGCTCCGGATTGTGCGCCAAGTGCGAATCGAGATCCTCGAGCAGTTGGCTTTCGGAGAAGCGAGCGAGGCCGAGTTGATGGGCGAGGTAGAGGTCGAATGCGGTGTACCGAGGGAACACGCGCACGTTGGTTTCTTCGGCTTCGAGACCGAGGATGACCAGCTCTCCATCGCGCCTTGCTTCACCGAGGTAGAGCGCGTTCCACGGCTGTCCCGTTTTGTTTGGTAGTCGAACGACTTTTCCGCGGATGCGTGAGTCGGTACATCCCAGCTCGACCATCGCTTCGGCCAGCTTGCGGACGGAGGTCATCTTCGGCTTGGGCGCTCGTGCGTCGGTGCCGAAGCGATGCTTGCCTTTGAAGCGTTTACCCAAGCTCGCAAACGTGAAGTCGTAGGCGAGGAAGGTGCGCAGAGTGGGTGGAAGCTCGACCATGAGCTTCGACTCGAGTGCGTCGAGTGCGGCCGGGCTTGCTCCGACTACGGCCTCTCCGGACGACCGGGCCTTGTGGGTCTCGATGACCCGCTGCACAAGTGCGATGCCACGTTCGATGGTTGCCATATTGCCTTAGCGTGCCCGCAAATGCGGGCGGCTCCTTCCGTACCTTGTGGGTCGTTTGCCCGTGCAGGCTGTGTATCAGCCGATCGTCAAGCGACGCAACCTGTCAAGCTCTTCTGTCCACGAAGTCGAACGTTCCATCGTACTCAAGCCCCTCTGGGAGGCGGGGTGGACATATCGAGTTCGCGTGCTGGTGTGGGTTCTCCGCCGAGTACAGCGCGTCCGTGACGTGCGCGAAGCAGACCGAGAGCGGCGAAGCCCACGGCGACTGCAAACCAAAGCGTTGCGAAACGAACGAGGATCATCGATGCGGTGGCAGTTGCCGCCGGGATGCCTCCAAGCCGGGCCATTTGTTCTTCGAGCAGTTTTTCAGTCACCCCGAGGCCACCGGGGACGGGCACCAACGCGCCCGCGAGCGTTGCGGTCGAGTAGAAAAACATCGTGCGCGCGATCGACGAAATCTCTCCAAAGCCGCGCAGGATGACCCACAACCCGATGCCTTCAAGCGACCACGCGACGATGGACAAAAGCGTGGGCCACACGAGTTGTGCAGGAGCGACGATTGCTCGCAGCCCGTGCAGCGCTTCGTCGATCTTCGGACCGAGACGCTCACCGAAACGTCCGAGCGGTCCAGGTAGACGCGGAAGCAGTTTGAGGAACGGCGTGCTCACGCGCGGGAACGCGATGAACACGAGCAGTGCCGCAACGGTTGCTGCACCAAAGCCGGCCCAGATGAGACCACCTTGGAAGCTGGAGCTGCCGATGGTGATGATCGCGATGATGCCAATGAGATCGGTGACGCGCTCGGCGATCACGATCGGTGCAGTTCGCTCGATCGGGATCTTTTTGAGCTGAAACAAAATGACCGACTTGAAGACTTCGCCGACTTTGCCCGGCGTGATGGTCAAGACAAACCCGGACAGAAACACGAGCAAGCTGTCGAGCTTGGGGATGCCGCGGATGTCGAGACGCGCGAGGTAATACTCCCACTTGAGGAAGCGCAGCATGTAGTTGCCGAAGGCGAGTGCGCAGGCGAGTGCGAACGTGGACCATGCGTAACGCGCCAAGACGGCACTGATTGCGCTGGTGTCGCGATAGACCACGAGGGCGCCGTACAAGCAGACGCCGAGCAGCATCACCGACAGCACACGACGGGCGAGCCTGTTCAACTGAGAGCTCCGTTCAAGATTTGCGACTCCGGTGCCGTTTGGCTCGCCAAACCAGGTAACCGAGTGCGCCTAGGACGACGGCGATTCCGATCGCCGCGACAGTCCATCGGGGCGCGGACCAAAAGCCACGCTCGAGCCCCGCGGGCGGTCGTTCAGTTCTCGTTTGTAGCCCTGTCACGCGGCCTGGTCGTTACACGGCCAGCGGGAGAAGGGCAAGGAACGGGCGAATCGAGTTACGGGCTCGAGTGACTCGAAGGGTGAAATCGACGGAGCATGGTGCGCTCGGTGTGCCATTCTCGCGGTCAAGACGAGAACAAGACGAGAACAAGACGAGAACAAGACGAGAACAGTACGATCGCGATCGGTTCATCAAGGAGGACACGCATGGGTCTGCTCGACGGCAAAGTTGCAATCATCACGGGTGCGGGCGGCGGCATTGGTCGGTCCGAGGCGATTCTGTTCGCGCGTGAAGGCGCGAGTGTCGTCGTCAACGATGTCGGCGGAACGCGTGACGGCACGGGCAGCGGTGACGCGATGGCCAAGCTCGTCGCTGACGAGATCAACGCGATGGGTGGCAAGGCCGTGGCCAACTTCGACTCCGTGGCGACCGCTGAAGGCGCGAACGGAATTCTACGCACCGCGCTCGATGCGTTCGGTCGGGTCGACATCCTCGTGAACAACGCGGGCATCTTGCGCGACAAGACGCTGCTCAAGATGGACGAGGAGCAGTGGGATCGCGTGATCGAAGTGCACTTGAAGGGTACGTTCTTATGTACTCAAACAGTTGCACGTCAAATGATTGCCCAAGGCGGAGGCGGTCGAATCGTCAACACGACGAGCGTCTCGGGCATGGTCGGCAACTTTGGCCAGGCCAACTACGCCGCGGCGAAAGCAGGCATTTACGGCTTCACGCGTACGGCGGCGATCGAGCTGCAGAAGCAGCGCATCACGGTCAACGCGCTCGCGCCGGTGGCCAAGACGCGCATGACGGAGGACCTGCCGATGTTCAAGACGGGCATGGATTCGCTCACGCCTGATCACATCGCGCCGGCAGCGTTGTTTCTCGCGTCCGACTTGTGTGGGGACAAGACGGGACACGTCCTTGCGGTGACCGGGTCGCAAATGTTCGCGTACAAGGTCGTACAGAGCGCCGGGAAGTTCAAAGACGAGGGAGAAGCGTGGACGGCCCAGGAGATCGCGGATCACTGGGAATCCATCACGAAAGTTTGAACTGCATCACGCCAGTTCGGGCTCTCGACCGCTCATGACAGTCGCCCGCGTACGTTCCGGCCCATAGGTCCGGGTTCTCCCCCACGAAAGCCTTTGTGTTTGTGGCCTCAGTCCGTTGCTGGCCTCTGGGGTGGATGCTACTTTCGACTTTCGGCGATAGCTGTTTCGAGCCTTGGTTCGCGGCGTCTTCGCTATGTTTGTCGTCATCCTGTGACGTCCAAGTGCCCGATTGGAATTCGGGCTTCCTCCTTGCGATCCGGAAACCACAAGAACCGGCATGCAGCGCGACGCTCAAATCCCCATCCTTCTCTGGATCTCCACGGCGATCCTCGCCCATATGGCGGGGGGCGGTGGTGCGGAGCAGGTTGCAAAAGTCGTCGAGGATCGAGCTGAAATTCGATCGATCGTCGAAGCTGTGCGTGTGGGTCTTCGTCCGAGCAACAACCCGATGGAGGTCGACATCGAGTTGCCTCCTTCGCCGGCGCCGGAAGTGAAAGACGACGCGAAAGCCGACGAAAAAGACGACCAGGACGAAGAGGCGAACAAGGACGAGTCCAAGCCGGACGAGAACGCGATTCCAAAGCCGAAGCGTCGGGAGATCAAGCCCCCGCCGCCCGTGGTCAAACCGCCTCCACCGCCACCGCCACCGCCACCGCCACCGCCAC
>CAZETM010000291.1:0-10566 GCA_964514885.1 uncultured Polyangium sp. | reverse complement strand
CAAGCTCGTCCAGGCACGACGCAGGATTGCCTCCGTCGATGTGTCCACAACGGGGTCGATTCTGTCCAGCAGGTTGACTATGCTCGGCAGTTGTCGGACGAAATCGACAGTTTGTCCTTGTACGATTCGGCAAAATTTATTTCGGATATGAACGAACACGAGCTCGAACAGCGCTTGCAGCGAACCGTGGCACTGTTGGATGCGGCGCCCGGGCTCATGTTCGTATTCCGAGCCGACGGCGTCTTTCTCGAATGCCACGGCCGGGACACGCTACTGGTCCCCCCCGATGAATTTCTGGGAAAACATTTTTCCGAGGTCTTGCCGACCGTCGTTGTCGACAAACTCGGTGCAGCGCTGAATCAGACGCTGTCGACAGGCAACACGGTGACGTTCGACTATGACTTGCCGTATCCCGAGGGGATTCAAGCTTTCGAGGCGCGTCTGTCTCCGATGGACGACAGCCAAGTGGTTTGTCTCGTCCACAACGTCACGCAGCGTGTGCAAACGGCCAAGGATCTCGAGGAGACGACGGCGTTATTGGCTGCCGTGGCTTCCGCGCAAGGTGCTTACATTGAAGGGCGGGATACGTGCGATCTGTTCCGCGAGCTTCTCGATCAGCTCCTAAGCGTGTCGCTTAGTGAATATGGGTTCATCGGGGAGGTCCATTTCGATGACGACGATGCACCATCTTTGCACACGTTATCCTTCAATGACGTCACGTGGCCCAAAGAAACCCGGCACCTGTACGAAGAGCAGGCCAAGAAGAATTTCGAACTCCCCAATCAGAAATCATTGCTTGGCGCAGTGTTGACCTCGCGTGAAGTCGTGATTGCCAATGAGCCCGAGAAGGTTTCTCGTGAATCTGGTATGCCTGCGGGGCATCCTCCGATTCAGTCATTTCTTGGGCTGCCGTTGCTCAAAGGCCATAAATTGGTCGGGATGGTCGGTGTTGCCAATCGTCCAGGCGGATACGATCTCGACTTTGTCAAGCTACTCGCGCCGTTCGTGGCCACGTGCGCCAACATTTTGGGTGCCGTCCGAGCCGATACCGAACGCGAGCGATATCAAAGCGCTTTGGCACGGAGCGAGGCGCACGTGAGGGCCGTCGTCGATTCCGTTTCCGATGGCATCATCGTTTTCGACGACCGCGGCATCATTCAGCGGCTCAACCTTGCGATGCAGCGAATTTTTAGTTGTTCGACCGATGATACCATTGGCAAAAAGTTATCATTGTTCATGAATGCCGCGGAAGGCGCTGCTTTCGAATCCGATCTGCGACGCCATCTCCAGCGAGCACGGTCGACACTCCTGGACAAACCGTATGAGTTCCTGGGCACGCGCGAAGACGGAAAACAAGTTCCTATCGAGCTTACCGTGAGCGAACTCGGGCCAGCCTATCCTCACTCCTTCGTAGGCATTTTGCGCGATGTCACCGAGCGCAAACGAATCGAGCGCATGCAAACGGAATTCGTCTCCATGGTCAGCCACGAATTGCGTACTCCGCTCACCTCCATTCGTGGTGCGCTGGGCTTACTCGGTGGCGGCGTATTCGGAGATCTGCCCAGGGAAATGCACGAACTCGTCACCATGGCCGTGACCAACAGCGAGCGGCTCATGCGCCTCATTGACGACATAATCGATATCGAGCGCATTCAATCGGGCCAATTGTCCGTCCGGCTCGAACGAATCGACATGAGTGCGGTCATTCAATCGGCTGTGGAAGCGACGTGCGCATATGCCGAGCAGCATGGCGTGACGGTCGTCGTCGCATGCGATGGGCCCGCATTCGTGCGCTCCGATCCGAATCGTGTCGTGCAGGTTCTTTCCAACCTCATTTCGAATGCCATCAAATTTTCGCTGCAAGATGGCGTCGTCGGCGTCGCGCTCACGCGCTCGAACGGATGGATTCGCGTATCCGCACGCGATAACGGGCCTGGCGTTCCGGAACAATTCAAGAATCGTATTTTCCAGCGATTCGCACAGGCCGATGGTTCGGACAAACGTCTCAAGGGTGGCACCGGCCTCGGGCTCAGCATCGCCAAAGCGATCATCGAGCAGCTCGGCGGACGAATTGGTTTCGATAACCTAGATACTGGCGGCGCTCAGTTCTATTTCGAACTCGAAGCGATCGCCGCCAAGTAGCCACGTAGCCACGTAAAGACGCGACAGCCCTACTTCTGCTTCGCCAACGCCTCGGCAAAGCTCGTGTCGTACGCGGCCGAAGCAAATGGTTCCGCAGCGAGCACGCGACGCAAAAATGACAGGTTTGTCCCGGCAGGACCGGCCGCGCCAACCAATTCCAGCGTCGTGCCCGCCAGCGCTTCATCGAGACGAGCGATCGCATCCGCACGGGTTTGTCCCCACGAAACCACCTTCGCGATCATCGGATCGTAATACGGCGTCACTTCCGAACCTTGCTCCACGCCCGTTTCGATGCGCAAATGCTCCGTTGCATCCGGCCAAATCAGCTTCTCGATCCGGCCCGGCTGCGGAGCAAACTTCTTCGCCGGGTCTTCCGCATACACACGCGCTTCGATCGAATGACCTTTACGCGTCGCCGACAAGATCTCCGCACCAAGTTTCTCGCCCGCTGCAACGCGGATCTGCTGCTCGACCAAATCGATCCCCGTCACCATCTCGGTCACGCAGTGCTCGACTTGCAGTCGCGCGTTCACTTCCAGGAAAAACAGTTCGCCGTCACCCGACGCGACAAACTCCACCGTGCCCGCTCCGACATACCCCACGTGACGCACGACGCGTAGCGCTTGATCGAACAGATCGCGCCGCTTTGCTTCACCCGCGTCACCTTGGAAAAACTCCGCCGCAGACGGGCTCTCTTCGACGATCTTCTGATGACGTCGCTGCACGCTGCACTCGCGCTCGCCAAGCGCAACCGCGTTCCCGTGCGTGTCACACAGCACCTGCACTTCGATGTGTCGAGGTCCGCGTAGGTAGCGCTCGAGATACACGCGAGCATCGCCGAACGCGCTCTTGCCGCGATCGGAACATGCCTGCAACGCACGCGGCAGCTTGCTCAAGTCCTCAACGATTTGCATGCCGATCCCACCACCTCCGCCGGCCGCTTTGACGAGCAACGGCACGCCGATTCGCTCACCTTCGCGCGTGGCCGCTTCGACATCCTCGGCAGCGAGTGGTCCATCGGTGCCTAAAGGAGGCCTGACGCCCACGGCCTTGGCGACTTCACGAGCTTTGATCTTGTCACCAAATGCATCGAGCGCTTTCGGTGTGGGACCGATGAAGACGATGCCGGCATCCGTGACGGCGCGGCAAAACGCTTCTTTTTCGCTGAGCAATCCATATCCAGGATGGATCGCGTTCGCGCCCGTCTGTCGCGCAGCTTCGACGATCGCGTCGATCGACAGGTAGCTGTCCCTGACGGGCGGCGGTCCAATTCGCACAGCTTCATCCGCCATGCGCACGTGAGGCGATCCAGCGTCCGCGTCGGAGTAAACCGCAACGGTGCGAATGCCTAGGCGTTTACAAGTACGAGCGATACGGCAAGCAATCTCGCCGCGGTTGGCAATGAGGATCTTGTCGAACACGAGGGCGGGATCTGCTCGTTCGACGTCCCGTCGTCAAGAGGTGGATTTGTCAGATTCGACCGAGCGAAACCCTTTTACTTTGGGTTTGCGCCCGAGCAACGCGAGCTGACCACATGCCGCGGACACATCATCCCCGCGACGCCGGCGAATGAAGCACGAGTAACCCGCATCGACGAGCACTTGCTGGAACGCGAGCACGCGCGACATGTCCGGAGGCCCGAGCGTCGATGCCTCGATCGGATTCATCGGGATCAGATTGATCTTCACCGGGATGCCGCGCAGAAGTTTGGAAAGACGAACCGCTTGTTGCTGCGTGTCGTTTTTACCAGACACCAACGTGTATTCGATCGTGATGCGTCGCCTGGGCAGAAGCGGATAGTCGCGAAGCGCAGCCATCAGGTCTGCGAGCGGGTACTTGCGATTGATCGGCATCAGCGCCGATCGGCTTTCGTCATCGGTGGCATGTAGCGAGATCGCGAGCGCGACCTGGCCTTGGAACTCTTTGCCGAGCCGTTCGATTTCTGGAATGAGCCCTGACGTCGACACGGTCACGCGTCGCGTGGACAAACTGATCCCATCTCGGTGCGAGAGCAATTTCAGCGTGCGTGCAGTGGCCTCGTAGTTGTGCAGAGGTTCGCCCATGCCCATGAACACGACGTTGCGAAGGTGCTCGTCTTCGTCGCACAACGCTCGACCGATCAAGACCTGCGCGACGATCTCTTCGGGGCCGAGATGTCGTTGCAAGCCGGCCACTCCGCTTGCGCAAAACACGCAGCCCATGGCGCATCCGACCTGAGTGGAAATGCACTGCGTAACGCGCACCTTCGCGGTGTTCATCGTGTCGGCAGTTTCGTCCTCGTCGTCGTCATCGTCTGCGGCGTCGGCGCCTTTGTCTGCATCGGCGTCGAGCTTGGGTCGAGGTCCAGTTACGCCCGGCAAAAGAACGGTTTCGATCGTGGCGCCATCAACCAGCTTCAAGACGATCTTGCGTGTGCCGTCTGCGGACCGATGCACGTTTGCGACTTCAGCGACCGGGCCAAGCCCTTCGGCGGTGAGTTTGTCGCGGAGCGATGCGGACAAGTTCGTCATCTCGGAGGGCGAGAAGACGCTGCGTTTGTGGATCCACGAGAAAACTTGGCGAGCGACGAACGCCCGTTCTCCCTGTGCAATGAGCGCCTGTTGCCACTCTTCGGGCAAGCGAGCGATAGGGTGGAGCGGGGGACGGGGTTTCACGGGGCAGTCCCTAACGCGCGAGTGCGGAGCTGGCAAGGACCGGCGGAGAAAGCGTGCCGATCTCGGTTGTCGAGCAACGCGAACTTTACGAGCTGCTCGAAGTGTCGTAGCTTTGGTCGAATTCCCGAATTGAATCGGGTTCCTAGGGAGTGCACATGGGTGTGAGTTTTTCCCAGGCGGCGCGTCGTGTCGCGTCGAAGTACGTGGATCCAGCCTCGCTCGACGCGGCCATGGAGGTACTGGGAGCACGCGCGGAAAAACACGTCGATTCCCTGGACGCGGAGGGCAAAGCGGGCCTCATCAGCTTCCTCGTGCGTAACCTTCGCGAACTCAGTGTCGAAGAAGCGACGGAGCTCGAGCGAAAGCTTTTGCGCGAGATGGGAGCGGTCCCTCGGCCGACGAAAACGCTGGCGGTGAAGGACGAGATCTCGGTCATCACGCTGCGTAACTACGTTCGGTATCTCTGCGTGTACCTTGGAATGGAATGGAACCGCGGCATGCTTTTGCAGTCGGCGGTGTCGGATCTTGCGCGTTTTGCGTTGTCACGAGGAGCGGGCACGTTCGAGATTTCGGCTACCCGTGAGAAAGTCAGCTTCCGCGTGCACATCGGCGGTCAGGTGGCGCTTGGAGGAGCGTGGTTGACTTCGTCGAGCGAGCCGCTGCTGGCTGGCGTTCGCAATCTCGCGCGTGGGCTGCGTAGCTCGTCGGGTGCGCAAGGATCGCAGCTCGAGTTCGATGTCGAGTGGGGAGCGGCGGCTTGAAGTCGAGCGGCGTTCCGCAGTGTTTCCAAGTAAAACCAGGTTTACACGCCAAACGTGTTGCGTTATGGCGTCGTTACGAAATTGCCACGCGAAGAATGCGTGTGGCTTGCGAAAAATAAAGAAGGGGAGATCATCGCCATGGCCATCGTGCTCGATTTGTTTGCGCTTCCGCGGGCTCAAAAGTCCCGCACCCGTAAGTTGCGGGATGCGTTTTTCGAGTCGTACCTCGACACTAATCCCGGAACTCAACGCGTGGAAATCGACTTGGCCCGTGACGCGGAAAAACTCCCCGCGTGGGACGAGTGGGACGTACAGACGAAATTCGAGATGCTTTATGGCGAAGGCAATCTCGATGAAGAAATGGCCACGCGTTGGAATGCGCTCTCTCGCTGGACCGATCAATTGCACGCCGCCAATTTGATCGTCGTCTCGACGCCCATGTGGAACTTTTCAGTTCCTTGGCAGCTCAAGCGTTGGATCGACGCCGTCGTTCAGGCGCGTTTGACGTTCGAATTCGATAAGAAAAAAGGCGAGTTCATCGGTTTGCTCACCGGCCGTCCCGTCGTGTTGCTCGTGACACGCGATGGTGCATATCCGCCCGGTTCTCCTTATGCCGCAATGGACTTTCAGGTCCCGTACCTCAAGTCCATATTTGGATTGATCGGCCTCGGGCCGTTCCACGAAGTCATTGCCGAGCCGCTCGCAATGGGCGGGCCGCAAGTAGCCAAAGATGCTCTGGACGCCGCAATTCAGAAGGCAGTCGAGCTAGGCAAGACGCTGAGCGTGCCGGATCCCGGCGATACGGTGGCGTGATTCGCTTTCCGCCCCGCGTTTCATCTCCCGCCCTGTCTTCTCCCTCATAAATTCTCCCTCATAAATATCCGCCGAAAAACGTTTCATTTGTCGCGTCGGTGTGGTGTCCTCGATTCTTCCGGAGGTACCGATGCGGCGACTTGGAATCCTCTTTGGCTTGGCGTTCTGCACGATTGCAGGATGTACAGTCGATAACACGGGCACGTCAGTGTCCCCGACTGCGGATGCAGATGGCGACGGCATTTCGAATGCCGAAGAAGGCAGCGAGGCGAATACCAATACCGATGGGGACAAATACCCCGACTGGCTCGATTACGATAGCGATGGCGACGGCATATCGGACAAGGTGGAAGCGGGAGACGCCGACATGGCTACGCCTCCCGTCGATTCAGATGCCGACGGCATTGCGGATTATCGCGATACCGATAGCGATGCTGATGGGCTGACCGACAGCGAAGAGCTCGGCGCCGAGTATGCCGTCGTCGATACGGACGGGGATGGCAAACCGGACTATCTCGACGATGACAGCGACGCGGACACCATTGCGGATCGGCATGAGCGCGGTCAAGATCCAGACACGGACGGCCTTCCGAATTTCCACGACGACGATAGCGACGGCGATGGCATCAAGGACTCCCTCGAGGCGGGTGATGCCGATGCGAGCACGCCTCCTGTAGATACGGATGCCGATGGTACGCCCGACTTTTTGGATCTCGATGCCGACGGTGATTTCGTCACCGACGCGCAGGAGGATCCGAATGGCAATGGCGTCGTCGATCCGGGTGAATCGTCGAATCAATCGGCTGATACCGATGGTGATGGCACCCCGGACGTGGTGGAATGGATCGCCGGCAGCGATCCGAGCGATCCTGCGGTATCGATTCCTGCGGGCGACTTCTACTTCGTATTGCCGTACCTTGGGGCGGAAAAGACGGGACAGCTCGATTTCACGACCACCGTACGTCAAGCCGACGTGTTTTTCTCGGTTGATACGACAGGGTCGTTCGGCGAAGAAATTGCTGCCATTCAAGCAGCTCTGGAACAAACCATCGTGCCGGGCGTGAGCGCGGTCATTCCGGATGCAGCATTCGGTGTTGGGCGGTTCGAGGACATGCCGCTGGCGCCATTCGGCTTGCCCGGAGACAAACCTTACGAGCTGCTTCAATCGATTACGACGGACGTCGGAAAGATTGGAATGGGATTGTCCTTGCTGCCGCCCGCGGTCGGTGGCCTCGACGTTCCGGAATCCGGGTACGAGGCGCTCTATCAATGGGCGAGCGGTACGGGGATGCCTGACTTGGGTTTCGGCCCATTTGCACCGCCAGGCATTGGTGGAGTGGCTTTCCGCAAGGATGCGCTGCCCATCATCATCCAAATTACCGATGCCATTTCGCACGAATCGATGGATTACCAAACCGTCGTTCCCGGGGCGCATAGCAAACAAGAAGCGCTGGCGGCGCTCGGGGCCATTGGCGCGCGCGTCGTGGGTATCGATAGCTTGGAGAACGTTGGAACGGCGAACGATCCGCGAGCGCAGCTCGAAGAATTGGCCATTGCAACCAAAGCGTTCATTCCGCCGGACATGGCGACGGGCAAGTGTCTCACGGGCGTGGCCGGTGCTCCGCGCGATCCTACGATCGTCGGCGGAAATCCCGTTTGTCCGGTCGTATTCGACGTTTTGCCGAATGGCTCGGGCCTCGGCAGTCTCATTACGTCGGCCGTCGTGCAGCTTGCGCAGTTCGGAGTGCTCGACATTTCGACCGACAAGGTCGGCGTGACCAAAGGCATCAATGGCGAGCTGGTGACGCCTGGCTTTACGACGGCGGATTTCATTGCGTCCGTCACGCCGGTGGCTCCTGCGCCTGCGGGAGCGACCATTGATGGCGACATTTTCCGCAGCGTCACGCCGGGCAGCACGGTAACGTTCGACGTGAAGGGCTACAACGACTTCCAAAAACCGCTCGAAGTCGATCAGCTCTTCGCGGCTGATATTCGCGTGCTCGGGGACCTCGTGACGGTGCTCGACGTACGCAAGGTTTACATCATTGTTCCGCGAGAAATCCCGGACCCCCCGCCGGTTCCGAAATGAGGAGGTGCATCGTGAAACGCGTGTCTTTAGCTCTTTTTGCGGCATCCATTCCGCTCTTGTGGACGACGCTTGCGAATGCACACAGTGTTGCGCAAGTTCAAACTGCCAAGCGAATCGCACAATCGACCGTGATTGCGCTCGATCCGCAAGGCAATCCAACGCCTGGAGGCATGGGGACCGATACGAAGGCGAAGGTGGGCGACGTGCTCACGTTCATCCTTCAATTCACACCCGTGCCGAACAATGCGTCGCATGGCGCCGGTGGATACATCACCGAATACGTTCCTGCGAATACCGAAGTCGTTGGCGCTCGAATCATCGATCGCAATGGCAAAACCGTTGCACCCAAACGTGGTCCGCAAATGGACGACGGTTGGGGCCCGCGTGGAAACGGAAACTTTGGCGGCATCGGTCTCGAAAGTGGATCCTTGTCCGCGGTTTATGCCGACACGGGCATCTTCTTCAGCACCGATGTTCGCACCGTGCGAAATCCCGGCAATGCCTTCATTACCGTGCTCAATGGAATCGTCGTGACTCCGGTCCCCACGGGCGCTGGGCAATTGGATCAGTTCCTCGGTTTTGCCGGGCCGCCCTTCTATTCGCACAACGAGTGGGATCGCGTGCAGACTCTCGCGTACGGGTCCGGTGGTGGCATCACGGGTGGGACGGGACATACCCCATTCGGCTTTGGCTCCGCCGTGGCGGGACCGCAAACGCATTACAAATTCGAGAAGGTCCTCCTGCCGAAATGCAACGACGGAATGGACAACGACGCCGATGGATTGATGGATTATCCAAACGATCCTCAATGCAAGTCGGACCTCGACGACGACGAGACGGCAAATGCGGATGCTCCAGTTGGCCCGTGGCAGCGTATTCGTGCGATGGGCTCGGAGATTGGCACCGGCGGAGCGACGAATTGCCAAAGTTGCGCAGGCGCATATGTGCGCGTGGGTGTACCAACCGACGCGGGCTGGGACTTGTCGCTCGACAATCCGTTGCCACCGAACACCAATGCGGTACGGTTCGCCGTGGGCGAGCTGATCGTAGGCGAGGAATACTTCGCGGAAGTATCCTTGCGGGTCAAAGCATTGCCGCTCGATCCGACGATGGCGATGGACGTCAATTGTTCGGAAGTTTTTGGCGGCGATGCAGCCATGCCGCAAAACGGGCAAGACAATGTGTGGCGCTATTTCGTACCGGCTCCGGCGTGCGTCTCGCTCAATCTGTTTTTCGAGCTGAGCGTGGACAAACTGATCGCGGTGACGAACGATGTCCTCACCTACACGATCAAAGGGAAAAACCTTAGCGTAAATCCGCAAACGAATGTCGTCGTGACCGATACGTTCGTAGCGGGAGACGTTGCCTTCAAGAGCACCTTGCAAGGCCCTGCACCTGTCGTTGGTAATGGACTCCTCACGTGGCCGACGATGAATTTGGCCCCGGGTGATTCGTACACGTTCCAATGGAACATGGACGTCAATGGTGGTGGTTTGTCGACGCTCAATCGGGCGCGATACGTCTCCGATGCGCTTCCCGCGCCAGGGTTTTCCGTCGTAGCATTGACGGATATCCAACCCATTGTCGTGGTGACCCACGCGGCGACCGTGACGACAACTCCGGTCACGGATCCACCCGCGACCACCAAAGGTGGCGTCGTGCATTATACGGCGACGACCACGAATGGCGGCACGGGCGATGCCACGCTCAATGGAGCATCGTTCGTCAAGGTGAAGCTACCGACGGGTTTTTCCTTCTGTTCGCTAGCTCCTTGCGCGCCTGCGAAAATCAATGGCGTCAACGTGGCCAATCCAGCAATTGCGGGCGACGTGCTCACCTTTACGGCCGGTCTCGCGCTCGTTCCCAAAAACGGCGGCAAGCTCATCGTCGATCTCGACGCAACCGTGGGCCAAGCGGTTATGCCGGGTCTATACACGATTGACCTGCAAACCCAATTCCGTGACAATGGCGTCGGACGCGACACGGAAAACAGTACATTCGGGCTCGCTCCTGTGCTCGTCGACATTTTGCGCTCCGATCCGCCCATGATCAATGGACCCGTCGTCGCGGGCGCAACAATGGTCAATGGCACGACATCCGAAGGCGC
>CAZETM010000290.1:1312-10577 GCA_964514885.1 uncultured Polyangium sp. | reverse complement strand
TTGGGTTTGGAATTGGGCGGCGACGATTACCTGACCAAACCATTTTCGGTTCGCGAGCTGGTGGCGCGTGTCAAAGCAATGTTTCGCCGCGTCGATGCACCCGAAGAAAATGCGCGCAAGGTGTTATCGCACGGCCCGGTCGAATTGGATATCGAAAGGCACGAGGCGCGTGTGGCAGGCGTACTCGTACCGCTCACGTCCACGGAATTCAGCATGCTGGGAGCATTGCTCGAACGACCGGGAATCGTTTTCTCGCGCAGCCAGCTCATGACTCGCGCCTACCGATTCGACAACCTGATTACGGAACGCACGATCGATACGCACATTCGGCGCATTCGCGCAAAGTTTCGCGCAGCCAGTGCAGACGATCCCATCATGACCGTGCATGGCGTTGGATATAAATTTGCGGGGACGTAAAGGCGAGTTTGTCGGGGCGAGGTAAAAAGGCGCTGCCACTTCGAGCAGCGCCCCTGGAAATCACTGCGCCGTGCTGGCCTTGAAGGTCGCGCCGGAGAACGCCTGGTAGCCGTAAACCATGACGTAATACGAACCGGCCTTGGCCGGGTCGAACGTGCACGCCTCGGCATTGCCTGCCGCGTACGGACGGCAATCGTAGCTCGAGGTCGTGGGCGTGCTGCCCCACTTCACGTAGAGGTCGATATCGCCCGAGCCGCCCGACGTCTCGAACTTGATCTTTCCGGCACCTGCAGGCGTCGCGTACGTGTAATACGTTTTGCTACGACGAGCACCGGAGATGTTGCTCTTCGTATCAATGACGTTCCAGGAAGGCGCAGCGGCGACGCCGACGGCCGTCCATGCATTGCCAATCGCTGTAGCGGCGGAAGCACCGTAAAGCGTATTGGCTGCGGCAACCGTGCAGCTACGCGCATCGGCAAACGTCGAACTCGGCGTGAGGCACGTCGTGTTGGCACGATAGAAGATCGCCGCGCCCATTTCGATGCTCGTGAGCGAATTGGACGAGAGCGGTGAGACCACCGTGCTCGACTTGCCACGCGGATGCGAGCCACCCACGACGGCCAATTGGAACGCGAGATTGGCGATACCCGAGTTCCAGTGCACGCCGCCGTTGTCGGACGTACCGACGTAACGCGTCGGGTAATAGTCGTAATCACCCGCGATCGCCGGATCATTCATGTACCGAAGCGCGTCGCCCGCCGTAGCCGGCGTCCAGCACTCTTCGCCAATCTTCCACGTATTGCCCGAAACGGCACCATCACGGAATGCCTCGACAGCCGCACCGAACACATCGCTCATGGCCTCGTTGAGCGCACCGGACTCATTGCTGTAAATGAGGTCGGACGAAGTGTCGGTGACCGCATGCGTCAGCTCGTGCGCCGCGACATCGAGCACGATGAGCGGACCCGATTGCACGCCGTCGCCATCGCCGTACACCATCTGCGTGCCGTTCCAGAAGGCATTGACGTAATTCTTCTGGTGGTGGACCGTCGAACGAAGTTCGGCGCCCAACCCATTGTAGCTGTCACGTCCGTGCTTCGAGAAGAAGTAGTCGTACGTAATGCCAATGTTGTTGTGCGCGCCATCGAGAACGGCATCACCGCTATTGGCCGACGCCTCGTTACGAACGAGCGTGCCGGGCAATGAAGAAAGCGTATTGCCGTTGTAGGTATTGCGATTGCGACCGGTCTTGAGGTTGTCGAACGACATCACCACTTCGCCCGAATGCGCGTCGATGAAAACGACCGGCATCGCGGGGTCGCCGTCATTATTTGTGCCTTCGAATTGGAAGCGATGCGTCAATGCCGCACCGAGTTGCGGGCGAGGCATGATTTGAAGATCGGCCTTGATTTCTTTCTCGATCACGCCTTCGACCGCGGCAAACGCAAGCTTGCGCGCGTCGTCTTGCGAAATCGATGCCTTCGTGTCGACACGCATGTTGCGTGCGAACTTGTCGACCACGTTCTTGATCTCGCCACGACGGTCGAGATTCACGATCGCTTCGGCGCCGAATACCGGAACGCCATCGATCGTCTGCACGATTCGGTCATGAGCTTCCCCCCGCTCATCGATATGCACTCGCTTGACGGACAAATCGCCAACGCCAAGGATCAGTTCCGGCCTCTGCGCAACCTTCTCGAGGCCGAGATCGGCCGCAAGCTTGGTCGCGTTTTCGTCGTTATGGATGAAGAGGTCGTCATTGCCCGGCATGTCGAGCTGATCAGGGACATCGCTATCCACCGAACAGCCAACGGCGAACAAAGCAACGGGAGCAAGCGCTACAAGTGAACGAAGACGCATGAGCAAGCACCTCCAAAAGAGAGAATCCCAGATCCGCCGAATTCGATTATCGACCGGCACTGTCCAGTATTCAGATACTTCTGACCTCCGTCAAGTCGAGAAGTCACAACTTTCCAGATAGTTACAAATGATCACATGATCACGACATTGGCGCTTACATGTCTCGGTTGCATTTACACGCCATTGGCGAGTCGAGGCATAAACGTACAGCCATAAGCGTGGTCAATTGAATGACCAGCTCTCGAAATGCTCCGGCGCGTGTTTTCCCTTGACCAGAGTGTTTGGAGCCAAATATCAGCGTTCGACGCAAAACGATACGAGACGAACCGCATTCATTTGTACTCAAACGTCTTCGCAGTTGTCCGGACGATTCACGAGTCCCGGAAACGCTTTCAAGTCAAACGATCTGGTCAAACCTCGCCCACGACCTTTTTGGGCGTTGATCCATCCAGCAGATATTCGGGCGTGCACTTGTCAATGTGTCCCATCAACTTCTTGTATAGACCCCAACCGACGAGCTTGCGCAGACGTGTAGAAAACCCTCGAGCCACGTCGAGCGGTATGCCGAGCAATTGGTTTTCCTGCTGGCGCACCCAGCCGGCGCAATAATTCATCGCCACGCCAACGCGGCGCGAGTCAGTGGTATTCGGTCCGCCTCCGTGCCACAAGCTGCCATTGTAGACGAGCACGCTGCCTCGGGGCATTTCGGCCGCAATCGCTCCGTCGATATCTCCAAATGGCGGCGGAGTTTCCACGGCACGATGCGATCCCGGGACAAACCGCGTCGCGCCATTGTCTTTGGTAAAATCCGTAATCGCCCACATCGTGTTGCAAACGATCGGCACGTGCGGCCTGGGCAAAGGAATGTGCTGATCGTCGGCATGCCATGGCTGCGGAGTCTCGCCGGCGTCGATCGCAATCGACGACACGGAAGAAACCAAACAACCCCGATCCAGCACACGCTCGACGAGCGGAAGCACTCGGTCATGCGCCGCGATCCGATCGAAGGGCGCGCCGAAAGCAAGCAGGTTGTAGATTCGCACCGTCCGCAATCCCTCGAAAAGGTTTTGCGCGGGCACGATGGCTCGCTCCCGTTCGATCCGCCTCAAATCATCGGCAATCGCATCGAGCAACTCCGGCTCGATCACCCGTTCCAGGATGGTGTACCCATCGCGATCGAAACGTTCCACATGATGTTCGATATCCAGCGTGAACGATGTCATGTTCGGCAGTCTAAAACCGGACGACCCCGAATCGCAAGATATTTGGACAGCCGCTCAAGATTCTACCACCGTCAGCCGAATCGATGGTAATGTCGCCCAAGAACTCTACCAAAGAGCTTCGAGTCCGTTAGAGGTCCGTCGTGCGCAAATGGTTTGTCGCTTTTGGCCGCGTTCTTGCCCGCGTTCTTGCCCGCGTTCTTGGCCGCATTCGTTTTCGGCTACTGCTCGTCAATCTTCTGGCCTTGTTCGTGCCCGCAATCGGCATCGAGTTTGCCCGCATTCACGAGCGCGAATTGCTCGATGCGCTCGAACGAGACATGTCCAATCAAGCCGTGCTCGTGCGCTCGTTCATCGAGACGGGCCTGCGCAACGGCAAACCTTTGGGCGACCCCGAGTACGCACAAATTCTGACAGCGGCCGCCAAACGTACCCGCACACGAATTCGTATCGTCGATGATACCGGCGCGGTCGTAGCCGATTCTCACGCAGAAGGTCCGCCCGAAGGCCCCGAGCCCATGCCGCCTTCGGTATTGCCACGTTCACGCGAGGTCAGTCAAGTCATCGAAGTATTCACAGATCCCGGGGAAAGATGGCCGGTGCTCGCAAGTCGGAGCGAAGTTCGCGCAGCGCTCGGAGGCAATAAATCCACGTATACGCGCGTGCGGGATCGCAAGCCCGGTGTGTTCTTGTTCCTCGCCGAACCCATTCGTTTGGGTGGAGTACGCGGCGTCGTGTATCTCGCTCGGTCCACGCAACCCGTGCTCGTCGAATTGTATCGTATTCGTTCTGGGCTCGTTCGAGTTTTGGCTGTGGCATTATTGGGAACTGGCCTCATCTCGATTCTGCTCGCCTTGAGCATTTCCAGACCGCTCGGTCGGCTCTCCAGGGCCGCCAAACGCATTGCTGCCGGGGAAAGAGACGTGATCGTTCCCAAAGGAGGCGGCGGGGAAATACGCGAGCTGGGCGAAGCATTCGCAGCCATGAAAGAACGCCTCGATGCGCGCATGCGCTACATTTCGGACTTTGCGGCCGATGTCGCACACGAATTCAAATCACCGCTCACCTCGATTCGCGGCGCGGCTGAGCTACTCGGCGAGGGTGCGCTCGACGAGCCGGATGCGCGAGCCAAATTTCTACGCAATATCGAACTCGATGTCGTCAGGCTCGACCGATTGGTTTCTCGCCTGCTGGAACTCTCCCGCATCGAAGCATCTGGTGAGCCAATGCGCCCGTGCGATATCGAAACGCTCGCCGCGCGCGCGGTCGAACGGGCATCCAGTCCCGATCAACCCGTCATTTTGCATTTTTCCGCCAACGAGCGAATTCTCACCTGTCGCCCGATGGACCTCGAAACCGCCATTGGCAATCTACTCGACAATGCCGTGCGCTTCTCAACCGCTGGCGAGCCGGTCACCTTAACCGTCGAAGGGACCGTCGAAGGGACCGTCCAAGGCGGTCCGTCAGACGACTTGATTCGTTTTACCGTTCGTGATCGTGGACCGGGAATTCCGGCTGCGATTCTTCCTCGCATTTTTGATAGATTTTTTACCACCGATGCCGAGCGCGACGGCACGGGACTAGGGCTTGCAATCGTAAAAAGCGTGGCCGAAACGCATGGCGGCCGCGTGAGCGTCGATAGTCGCCCTGGTGAAGGTGCCACATTCACGCTCGAGCTTCCGTACCGTCCAAAGCCCAGCGTTTGACCAAACGATCTTGACGCGCCCCGAAACGTACGCGAAAAAGAAACCATGCGATTTGCGCTCAGCTTGATCATTGCCCTCCCTTTCACTTTCGTTGCGTGCGCAACGGGCTCCGAACTGCCCAATTCGACAGGCGGCGCAAGCTCGCTCTCGTCGAGTTCGGGGGCGTCTTCGAGCAGTTCGTCCAGCAGCGTTTCGAGCAGTTCTTCGGGCGGCGGCGAAGGAGCCTCGGGTGGCGCGGGTGGCGCGGGCGGTGAAGGAGGAATGGGCGGTGCATCGGTCAGTGCATCCAGCTCGGCGAGCAGCGCATCATCAAGCTCCGGGGGAATGGGCGGCGGAGGTATGGGCGGAGGCGGAGGCGGATCAACGGGAACGCTGGTCGCTGTTGCCGGACCGTCCGCGGGTGGAGCATATTTCGAGCCTGGTACAGGCTGGACGACAGCACCGTTCAATCTTTCATTTCATTCTGCTGAAATTGCACCTCGAATGGCCGGAGGAGCGCTCGCGGTATATCGTCGCTCGAGCGGCGTGGCTGACGAAAACAACGAGCTTTACTGGACAAACTGGACGAAAGCATCGGGATTTGGCACGCCTGCGAAGGTTGGGGTTTTCGGGTTCGCCAAGGACGGACCCGCGACGGCGGCGGCCGGAGTAGCTTCCGTCATTACGTTCCTCGGGACGGACAACAAGCATTATTTTTCGCAAAATGCCGATGGTATTTCATTTGGACCTTTTGGTCCCGTACCGGCTGGAATGGTGCAAAATCAGGCGTTTGGTCCGAGCGCTACGAAATTGGCCAACGACGGAGTAGCGGGCGTATATGCCGTGTATGCCGGGGACGATTCGCGGCTCTATTATTCGTACAAAATCAGTCCCGGTGGGGCTTGGGGGCCGTCGACGCAAGCGCCCACGTCGTTGGTGGTGAATGCCATGCGTCCATTCGCATTCGTCGACGCGGAGATGGATCTGCGCATCATTTATGTGCGCCAAACCGATAACCGCATTTGCATGGTGAAATTGGTGACTCCGCAAAACACGTGGACCGCGGAGGAGCCCATTGCGACGGCTGCGACGGCGCACGAGCCGGCCGCTGCGGAAGTCGCCCCGGGCGGAGATATCGTCATTGCTTACCATGGATTGCTCAATGAGGGCATTTACTTTGTCCGAGGCAAAGACGGCGCTTTTGGAGGCATCACGGCGGTCGAAGTGCCGCTTGGTCCGTCGTCGGCGCCTGTCGTGACGCGTGGTTTGTCCGGTGCGGACGCAGAAATCGTTTATGCCACGGGTGGTAAACTGCGCCATGCACGCGTCAATGGCAACGCGGCGGTGGTTTCCGACGTGCCAGGATTGGCAAACGTCGCAGACGTGTCGGCCACGCTCGTTCCTTGATGCGAACTGTCCCCAAGGCGCGCACAGCATCGGTGGTACGTCGCGTGCCTAGTCTTGCTCGTGCCCTTGCCCGAGCGTCCACATAATCATCGGCTCGCGTGGACGAATCTGCGGTTTCCCGCCGCGTACAGCATTGCGGCTGGTCATCTCGTTGCGGTCATCTTTGCGCTTCTGATTGGAATCGTTTCGAGCGTTGCGCTGCAATCGGCCCTGCGTAGCAGGGAACGGGTCGAACATATTTATGCCCACGAGCTGCTCGAAATGGAGCGGTTATGGTCCCTCACGCTGCAAAGAGTGGCGCAAGCTCGGGCTTACCTGCTCTCAGGAAACCCGATCCGGCTGGATGAAAGCGACGCGGCACGACAAGCATTCACCAAGCACCTGAATCGATTCATCGAGCAATCGGACAGCCCGAGCGAACGCGAACGACTCGAACGTATCGCACGCGCTGCCGACGAGCATCACGCGGCGATTTCTCGCGTAATCGCCCTTTATCGCGCAGGGGGCACACGTGAAGATGTCGCTGAGCTTTTCGAAGCCGGACCGGTGCCCAAATTGGCAGCAGTCGAGACGGCAATCGCCTATGCAACGCTGGAAGTCCACACGCGTCTCGAGATTGCCCGGCAGGATGCGCAGCAATCCGCGACTCGTGCAATTCGATTGGTCATCCTGGTCGTTGCATTCACCGTGGTGCTCATCGCCAGCCTGGGATTGCTTTATTTGCGTACGATGCAGCGGATCCGGCGCGGGTTGGAAGAGAACGTGACACTCTTGAATCGTGAACAAAGCGCTCGCGAAATCGCTGAAGAGGCCCGGCAGCAGCTTACCGAGACCGTGAGTCGCCTCAAAGAGATCAACGCCGAGCTCGACGCGTTCACAGGCCGCATTGCGCATGACCTGCGCAATTTGCTCATGCCCATTTCGCTTGCCCCAGCGCGTTTACGAAAAGCCAAAGATGAGGAAACCCGAGAACGTATTCACGTCGCGCTCGAGCGATCCATTTCGCGAGCCAATGCCACTCTAGAAGGCCTGCTTGCTTTCTCCAGATCGGGTCACAGCGTAGACGAATTCCACCCGGCATCGGTGCGCGAAACGATTCGCGAAATAAACGAAGACTTGGCTCCAATGGCCATGGCGGCGCAAGCTACTGTGCATACGCACTTGGACGACTTGACGGTTGCTTGTTCAGCCGAGCTGCTGCGCGTCGTCATGCACAACTTACTTGGCAATGCATTGAAGTTCATTGCCCAAAGCGTCGAACGCCAGGTGTGGATTCGTGCGCACGGTTCGAGCGGCGGGGTAGAAATCGAATGCACCGATACGGGGCCCGGAATACCCAGCGACGCCATTCCACGGATTTTCGAGCCGTTTTATCGCGTTCCAGGCTCGTCTGCTCCAGGCAGCGGCATTGGCCTAGCCACCGTGCAGCGTATCGTGATCGCGCATTACGGACACATTGATTGCGTCTCCGAAATCGGCAAAGGCACTTCGTTTCGAGTATGGTTGCCGGAAGCGAAGTAGCCACCTTTCAAAGCGAGCCCTCTCACTTCTTTCGTCCACGTGCACTCGAATACCGCCACCCGCATATTCCAGGGATAGTCTTATCCTCCACGGACATTTTGTGTCCGACCTTGATTGCGTCCTGACAAAAAGCGTGGCATGTCGGGCGACCATGAAAACAAACCTTTTTGGTACTTCAAGGCTTGGGGCTTTCGCCTCTCTTCTGGTCATGCTCACCGGAGCCTCGGTAATCGGCTGCGACCCTGCCACGGGCGAAAACCCGCCGGCACCGAGATGCGGGGACGGCGCGGTCGACACGGGCGAGGAGTGCGACACCGGGGCGGACAACGCCGACACTGCGGCTTGCACGGCGGCCTGCAAAAACGCTGCATGCGGCGATGGGTTGGTCCTGGCCAACGTCGAAGAATGCGACGAAGGCGAGAGCAATGCGGATACGGCTGCTTGCACGCTGACGTGCAAGAGCGCCACGTGTGGCGACGGGTTTGTCCAGATGGGCGAACAGTGTGATGACGGGGCAAACAATGCCGACACCGCCGCGTGCACTTCAATGTGCAAAACTTCCGCATGTGGTGATGGGTTTGTCCAGGCGGGTGAAGATTGTGACGAAGGGGCAAACAATGCCGACACGGGCGCGTGCACGTCGATGTGCAAAAACGCGGCGTGCGGCGATGGGTTTGTCCAGGCGGGCGAAGCGTGCGACGAAGGGGCCGCGAACATGGACACCGGGTCGTGCACGTCGATGTGCAAGGCCGCTGCGTGTGGCGACGGCTTGATTCAAGCGGGCGTCGAAGGCTGCGACGACGGCGCGAACAACTCGGACATGGGCGCTTGCACGTCGTTATGCGTGAGCGCAACGTGCGGCGATAGCCTGGTGCAGACGGGCGTCGAGGATTGTGACCTCGGTGCGAATAACTCCGACATGGGCGCTTGCACGTCATTGTGCAAAGATGCGGTCTGTGGCGACGGCTTGATGCAATCAGGCGTCGAACAATGCGATCAGGGTCCGAACAACTCGAATACCGGCGCCTGCACACTGATGTGCATGAATGCGGTTTGCGGCGATGGCTTCGTTGGCCCCGGCGAGCAATGCGATCAGGCCGCCAACAATTCCAATACCGGCGCCTGTACGCTCACGTGCAAGAATGCCGTTTGCGG
>CAZETM010000290.1:0-1212 GCA_964514885.1 uncultured Polyangium sp. | reverse complement strand
GATGGATTCGTTGGCCCCGGCGAGCCGTGCGACGACGGAAACATGACCAATGGCGACGGCTGCAACAACAATTGCATCGTTTCGGGCACGCCGATGTTTACGCAGAGCTACAATGCGAACGGCGCGTCCGAGGATCGTTGGAATGCGGTAAAGGTCGATGCCAATGGGAACATTCTCGTGGCCGGGTATACGACGGTCGCGGGCCAAGGAAAGAATGGATTGGTAGCCAAATACGGCTCGACCGGAAACTTGATTTGGACCCGCACGTACAACAATCCCTTCAATAGCGACGATGTCTTCAGCGGAGTCACGGCGGATGCGCAAGGCAATGTAAGCGTCATCGGCACCGAGCAAATGACGGCCACGGACTCGAACATCGTGGGGCGCAAGTACGATCCGAACGGCACGCTCATCTGGACCCAAAGCTACAATGGTCCCGTTGCGGGCGGCGTCGATAGCGGCAGCGGGATTGCCGCCAATTCGGTGGGCGATCTCTTGATTGCAGCCAGTGTCGCGACGGCGGCGAATGGCTTCGATATCGTCATTGCAAAGCTCGCGGGCTTGAATGGCTCGTACACCTGGTCCGACCAAGTCAACGGCGCGGCGAACAACAATGATGAAGGCATCGGGATCGCAGTCGATGCCAGTGGTCGCGTTTATGCCTCGGGATATTCCGTGGGCGCGTCGATGAATGCCGACTCGTGGGTGCGCAAATACCAAGACAATGGCGTCAACTTCACCGCGTCATGGACTCGCACCTTCAACGGCGCCAGCAATGGCGACGACGTCGGCTGGGGCGTGGCCTTCGACTCGACCGGCGCATTGGTCGTTGCGGGCACCGAATTCGTGACGAATCAAGACTACAACATGTGGACGCGCAAATACGACACCAATGGTAATACCGTCTGGACACAGACCTACGGAAGCGGAACGATTTACAACGATTTCGCGCTATCGGTTGCCGTCGACGCGCAAAACAACGTAGTCGTCCTCGGGCACGAAGCCAAGGCCAATGTAACGTTCGACATTTGGCTGCGCAAATACGACTCGGCAGGCACCACGCGCTGGACTCAAACGTACAACGGAGCTTCTGACGGCAGCGACTTCGGGTTTGGCGTGACGACCGACAGCAGCGGCTTCATCTACGCCGTGGGTAGCGAAGCCACGCAGGCGCAAAGCGATAACGGATGGCTGCGCAAGTACAATCCGTGA
>CAZETM010000289.1:0-10660 GCA_964514885.1 uncultured Polyangium sp. | reverse complement strand
GACCATCACCTCTTGAATGCGATCGATGATCCGCGTCAACCCAAAGGCCGTCACCGCTATGCACGCCGAGCGACTTCAACACGCTCGCCGCGAATCTCCACCAACAATCCACCAAGCGGCGCACGACGATAGCTCACGTCGAGCTTTGCCCGAGCAAACGCTACATTTGCCACGGCCAATCCCAACCCTCGACTACCATTGGCTCGAGCAACCCCACGTAATGCCGTTTCTCCAGGTTGCCGCAAAGATTCGAGCAGTTCGTCCGACATCCCCGGCCCATCGTCTTCGATCGTCAATACAAACCGCTGACCTTCCGACACGAGCAATACCGCGACGTGCCCACCCGGTCGTCCATGACGAATCGCATTGTGCACGATGTTGCCCAATCCCCGTTCCAGCAGCGTATGCGAAGCGCGCAACCATACGGGTTCGTCGGGTCCGCTAAACGCAAGCTCGATACCGGCCTGCTCGGCCAACAACGAAAACCTCGATACGACACCCTCCAGCAGCCTGCCCAGCTCCACGTCGCTCTCGACGTGTGCCGTGGGAAGGTCGGCGGCAATGGCGGTGACGAGCTCCAGATTGTCGAGCAAGGTGGTCAAATAGACGTGCTCGGCAAGCGCGCGGGAGACGAATCGTCGACGTTCTTCCGCCGATGAAGTCCCCACCATTCGCTCGATCACGAGTTGCAATGCGTCCATGGGAGTTCGCAATTCTTGAGCGACTTCGAGCAGATGACGCTCCAACCGCTCGGCCCGCAGAGTAAGCTGCGCGCGTGCTTCTTTTTGCGCCGCAATGCCCATCTCGAGCGCCGTGGCAATCGCATCGAGGTCCGTGACGTCACGCGCGGCGAGGGCATGTCCCACCTCATTGCCAAGCGTTTCAGCCGTAGCGCGCAAACGTCGAATTCGAGCTTCGAGCGGTCGCAGGACGAGCGCGTACGCGACGAAGACCGCAATGCCGGCAAATAGCATAGCGACCAACAGCGTCAGCCCGACATTGCGTACCGTTGCCCGACGAATACCCATCTCGATTTGAACGATTCCACAAGGCCGATACGCTTCGTCCCGCCAAACGACGCGCGTTCCTTGCCCCCAGATCAGTCCCAGCGTGACGGGAGCTTTTTCTCCCTCTTGCAGGCGCTGCAACAACCTCGCGTCGAGGGGCTCTTGCGTCGGATCGATTGGTAAAAACGTATTTTCATCAAAAGCACCAATGCGCAAACGACCGGTCTGCGTAGGACGCCACGACGATGCATCGCGAGCACATTGCTCGAGCGACCGCCGTACGGTCACGGGCGGCGTTGCCGCAATGTTCGACGCCCGCTGCCGAGCGCGAAATACGACCACGCCATTGACGGCGACGAGCACCGTGGCGAACGTAAAAAACGCTGCCAGCAAAATAATACGCCGAGACAAACTTTGGGACGATTTTTGGCTCACGGATCGAGCCTCCAGCCTATTCCCCAAACCGTCTTGATGTGTTGACCGGCTTCGCCCAATTTGGCTCGCAAACGTGAAACATGGCTGTCGATGCTCGTGCCGGAGATCTCTTGCGTCGCAAGAGCAGCCCTGGAAATGGCTCGTCCCGGTCGAGTCACCAAATGAACGAGCACGTCGTATTCACTTGGCGTGAGCGGTACGAGGACATCGGCCACGCGCACTTCTCGTCGTGCCATGTCCACGACGACCGCTCCAAATGTCATTCGCTCGGGACTCGAGGCTGGTGGTGTATTTTTGACACGAAGTCGAATTCGCGCCACGAGCTCCACGATGAAAAATGGTTTGGCCAAGTAATCCACTGCGCCTCCTTCGAGCGCTCGCAATCGCGTCGTCACGTCCGTGCGTGCCGTGAGCACGATGACGGCCAATCCACGTTCGCACGCCCTGGTGAGAAGTGGCCACGCGTCTTCTTCGCCGAGCAGGAGGTCGAGAACGACCAAGGTCAATTCCGTGGACGCAAGGGCTTGGTCAGCTTCGCGAATGGAACACGCGTGAACCACTCGGTAGCCATGTGCGGAGAGTCCTTCGACGAGCCCCGCTCGAACGTGGGCGTCGTCCTCGACGACGAGAATGCGTTGAGATGCGCTGGATACGTCAGGAGAACTCGACATCGAAGAGCAACTTCGCACGCGAGCGCATCGGTGACCACCTATGGATTGGGGTTGAACTGATCGAAGAACGCGATGTTGCGTTGTGTGTAGTCCGAATACATCGCATGTTCCGCGCGCATTGTTTTCACCTGCGTTCTTATGGAACCCAGGTCAGCCGTTTGTGAGGCAATGGTGGGGAACGATGCAGGGTTGTCCTGTACGAACAAGCCGATCTGGTCGCCATCGGTGCTCACGAAACCCGAGACATCGATGAAACCGGCTGATCGCAGCTCGGCAGCCATCGCCGCCGACGTGTCGGCCGAGATGCCTGGGATGCGCGTGAACCGCTCGTCGTACAGAGGCGAGGGCGGATGCTCGACGTACTGAGTCTGGATGCCGCGGCCGCGCAACGTTTTCTCGTTGTCGCGCGCTTCTTGAAGGGAAACCTCGGGGTTGTCCTCGGCGCCACACATGAACCAGGCTGACGGGGTTGTCGAGAGCGTGGCCGACTTGGCCGCCGTCGCATCCGCGCAGTAGCTCATGACTGCATTGAAACGCAGTTGCGGGAAACTGTTCGCCACAGCCGTCGCGCCAACCGTACCGAGAAAGTGACTGAAGGATCCGCCAGCGGACATACCCAGGGCAAACTTCGGGGTGCCTGCGGGAATGAGACCTTGCTCCTCGGCGCCCGCGAACAGAATCTGCAGATTCTTCAGATCGACGTTGTTCGCTGTTGCCGCCGTAGCCCAACGGATCTTGCCGTCTCCATTGAGATCGCCTGCAACGACTTCTTCAGCCTCGGTCCCCAGCACACCATACCCCTTCTGCACCAAGGCAAGAGCGAGCGCAAAGGCTTCCGGGCTTTCGATGTAGTCGCTGGACCCTCCCGTTCCGTGGCTGAAGATGACCACACCCCGCATGGCGGGTGGCATATAGTACCGCACCGTCTTGGGCACGTTCGTGCTCCCGTTATATTGTTTCACCGTCAACGTCAGGGGCTGGCTTTGCTTGTTCGACACCAGGTTCACGTCACGCGCAGGCATGACGAAGCTGCTGTGCCATTCGTTAGGCTCGGCGAGCAGTGATGCATCATCACCCGTCCACGGCAGCGCGACCTCGTTGCTGGTCGAGGCCGCCGACCAGACGTGCACCGTCGAGCCCGCGGCGTAAACCCCTGAGCCGTAGCCATTGACGACCTCCAGCGTGAAAGGGTCGCCGAGTTCGAGTGGGACATCGTTACCCACGCGACCGCCACCGCCGCAGCCTGCAAGAGCGAGTGCGGTCAGGAAAAACGCGGCGGGTTTGGATTGGTGTGTTCGTTTCGTGGAGAAAAGAGATGCCTTTTGCATGGCGTACGAGGATAGAGGGCAGTCTTTGAGAAACTCTGGAGGTCGACTTTTTCGTCTCCAGAAAATCTCCAACATTTGCAGCTACGTTGCGTGCCGCGACCTTTCCAAGAAACGAAGAGGAGATCAGTCATGAATATGGGCTCACGTCGAGCATCGATTGCACCGTGGATGATGATTGTCGTCGGAAGCGCCATTCCAGCTTGTGGAGGTGGTGGATACGAGGCCCGCTACTCGTCCACGGACCCAGGACCGCTCTTCGATGGAGGCCAAGACTTTTCGGCGCTCGATCAATACCTCGACGGGCAACTCGGTAAGGCTTTGTCCGGCTTCGCCATGCAGGTCACGGACGCTCAAGGGCGCGTCGTATATCGTCGTGAGTCGGGCCAATGCACAAGCTCGATGTGCCCAGCCGGCGATCCCGACTATACCTTGCAGCTCGTGACGAGCGTTGCTTCGTCGTCGAAATGGGTCACCTCAACGGTCGTGCTGGCAGCGCTCGATGAAGGCGTGGCCAAAGGAAAGTGGCCTTCGGTATCGGCGGCATTGGACACGAAGGTCTCGCCCGACCTCGGTTGCGGCAGCGTGACCGGGCCGGCCGCAGACATCACCATGAGGCACCTGCTCTCGTTTACTTCGGGATTGCTTTACGAGCACGATTGCATCAAGAGTGAATCGCTACAAGCTTGCGCGTGTGATATCGTGAAGGACTCGATGAGCGCGATGACGACCGATACGTCGTCGACCACGAAAAAGACCAAGGCGCATCCGCCCGGAACGACGTACAAATACGGCGCCAGTCATCATACCGTCGCGGGTGCATGGCTCGAGAAAACCTTCGGCGAATCGTGGAACAAGCTATTCGATCGATTCGTGCGCGTACCGCTCGGCGTCGACATCATGGAATACACGAGCGCCGCGAACCTCGCAGGATCGATGCATACGTCGGTCGCCGATTACACGCGCTTCGTCGATGCTCTACGCGCCGACGCGCAAGGCACCGGACCTCGACGCTTGTTGTCGAAAGAAGCGGTGCTGGAGCAACGTGCGGGACAAGCGACGAATGCGGATCCGTCATTGAAATGGCTGATCACGTCACAGCCGGGCTTCGATTATGGGCTCAATGTGTGGCGGTGGTGCGCTCGCACGTTTACGGAGGCCGAAGCGCTTGGATCCGTCGACGAGCTGATGGGATTGATCGATCCGGCGTGTGACGAGGTGTTCATTTATGGCCACGCTGGCAAAGGAGGGTACGGCCCCTTCATCGACGCATCGGGTCGTTATGGCGCAGTGTTCGCAATGCGCGAGGATTCTCCAGGCGCTGGAGAGACGTACACCGCAAACGAGGTGGGCATTACGGCGCAAGTGCGATTGCTCGTGCACTTGGCGATGACGAAGTGAGACGTCGAGGCCACCGAAGTCGCCGTGTTGGTCATAACGTCACATTCGATCCGGGCCTCGTTGGTCACGCTATCGACCATGTTGACTTTGATCGTCGTTTGGTCGGGGAATGCTCCGCTGGCGAGGTTGTAATGAAATTGCATGATGAGCTTGCGGCCCCCGGGAATGCGCAATCCTGTCGTCGCTGGCAGCCGAGTCGGGCCACCGCCTGGCGCCCAACCAACGGTGAATCGAGAACCGCTGACCCCCGGGCCTCCAAAACACGGATATCCCGGCGCTGGATCTTGCGCATCCAGAGCTTCCGCTTCGGCTTCATCCGCTGCCGATCCGAGCATATACGCGATAACGTGGTGGACCACTCGAGGATCACCAGGTAAAACCTCGTAACCGGTCAGGAATTTATCCGTGGCCGTTTGCGGATCCACCAGAAAGCAGCGATAACCATCCGCGACTTTGCCATTCGGGGTATACGATACGCCCATGTCCCACGTGGCATTCGCTTCGGTCAAACCCATAGGCGCATCGGGCGACAATGGTGCTTTGCTTAGGTCACCCGAAGGCGCACCGGCATCTGCCCATGCAGTAATCGAGGCAATTTCTTCAGGAGTCAGCCACGGAGCGTCCTGAAAGGTATTGCAATGGCCGCAATTGTTCGGATTGAAGGGCGGCATTTCTCGCGCTGCAGTGGCAGTCTTGATGAGCCCCGCGAGCGGCTTGGTCTCTTCGTATGTGAGCAGAGAAAATGGCGCAATGCCTCCTTCGCGGTGGCAATTGGCGCAATTCTTCATGAGAATCGGCGCCACCACTTCGGCATACGTCGGCGTCGTTTCGACTTTGACTTCCATCCCGCAAGTCGGATCGATGACATTCGAGCCTTGTCGCGTGCACGCTCCTGCTGGCTGATTGGTTCACCTCGAGCGTCGGCTCTCTCCAATCACGGCTCGAAATGCGCAATGAACACGTCGTTCTTGCCCGCACCTTCGAGCACGTCCCCGCCAATCGTCACCGCGCCCTGGAGTATACCCGCGACCCATGTATCGCCGAGCTTTCCGACGGCTACCTCGTTGGGAACCACCGTCGCACCGGTGGCGCCGTATCGCTCGCTCCACACCTCGTTTCCATTCGAATCGAGCTTGGCCACGACCAAGTCCCTGCCTTGGGCCATGAGCGTTCCTCCACCAAAATCAAGGGAGCCATTGGTCGCACCTACAATCACGATATTTCCCACACCATCCAATGCGGGCGAGAAGCCGTTCCACGCACCGGTGTTGAACAAGCGCTTGCTCCAAACGTGATTTCCTCCCGAATCGAATCGAGCGATCGCCATGTCTCCAATCATCGGTATACTTGCCAGATCCTGCCCGCCGAAGTTGACCGTGCCTTCGTAGTGGAACGTCAATACCACGTTACCAGCCGCGTCACTGGTGATGCCTGAACCGTATTGCTTGGCCGAATCTCCGAATACTTTGCCCCACACGTGATTGCCTGCGGCATCGAGTTTGACGAGAAAACCATCCTCGGCCCCTCCGTGGGGCATGAGCCCGCCGCCGAAGTCGACGGGGCCATCGGTTTCGCCGGTGAGATAAACGCTTCCGGCGCCATCCGCGGCCACTGCCCAAGCCCCTTGATAAGCCACGTCGCCATAAGACTTGCTCCACACGTGATCGCCATTGCCGTCGAGCTTCCACACGAGAATGTCGCCTCCGCCTGCGTGGGGAATCGGTCCGCCACCGAAATCGGCAACCCCATCGGTCTGTCCAACCGCAATGACGTTTCCTTTGTCATCGGTGCATACGTCATAGATGCCCTGATACCCAAGCCCAGTGGATTGAACGATCCACAATGGTGTGCCATTCGGATCCAGCTTGGCGACGAACGCCTCGCCACCGCCCATGGGATCGGCAACGACCACGTCATTTCCAAACGTAATCGTGCCTCCATTGTCTCCGCCGATGAAGATGTTGTCATTGGAATCGAGCGCGATCTTCTCGACACCTTGCCAGCTCGAATCGCCGAAGCGGCGTGCCCATACGAGTTTCCTTAGAGGATCGAACTTCGCGACGAAGATATCTTTGGCGCCCGCGCTTTGGAGCCCATCGTCACCCAAATCCAATACGCCATGAAACCATCCCGCCACGACGAGATTTCCCTGGCTGTCCATTTTGACGTCCTTGCCGGTTTGGTCCACGGCGTCGCCGAAACGCATACTCGAAATGACCGCTCCGGAACAACCTTTGCCGTCGCAGCTTTCGTCTTCGGCCGTGTCGCATCGTTCGGTGGAAGGCTCGACGGAGGCCGTACACGTCATCGACGCATCGCATACCTGCAAACCCTGAGCGCATACTCCGAGCAACGACGTCGAGCATGGCGCATCGGGAATGCATTCAGCACCGCCACCACCACCACCATTGCCACCAGCTCCGCCCGAACCACTTCCATTACTCGATGCCAGATCGAGGCAACCGATGCATGCCACAAGCCACACCCCAACAAGCCCAAGCACGTATTTCATGACGACCCACCTCCTCGAGGTTCACTCATACCATCATCTTACGTGTCCCAGACGATTTTTGCTGACGACGCGCTTTCGAGGGTGAACATCCGAGCCAGCACCGAATGGTATCCCTCATGTTCTTTTCTGGAGGATACGGCGGAGGGGCTATTGCAAGTGGTGAACAAGGAGCCGGGAAGTGAGGATGAAATCATCCATTTCGAAAATTGCGTCAATGGCAGATGGCGCAGGGTTTCAATTCATCCCCACGTGCTGGCGAGGACGACTGAAGGCTCAATGCGGTGCGGTCGTCACCATGAGCGGTTGTCGCGACCATTGATCACGCACTTCCGCTTGAGCTGGCGTCATTCCCGGCCCTTCGAAGTACAACCGCGCGCTTGGCGTAAAATACCAACCGCCCGAGCAACTTGCCTGTCCTGCATATGGATCCGTGCAATAGCCCGAAAGAGCTTGGGCCCCGAGGATCCCAATGCCGGCAGTCGTTCCGTAGCAGTTGCTGAACACGGCGCTATTCGACCCGTTGTCGTCGTACACGCCTTGGATCACGAGATCCGGCAAATTGGTTTCACGCATGAAGTGCATGCTGTACGCTCCTTGTGCTCCGGTCAGCATCCCCCAACGCGTGAGCGGATTGACCGCATCGGCCGTACCATTGACGGGCACCCCTGCTTGCGTCGCATCGTTGTAGTAGGTCATGCCGTAGGCATTGGCGTTGTGGTCCATGTACGATTGAATGCCGACGCCGTCGTGCAGACGGAAATTGACCCGATTGACCTCCAAGCTTCGGTAAAACTCGTGCGTACGGACCATGTAGGCGCCACTGTTTGCCCCCATGTATTGCCGCAATGCGCGCACCGGACCGGACTTGTTGATGAAAAAGCAGCTTCGGGCGTTGCTGAACGTCGCGATGCTGCGCGAGCACGTGCCGCCGTTCCACTCGGCCTGATCCGCATCCAGGATGTCCACGCCGCTTGCACCTCCTTTTTGGATTTGCAAATCGTCGCGAATCCATTTCATCGAAAAGTGCGTGCGATAAACTGGATTCGCACCGTCATCTCGCCCGATGATCTCCGAATTCTCGACGGTTCCCCCATCGAGGTTGTAGAAGTTGCGGTAGTCTGCAGGGCTGTATTGCCCATTGGCTCCGAAGCGGAAGTCATACGTGACGTATTGCTTGCCCGCCGACGATTGCAACGTCGCATTCGCACGACGAAACAAATACACCCAACCGACCGTGCCATTCACCGGATCGGTCACGACCACTTCGACGCCCGGTCCAAGCACGTTCGCGGGCGCTCCCGCAGGTGCCTCGTCACCGCTATCGAACGCCATGAGCGCAATCTCATCGTCGTCATCGATGTTGGGATCAGGATCTGCACCCACCCACGTATTCGAATCCGCGTATTCCGTGAGCGGCAACGGGTCGTATGCCGTGGAATTGTAGCAATCGCGAGCAGTCTGGGCCCTGCGCTCGTCCACCTGTACGGGCACCTGCGTCCACGCTCCCATCGCGCTCGAATAACGGAACGCGACCAAGTCATTCGGTGGCGAACCCTTCAGCGCACCCAGTTGATTGCCAAGAAAAACCACTGGGTCCGATGGACGCGCCAGCGATTTTTGACCCAGACTTCCACCACCAGCACCGCCCATTCCCGAACTGCTGCTGGCCGAGCCCATTCCGCCCGCGCCGCCCATTCCCGAACTGCTGCTGGACGCGCCCATTCCCCCCGCGCCGCCCATTCCCGAGCTGCTGCTGGACGAGCTACTCGATTCTCCTCCGCCTTTTCCGCCTGATCCATTGGTGCCCGTTTGATCCGCGGTGCAACCGATGTGGCATGCCGCTATCAATATCGCGTAGGTTTCTACAATCTTTTTCATGTCGAATCTTCTCCTTCGAGTCATCCGCAGATGGAAGGGCGCCGTCCCCGCATTCGTCTGCGAGCAGGAACGGCCCCGTATTCACGTGTTGGCAATCAACGTCACGGCGTATTCGAGCATTGCGACGACGCAGCGAATGCACCCCAATTGAACCCCGGCGTCGTGATGCGCGGGTAATACGACAAGAACACGAAACACATCTCGTCCGAAGTGTCCTCGCCAAACCCAACGCTCTGGCTCGTCGGGTTTTGCCACGCGCATCGCGTGCGTACCTTGTCGCCCGTCTTCAGCGTCGCCGAAACGGAATCCGCATACTGATTGTCGAAACTCCACGGATTTCGATTCGTCAATTGCACCTGGCTCGCTCCGGGATTGACGTGCGCCGAGATGAGCGTGCCGAGTTTGTGCATGTGCGGGCCTGCGGAAAATACGTTCAGCGGCGGCAATCCCGGCGGAATCGTCGCGTCACACGTGCGGTCGGACTTGCTATGCGGGGGAATGCTGATTTGCGCCGTGCCAAACGCAATGATGTCCGCATCGTTCGGGCGCAGCGTCGACGTCGTGCAAAGATCGAATCCGCTTTGGTCCGTTTGACCGCTCAGCATGTTCAGATTCGAATAATGCATTTGCAGCACGTAATGCGCGGTTCCTTCGAGCGGCAAGCCCGCTTGCGGTGGGAATTCCGTGATTCCAGTTCCCGGCGTCCACACCGAAACGAGCCTGCCCGGAGCACCTCCGCACGGTGTCGGGGTTGGACTATACGACTGCGTCGTCTCGAAGAGCAAGATATGGTGCACGATCGCTTCGTTGTCGATCTGCGGAATGATGTGCGTGACGTGTTTTTTCGTCCCCACCGGGACGTCGACACCAAAACACATGTATTGGTCGACCTGGTTTTGCGGCATGGCATAGGGAGTTTTCGCCTTCAAGAAGACATCCGGGGTACATGGCAATACAGGGCCGCCGCCCGAGCTGCTGCTCGAGCTTCCCCCACAATTGCCATCACCCGCAGGAGCGCCCATGGCGATCCAATCGTCCATCGTCGCCATCGACATCGAATCGAGCGGCCCGGTAGGCGGCGGAGGCATCGGAGAAACCGGATCGTGAATACGAACGCTCACCAGATCCGAAACCTTTTTGGTCGGATCACTCTTCGCCGGAGCGGCAAAGTCGGCCGCGGTCACCAAAGGCATCGGAGCGCCGAAAATCGGCTGCGCGGCGTGACACAATTGGCATTTCGCCTTGACGACATCATCGACGTCGCACGGCAATGCATTGCCTCCATTCATCGTGCCGCCCATGCCGCCTGTATTGACAGAACCGCCCGTGTTGCTGCCTCCCGTTCCGATTCCACCCGTGCCATTACCACCCGTACCATTACCACCCGTGCCATCGCCGCCCATACCGGTGCCGGTCGAGCCAGTGCTTGCC
>CAZETM010000288.1:7320-10681 GCA_964514885.1 uncultured Polyangium sp. | reverse complement strand
GCGACACTGACCCGGTCACCCTCGCCCTGGATCGCTTCCACAACGAAGCCTCAGCCGCCAGCCTTGCCCTGGATCGCTTACACGACAAAGCCTCACCTTCGGGGCTCACGTTCGCCGCGTACCTGGTGTATACACCCGCCCCGCATGGAACAGCTCGAAAGCTACGTATCGGGTGGCTGGGTCAAGGGCCTTGGCAAAGCCGCAGTGCTCGTCAATCCCGCAACGGAAGAGCCCATCGCTGAAGCTAGCACCGAAGGGCTCGATTTCGGTCGCACCCTCGCCTACGCACGCGAAGTCGGCGGACCCGCTCTGCGCGCCCTCTCCTTCGCCCAACGCGGTGAAATCCTGCGCGCTCTTTCCCGCGCGATTCACGCCCAACGCGACAACCTCATCGACGTCGGCATCGCCAACGGCGGAAATACCCGCGGTGATGCCAAATTCGACATCGATGGCGCCTCCGGCACGCTCGCCTATTACGCCGACCTCGGCAAACAGCTCGGCGATAGCCGTTTCATCGTCGATGGCGATGGTTTTCAGCTCGCCCGAAGCCCTCGATGGTTTGGCTACCACGCGCTCGTTGCGCGCACCGGCGTTGCCGTGCACATCAATGCTTTCAACTTTCCCGGCTGGGGAATCGGCGAAAAGATGGCTTGCGCAATCCTCGCCGGCATGCCCGTCGTCGTCAAACCCGCCACGAGCACCGCGCTGCTCGCGTATCGAATCGCGAAACTGTTTGTCGATGCAAACGTCCTGCCCGCCGGCGCCTTTTCGTTCATCGGCGGCTCGCCAGGCAACATGCTCGACCACGTACGCGAACAAGACGTCGTCGCCTTCACCGGATCGGCCGATACCGGCGCGAAACTACGCACCACGCCTTCGATCGTTCGCGGCAGCGTACGCCTCAACATCGAAGCCGACAGCTTGAACTCCGCCACGCTCGGACCCGACGTCACTTCGGGAAGCGATACGTACCGCATGTTCTTGCGTGAGGTCTTCAAAGACATGACGCAGAAAGCGGGCCAGAAATGCACCGCAATTCGACGCATTTTCGTCCCCGAAGCGATGGCGGGCGAAGTGCGCGACGAGCTGGCCGCGATGCTGCGCGACGTCCAGGTAGGCAACCCGACGCTCGATGGAGTCAGCGTGGGACCGCTCGCGACGGCATCGCAACTTCGCGACATCCGTGCAGGCATCGCCAAGCTCGCCGCCGAAGCAACGATAGTCGTCGGCAGTCAGCCTGTAACGCCCTCAGGCGTGCCCGAGGGCAAGGGTTACTTCGTCCCGCCCACGCTGCTTCATTGTGCCGATCCTGAGGCGGCCAAGGCCGTTCACGAGCACGAGGTCTTCGGCCCGTGTGCGACGATCGTTTCGTACGACGGCTCGTCTGCGCGCGCGGTGGATCTCGTTGCGCGAGGAGCCGGCATGCTCGTGGGAAGCGTGTACAGCGACGATCGCGCGTTCGTCACGGACATGGTCATGGGGCTCGCGCCCTATCATGGTCGCCTGTATTTCGGTAGCGAGAAGATTGCTGATCAAACGGCGGGTCCGGGCACGGTACTTCCAGCGAGCATTCATGGTGGCCCGGGTCGAGCTGGTGGTGGCGAAGAGCTTGGCGGGCAGCGCGGTTTGGCGCTGTATTCGCATCGCGTAGCGCTGCAAGGAGCACGGCCTGTGCTCGATGCAGTGCTCGAGCTCAAGAAGTAATCACTTCTCCTCGCAGCTCGCATCCACTTTGTCCGCCAGGTTCATCGTCCAGATCGGAGCGTCCGCACCGAGCGATCGACCGATGCCCGCCACGGTCCATTCGGGCTTGGTCAGCATCACGTTCGTGCTCATGTCGCTCTGCCACTGCGTGAACGTCGCCGCCCCGTCCCCGTTGCCTTTTGCGATGAACTCGACCATCCCCGCGATGCCGTTGCATGCCGGCGTATATCCTGCCGCGCAGGCGCGTTCGGGTGTGGTCGATGCATCAGGCTCGGGCGCCACGTCGGACAAATAGTTCCTGTCGCGCATGTCGTCGCTGTGCGCGGACGTCGCCACGTTGAGCGTCGCGCAAACGTTCACTGTTGGGACACCGGCACTCGTGCGCAGTTGGTTCACGCGCGCCACGACATCCGACTCGAAGCTGTCCAGCGGGTTGGCCTGGCTGACTTTGTCCGCGAACTCGACGGTCGTACATCCGGCGACGGTGAGAGCGGCCAGGAAATGTGTCAAAAATTGGAAGTCTCGAACGAGATGGCTCATTTTCCCCATGCGCCGCACTTTATCGCGTTACCTTCGCGTTTGGCGACGTTCGTCCCGCTATGACCAAGGCTCTCGTCGGACATACTCTGGCAGGTCGTTTTCGCCTCACCGGCGTTCTTGGCGAAGGCGCCATGGCTACGGTGTATCGCGGAATCCAAGACGCCGAGCCACACGAAGTGGCCGTGAAGGTCATGCACGCGGAGCTCGCGATCGATCCAACGTTCGGCAGGCGTTTCCGTCGCGAAGCACGCGCGGCAGCGATGCTCAAGCATCCCGGCACGGTGCAAATCGTCGACTACGGCGTCGATGACAAGACCGCGTATATCGCGATGGAACTGCTGCGCGGACGCGATCTATTCGACACGCTCACGCGCGAACGACGCCTGTCCGAAGCACGCGCCGCAAAGATCCTCATCGACGTCTGTGACGTGCTCGTGACCGCGCACGACATGCACATCGTCCATCGAGATCTGAAGCCCGAAAACATCATGATCGTGCCCGTGGCCGACGGCACCGAGCGCATCAAAGTGCTCGACTTCGGCATCGCCAAACTGCTCGACAAAGAGCCTCGCGAAGGCTCCGAAGCGATCTCGAGCGGCCCCGAAAGCGGCATGGTCAGCTCCGCACTCACGACCGTCGGCGTGATCGTGGGGACTCCCGAGTACATGTCACCCGAGCAATGTCGCGGTGAAGGCGTGGACAAACGCAGCGACATCTACTCGTGCGGGATCTTGCTCTACCAACTGATCACCGGACGCCTTCCGTTTACGGGCGACACGATCGTCGACATCGCGTTGCAACACATTCGGCAACCAGCACCGAAACCGAGTGAATTCGTGCCGTTCGTCCATGCGGGACTCGAAGAGATCATCCTGACGGCGCTCGAGAAATGGCCTGCGCAGAGGCAACAAAGCGCGGCTGAACTCAAGGACGCGTTGCAGAAGATTTTGCCCGAGCTGCGCACGACGCCGTTTCGTCTTGGAGGTACCGCGCGAGAGGATTCGCCCGCATCGCCTGGGCGTCGTCCCATGCAAGAGATACCGGCGGATTCGGTGCGCTTCGTCAAACACGTTGCAGCGTCGCCGAGTGGTTTTCCGCCAGCAGAAACCAAGCGCTC
>CAZETM010000288.1:0-7220 GCA_964514885.1 uncultured Polyangium sp. | reverse complement strand
GAGCGCACGGGAACGCGTCCGTCGTATCCGGCGCCCGAGCCAGTGTTTCTCGATGCACCGAAGCCTGCCAAAATCGTCGTCAAAAAGCGCAAGGAAACAAGCTTCTTGCTGCTCATTCCGATCGCCGTCTTGATTGGCATCACCGTCGGCGCGGTCGTGTTTTTCTTGACCCAGTGATGCGCTCGACATGCAAGTTTGTCTTGGACCACTTCGATCATTTGGTGGTCAAAACAATCGATTTGTTGTAGGGGCGCGATGAATCGCGCCCCTACGGTCAAGGTCCAGGTGGTGGTGTCTTTGGTTTCCTGACCGGCGTCGGTGCGGCGGGGAGAATCACGCGGAAAGCCGTGCCAACGCCGACGGTGCTTTCCACATCGATGCGGCCGCCGTGGGCATTGATGATGCTGTTGCAGATCGACAAACCAAGGCCCATGCCTTCGCCGACGGCTTTGGTTGTGAAGAACGGATCGAACACGTGTCGAAGGTTGTCCGGGGAGATGCCCTCGCCGTTGTCGCGCACTTCCATCACGACCGAGCGTTGTTCGGAACGGATGGCGATGACGATTTCGTTGTCGATGGGAGGCCTGTCAGGCAGAGCTTGTACGGCGTTCATCAGTAGGTTGACGATGACTTGCGCAAGGCGTGCTTCGTTGCCCAGGACCCGCGGCGCATCGGGTTGGATTTCACGCACGATTCGAGCGCGACTCTCGATGTTGCTTTGCACCATTCGCAACGACGCTTCGACGACCCGCGCGGGCTCGACCAGCTTGAGGGTTTCGCGATCGGCGCGGGAGAACATTTTGACGTCCCGCACGATGCCGGCGATCCGTCGAGCGCCTTCGAGCGCTTCGGTCAATGCGTTGCGCACTTCGGGCAATTGCAAGCCCTGCGCTTCTGCAAGTCGTTCGTTGCTCAAAGCATCGGTAGCGAAACCCAAATTGCCGATGACGTAGGACAGCGGGTTGTTGATCTCGTGGGCGATGCCCGCAGCGAGCGTTCCGAGGGACGCGAGACGTTCGGTGAGCGCTAGCTGCGCCTCGTAGCGTTTTCGCTCGGTCACGTCGCGCATCACGGACACGAGAACGCGGTGACCTTTGCGTGCGGCAAGCACAGCGCGCTTTTCGGAAAGCGATCGCAAAATCCCCTCGGGCGCAGCCATCGTGATTTCGCGCTCGTCCGAACTTTCGGGCCAACGTCCCGGACTGTCTTGAGCCCCGGGGCGAATCGAGGCGACAGAGTGGCCGACGATTTTTTCGCGCGGATGCCCGACCAATTCGGAGAACGAGCGGTTGACCATCAAGAAGTTGCCAGCGTCGTCTTCAACGGAGATCGAATCAGGAACGGCATCCAGGACGTCGCGCAGGAAGTCACCGGCATCAGCCAATTCCTGCTCGAGCTGCCGGCGTTCGGTGATGTCTCGACCCGTCCCCACCAATTCGACGATTCGCCCGTCTTCGTCGAACGTGGCGCGATCGTACCATTCCTGCCATCGAACGCCGCCGTCGGGCAAAACCACGCGATGCACAGCACGGACCACCGGATGCTCGGTCGACACCGTTTCCAGCAAACGATCGAAGGCCGCTCGATCATCAGGTGGAAGAAAGGGCAGAAAATTCGTCCCAACGAGGGTATCGGGCGTGCCATTGAACGTTCGGCAATACGCTTCGTTGACGTAGGTCAAGGTGCCATCGGGTAGGTACCGGCAAACCAGTTCGGAAATGCCCTCGACCAGTGTTCGGAATCGTTCTTCGCTCGCGCGCAAGTCTTGTCGAGCTTGCTGTTCGCGCGTGACATCGAGCACGGTGGCGACGTAGCCGGACACGTGACCGGTATCGTTACGGGTCGGAGTTGCTTTGACGGCCAACCACGTCTTTTCGCCGTCAGGACGACGGATGGCCATTTCCCAACTGTAGCCCTTTTCGTCCAAGCCCTTCTGTATGGAGCTTTCAGAAAACGCAGCGAAATCCTGCGCGTCGATGAGGCTCATCCAACCATGGCCGGCAGCTTCTTCCGCAGTGGCTCCGAGAAGCTCGCACGCACGAGGATTGATGAAGATGCAATTGCCGTGCACATCGATTTTGAAAATGCCGACCGGTGCACGGGATGCAAATGCTTCGAACTGCCCCTCGTTCACGAGTTTGTCGTGTTCGATGTGGACGAGCGTCGTGATGTCTCGCGCCACAGTCACGATCTCTTCGATCGCGCCGGTGCTCGGGTCGCGCACGGGCCGGCAGATCATCTCCAGCCACGCGTAATCGCCTTCTTTGCGCTGCAGCCGAATGATCGTGATCGCCACCTCCGCGCCTGCATCGAGCAACTCGAGCGCGTCCATGAGTTTCGAGGTGTCGGCGGGATGCAAAATGTCGAGCATGCTCGACCCGAGCAATTCGTCCGGTTCGTATTCGAGAACCGTTAGACATGCGGGGGATACGTAGAGGCGCACGCCGCCTGGAGAGCAACGGGTCAGGATTTCGGTGGAGCTTTCGGCGAGATGGCGAAAACGCTGTTCGCTGCGCTCGGCCTCGCGCAAGGCTTCGGCGAGCATCTGGGCGCGGATGAATTCGCGATCTCGACGAGCCACACGGGTGCGACACAGATCGAGTCGGCGTCGTAATAGTTCGGCTTCGGACGGCCAGAGCAAAAAGTCGTCGACGCCGACATCTGCGAGGACATCGAGTTGGTTGCTGTCGCCGACGAGAGCGAAAACGAGAGGAACGCGTTCATGTCCGGTGCGCACGCGGCTGTACGCTTCGAGGACGGTGGGCATGTCGGCCGAATCGGCGGCAGGAAAGAGCACGAGAAGGCTGCATCCTGAGGCGGAGCTTGTGGTCACGTCTGCTGGCGCGACGAGCGTAACGTCCCAGCCGTGACCTCGAACGAGGTCGACGATTGGAAGAGCGCACGTATCGGAGCCAGCAACGAACAGCGCCTTCATTTATCGCCTTCAGACTCGCACGGACGACGGGGTAACGTCCATGGTTCTCAAGTATCGTTGCGTCGTTACGCGACCATGTGGTGGGCTGGTGGAAACGCTGGTGGAGGCGGGTCAGCCTGAATGTTGCAAACGCTGCATTTCGGAGCGCAGTCGATGAAGCTCCGATTCGGCGCTACGCAACCGTTCTTCTGCGTGTTGTCGTTGCTCTTCTGCGTGTTGTCGTTGCTCTTCTGCGTGTTGTCGTTGCTCTTCTGCTTGCAAACGTGCGGCAGATTCTTCGTGTTGCTTTTGCTCGGCGAGCATTCGCTTGTGCCGTTCGCGGGCCCGGGAGCGTCTAGCTCGTCCAAGCTTTTTCTCGAGCTGCCGGGCAATTTCCGAAGGGGTCGGCAATAGCTCCTTGCCCTCGGGATCACGACACAAACGCAACTGGTCCCCAAACTCGGCCGTCATTTCCACGGTCCAGTACAAGCCCAGCGTTTTGCACTCGTAGGTGCCGACGCCATCGGTTGCGCGTTGGACGAGCTTGCCGTCAATACGATCCCACACCTGCATGGTGTCGAGTTTCCACGGATCGAATCGCACCAGTTCTTGAACACCAACCGCTTCGTAACGCGCGAACTTTTCCTTCCACGGCAACTTCATGCGCTCATGAAAGCTGACGATTTCAACGGCGAGATCCGGAACGCCGTCGCGCCATATCAGCCAGGTATCGAAATCATGCAGATTCGAATCGAGCTTGACGAAGACATCGGGAGCAAGCCGTTTCTTCGGATTGGTTCGGTCAAAATAGACGAATTGATCCGAGCCTACGGAGATGTTCTCGCGAGCCGTACGCGTCACGAGGAATAAAGTGGTACGAGCTTCCAGGTGGCGAATGGTTTCAGCCACTTTTTCCTCGGGCGGTTCTTCAGAAGGAAAGTCTTGGTCCGCAAGAACGCGGTTCTCCTTGCGCACGCGGAGCTTCAGCGGCGGAGCTTCGGAGAGGAGCGTGTACGCCATGAAAACTGCGTAGCACGAGGTAAGGAGGAGAGAAAGAGGGTTGTTGAAAAAAGTTTGCCCTCGGAGTTCGTCCCGTTGCGATGGGACGAACCTTGACGCCACGACACGCAACGAGTTACGAAAATCACGGCCGTCGACGGTCGCGCCCTTCGACGCTCAATCCGCGCTTTCGTCCTCGGCTCCATCACCTGCGGCGCCGCAGCATCGCTTGTACTTCTTGCCGCTGCCACATGGACAAGGCCCTTTACGCGCCGGACCTCGAGGCGGCAAAACTTTGCGAAAACGCTCATGATGATCCCGCATTGCACGCAACACCTCGAGCGTCATTTCTGGCTCCCATGGGGCTCGCATGGCATGCATCACTTCGCGCGGATAATACAAGCTCTCGGGCGCAGCCCGTGCAGCCCAGGGCAATACCGTGAATAGCCACATGAGGGTATTCGCATCGCCTTTTGCTTTCTCCAGAAAAGAACCATGAACATTGATTGCCGTCGTGAGCGCCAACTCCCGCGGTACGTCCTCGACACGCGCGAAATGAAGGCTCGACGCGGCGAACATTCCCTTGCGCGACATGACCACACTTGCACCCAAACGCTGGTGAAATTCAATGACGGCTTCTGGTGTAGAACGCTCGACTCCCCCGATTTTGACACCAACTTGACGAATTGCCGCAGCCAAATTGCCATCGGGAGTGCCTCTGACTTGTTCCGGCACGTCGATTCCCATCACCTTGTCCACTTCCGCGCGCAAGCGAGAATGGCGCAAACCGATCGCAAACAACCCAGCCGTGGTATCGACGTTCTGCAGTCGGCTGATCGCGCTTTGATGCATGCGCTTGTAACGAGCCAGCAGAGGTTTGCCCACTCGCGCAGACGCCCACAATCCGCGAATGCAAATCGGCAAAAGCCCCTGACGCGTCGCGGGCCACGATAGCGAGGTCTTCTCGTCAATCAAGTCGATGGCCGCCATCGTAAGACCTTCGACCCCATCCATACAGGCCAGCACGATCAAGTTACCCATTGCCCATAAAACCTGCCAATACGAATGCAATGCCTCGTTGTAAAGGGAATGAGGCTTGTTGGTCTTTCGCAAAACCGGCAGTAAGATGTCGCGCGCATCTGCAAGGTCGCAAGCCGCTGAAAAGTAAAGAGCGAAGAACTCGCGCGCATACAACGGCTGCAGCGCGGATATCGCCACGAAGTCTTCGCGATGTAGCTCATGGGCGGCGTTGTAAATTCGTCGCAACAACCCGTGAACTCCCTTGCCTTGCGCGACCAGCTTGGCTGCATTCATTCGCTCACGCAGGTCGATCACTTTCTCTGCAATCGCGTCAAGCTGTCCGCGAGTGATGATTGGCAGGCCGGTAGCCTTCATCCCTTTCGCCAAACAGGTGACGAACTTGCCGTCTCGGGTGACGACGAGAAACGGTCCTTCTTGTGGATCATCAAGGGAGATGGCGACACGCTCGGTCTGCTCGGGCACGTGCGCTCGGGCCATCAGGTACTTGAGCAGCCCATCATCGCGGTAGAGCGACAGGGCCAGCTCCACGTGAGGCAAGCTGACTCGATCAAGACGTGAGAGGAAGTGATCGGCGTGCGGCACAGAACGAGAACAAATCTATTTCGTTCCGAACGCAAGCTTCTTCGACACGAACTGGCGATTTGTGGAAAACTTTTCGACACGAAGAGCCCCCGACCGCACCATGGCAGTCGGGGGCAGTGTCATCGATTCATTCGGTGCTGGGCCGTTCGGTCACGCTGGGCAAGGGGCGGAAGAACGCTTCGACTTCGTCTTTGTCCGCCAAGAGCGCGATCAGTTTCCCATGTGTTTCCAAACGCACGCGATCCATGTCGACCTTGCACTGCTCGACCTCGGACCGCTCGACCGCCAGCGCCAACTCGGCATCGTCCGCTTGCTTTTTCGCCGCTTCGAGCGCTGCTTGTGCATCCTGAAGGGGCACTTCGTACCCAACACGAACCGGATGCGTGGCTTCGATGTTTTTCAGCTCGGCGAGAATACGTAAGACCTCCACCGATTCCGCATCGACTCCCAGTTTTGCCGTCCGACTGGGGCTCAGCTTCGGAAAAAGCCGGGCATACACATTCTTGCCGGTAGCACGTGCGACACCACCCATCTGGAGAAGCAATCGATCACGACCTTTGTCGCGTTTGCCCACGGTTGCTTGTGCAATCACGGCGTCTTCCTGCTTCTTTTCGTATTCGGCACGGCGCGCTCGAAGGACGTTCATCGCAGTTTCCACGGGCAAGGCCAAGTCCGCAATGCCCGGACGTTCGTCGGTCGAGAGCTGCGCGAGCAAATAGGTGAGATCCCACCAGAATGTCGCCAAGCTGCTTGGGCCAAGATGTCTCATGACGATTTCCTTCCCGTTCGACGCCTCGTGCAAACGTGCACCGGCGATTCCAGTTGCGTCGAACATTGACTCTGATGCAGGAACTGGGTCCGTCATTCACGGGTTGTGAAAGAATTTTTCGTGCGCGGTGGATCATGACGGTTGGAGGAGCTTGGTCACAGCGAGAGTGAGCAAGTCGAAGAGGTCGGAAGAGCGTACTCTCGGCGAGAGTGAGCGGGTCGAAGGGGTTTGAAGAGCGTACTCACGGAGAGAGTTGACGATTCGAGGGGCGCGAGGAGCGTGGTCACGGTGAGAGTTGACGATTCGAGGAGCGGGGGGAGCGTGGTCGCGATGAGAATAAGCGGATCGGGGGCGTTGGAGGGACGTGGTCGCGGTGGGAGTGGATGACTTGACCAGTTAGAGTGGCGTACTCGCGCAGTGATCGAGCGATTCCGAGGAGTGGGTGAGGTCGGGTATCGAGAGGATCAGGCATTGCTCATGGTTGGGTCGATGAAAGAAGCCCGGAAAGTAGGACAACGGGGCGTGTTCTGGTATGGTGCGCGCCGTGAGCGCAATGAACACGAACGAGCCGACCCCGACGGAGCCTACGAGCAGCACGACCGAGGCAAGAGATGTTCTGGCGGAGGCCTGTTCCGATGTGGGTGAAGCTTGCCTGGATGCATTGACGACATGGCTTGCAGAAGATCTCGTCGCAGAGCGGTACGCACGGCTGGAGCGTGCGGGCAAGTCTGGGCATATCCCACTCGCGAAGGTGTTCGTGGACCTGGAAGCTGCGCATTTTCCCGCGGGTGATGGAGAGAACCTCGGGGGTGGCTCCTTTCTACGGATGCTGGCCGGAGATGTGAACAGCGAGGATCAGCCGGCCCATCGGGAAGAATGGCCGACAGAAAAAAGTCGCGATTCGGATTCACGCCG
>CAZETM010000287.1:0-10701 GCA_964514885.1 uncultured Polyangium sp. | reverse complement strand
GTTGCGGTCTCTCGTGCACCGGCGGCACGTCGTGCTCGAACGGCACATGCGTTTGTCCCTCAGGAACGACGAATTGCTCGGGCCTGTGCGTGGACACCTCGACCAACCCGCAGAACTGCGGCATGTGCGGCACGGTTTGTCCGATGGGCAGCGTGTGCAGCCAAGGTAGTTGCGTCTTGTCCTGTGCGCCGGGCGAAACCGTGTGCAATGGCGCGTGCGTGAACACGAGCACCGATAGCATGAATTGCGGGGCTTGCGGCGTGACGTGCGGCGGTGGTTCGTCGTGCGTGAATGGTGCGTGCACGTGCCCGGCGGGACAAACCTCTTGCAATGGCGTCTGTACGACCTTGGCGACGGATGGCTCGAATTGCGGGATGTGCGGTAACGTCTGCCAAGGCGGGAAAACGTGCGTTGGAGGATCGTGCCTGTGCGCAACCGGTTTGACCGATTGCAGCGGTACATGCGTCGATACGAAGACCAGCAATACGAATTGTGGCATGTGCGGTGTCACGTGTGCGGCAGGTCAAGTGTGCTCGACCGGCATGTGCGTGATGTCTTGTCCGGCGGGACAAACCCTTTGCAACGGCGTCTGCGTCGATACGCAAACGAGCAACACGAACTGCGGCGCGTGCAACGTGGTTTGCGGTGGCGGTTCGACTTGCCAAACCGGCGTGTGCACCTGTCCGGGTGGGCAAACGTTCTGCAATGGCATGTGCGTCGATACGCAGACGAGCCCTCTGAATTGCGGCGCTTGTGGCGTTTCGTGCGGTAATGGGGGAACGTGCAGTGGCGGCGTTTGCCAATGCTTGCAGGGACTCACGTTATGCAATGGCGCCTGCGTCAACACGAAGATCGACCTGAACAACTGCGGCATGTGCGGCGTGGTCTGCGCAGCCAATCAATTCTGCCAGAACGGGACGTGCAAGCCGTAATCGAAGCTCGATGAGCAATGAGGGTGCCGCGGTGCTGAAAACGCGTCGCGGCGCTGTTATTCCAAATCGCGCCGTATGTGCCAAGACAAGCAGTTTCGATGCGAATGCTCGCGCAAGCTCTTGGGCAAACCACGCATTGGCATCGCATGCGTACGCCCATCGTGCCGGCAACCTTTGCGGCAGCACCCCAAAATTATGTGGACCGTCGGCGATGGGTTCGGACACCTATAGGCTGAACCCAGGCAAGCTCGGGACGGTGACGCTCGAATAGCCAGCGCGGGCTCGCATTGCATTGCATTACTGGTGGCCCATGACGAAACCGATTCTCGTTCCAGACAAATCACATATGCGCTTCGATTCACTCGATACCGCTCGCGGCGTACTTCTTGTCGCCATGCTCGCAACGCATATCGTTTCGGCACATGGAAGCTCTAATCACGTCGGTTTCCTGCACGGATCCGTAGGGGTTTTTCTCATCAGCTCCGGCTTCGTGGGTCTGTCGGGCTTTTTAATCGGATTCCGCACGCAGCCGTGGCGTTCGGGAGAAGGTGCGCGGGCGCTCGAAAGCGCGCTGCGCTTGCTGCTCGTCATGTTCGGTTACGGCGTACTGGTTTCGCTTTCTCGACATGGTTTGGCGCTCCTTGGAAGTGGCCCGGAAGCGTGTTCGGCGCAGCAAGGATGGCTGCCGCCATTGCGCTTTGATGACCTGGGCATTCTTCTGCCCATTGCGATCGTTCAGCTTCTTGCGCCCCTCGCGCGCATGCCCGGACGTCTGCCGCGAATTGTACTCGGTGCGTTCATTGCCGGATTCGTGCTGCTGCCCTCCGGCGCCATTTCATTGCCCGACCAGGGCATTCTCGGAGGGGTCGCCGATGTCCTGGTTCGTCGCAAGTTGACGCCATTTTATACCGTGGTGACGTTCGTGGCGATCGGCCTTTCTTGCGCGCTGCTGGGAAGACTTTCTTGGACTGCGCTACGCCAAGGTGAGTCGGGATCGGTCAGGTCAGTGGCCGCGGCCATAGTGGCGATCGTCTTGGCATCCCCTCACCTTGCCAATGCGGCGCTCGACCCTGTCTTTGGATTGAACCGCGCGCTCGGAGCATTCGCGCAGCTCGCGTATTGGCTCATTGCAATATCGTTCTCTTTACGACCCTTCGCCGCGCCGTTCGAAGCCGGAGGCACAGCGCGCCATGTCATGAGTCTGCTGGGGCGCCATTCGCTGCTCGTATTCGTGGCGCATGATTTCTTGCTCGTGCTGAATGCAGCCGGACGTCGTGCTTTGGGTACCGACAAGGGCATTGCCGCGATCGTCGCGCTGTTAACTGTGGATTTGGCGCTGCTATTCGCTCTATGCGTCTTCGTCGAGCGTCGCGAAAGTGATCGGCAATGGTTTGCCGCAATTCTGCTCGAATCCGCTCGTGTCTCGAAGCCGCTTCGAGGCGGTGCATTCTCGATTCCCGGCGGGCTTGCTTTGGCCGGTATCTTCGCTTCATACAGTGGAACGGCGCTTTCGGGAGCGGATGGCGAATTGCCGATTGATCGCACGGAGGACGCCTCATGCCCGGCATGGTGGGCATTCGGTCCGCTCGGATACCATCAGACGGCTTCCGAGCCGGGAAGCGGTCGAGCTGGGCATCATTTGCAAGTCCGAGGGCCAGCGGCTGTCCCTTACGCGCAGGGGCGCGGGCTGTTTTTGGATCGCGAGATCGGAGATCGCCGTGCATTGCAAATGTCAATTCGTGGACATGGGCCGCACTCCGGTCGGATGAAAATCGAGCTTTCGGAAGACGATAATAATAACTGGGAAATCGAAAAGAGCCCGCCACTGTACGTGCCGTTGGTGGACGACCGAGTCATCTACGAGATCGCCGTGGATTGGTATGGCTGGCGCGACGTCGCGATTCCGCTGTCTGCATTTCGAGACGATAACCCTGGAAAAGGCAACGACGTATTCGATCCCCATCGGGATCTCACGTCTGACGGGCTGCTCGAGCTGCAGATTCTATTCGCCTCGGCCGGCGCGCCGGGCGACGAAACCATGATTGACCTCGACGACATCAGGTGGATGAAATGACACCCGAACGCATTCGCAACAGAAAAATCGGCTTTGCCTTCTACCTCGTCGCGGCCATTGCATACCTGGCGTGGCGGGTTGGCTTCAGCCTGAACCCCGAAGCGCCGATCTATTCGACGGCATTCCTCTTGCTCGAGGCATACGCGATTGCTTGTTCGGCGACTTTCTATCTCGTCACCCTCGAGATTCGTCCGCCAGTGATCAAGCCGGCTCCACCGGGTATGCGGGTCGATGTCTTCATTTGCACGTACAATGAAGACGTCAAACTGCTACGACAAACGATTCGTCGAGCACTTGCCATTGAATATCCGCACAAGACTTGGGTTCTCGATGATGGTCGCCGGCCGGAAGTCCGTGCGCTTGCCGAAGCGCTCGGGGCCGGGTACATAACTAGGGAGAAAAACACGCATTACAAAGCAGGGAACCTGAACCATGCGTTATCACGATCCGACGCCGATTTCATTCTCGTGCTCGATGCGGATCATCTTGTCCGCCCAAACTTTTTGGACCGTGTACTCGGCCATTTCGAGGATCCGCGAGTGGCCATCGTGCAAACTCCGCAAGTGTATTACAACCTGGACTCCTTCCAGCATCACTTTCGCGCGGCGAACGGAAGCTTATGGCACGAGGGAGCCATTTTCCACCACGCCATGCAACCCGGCGCCGACCGATGGAACGCTGCATTTTTCGTCGGAACGGGCGCGGTGTTGCGGCGATCGGCTCTCGAGAAAATCGGCGGCTTCGCAACCGAAAGCGTAACGGAAGACGCATTCACGTGCATGCGTTTGCACGCGGCGGGGTTTCGATCCGTGTACCATGACGAACCATTGGGGTATTTGCTCGCGCCGGAGAGCTTGCTTCAATACCTTACGCAAAGGCTGCGCTGGGGGCAAGGTTCGCTGCAGATTCTTCGTATCGAAAATCCCCTCACTCGTCCCGGGTTGTCGTGGCAGCAAAGAATCGTTTACTTTTCGGCGCTCAGCTCGTTTGCGCAGGCGATCGTCCACCTTGCGTATTATCTTGCCCCCGCGATTTTTCTGCTCGGCGGGCCAGCGCCATTGCGCGCCCAAACACTCGTGGACTTCATTCCGCTCGCGCTGCACATCGTGATCGACATCGTCGCGTTCAAGCTATGGCTCGGCCCGCTCGCGCGACCGCTCCTCGCCGAGTGTTACAAGTTCCTGAACTATTACGTCTTTTTGAAATCGCTCACTGGGTATTTCAAAAAGGGTCGCCTGAAGTTTCAGGTGACGACGAAAGGACGCGATTCGGGCGTTTCGCTCAGCTTACTCGCGCCGCAAGTTGCGTTGCTGTTGCTCAATGTGCTCGCCCTGGGATTTGGCATGCTGCGCCTGCACAATGGGAATCTGTCTACCGTCGGAATGCTGGGCACGGGCGTAGCGGTCGCATTCGCTGGGCTCTTCGTGCTCGTCGGAGGGATGACTCTGCTTTTTGCTCGCAATCGAATTGCTGCTTCAGCGGACACCACGTTTCCGGATGCTATTTCCGCAGAGATTACCCATTCCGGTTCCGCCCACATACCCGCCATCGTAGCTCGTGCGAATGAGACGCAGCTTCACGCAATTGTGCCCTTCAAAACTTCCATTGCCGGAGAAAATGTGGCTCTGCAGCTCGATCTCGAAGATGGCAAGCCGTCGATTGAATCTCAGGCCCGAGTCGAATCGGTCGATTTCACGATGTCTGACGAGTCGGTACTCACTCTGGTCATCGAGCCGCTCTCGATAGAAGCGCAGGATCGGTTGTTCGATCGATTCTGCTTGCGTGCCATGCCGCGCGTCATCGATCCCCTGGTGCTTGCCTGGACCGGAAGGCGCCCGGAGAACGAGCAGGATGCCTCCATGTCTTACTACCTTCCGGTCCAGACGCAGGTCGTATGAAAGAGCTTCAAATGGCGATCCATCGGCACGAATCATTGCGGCGCCTCGGAAGCGTGGCTGGATTCGTGGCGGTATACGCGGCGCTTACCGCGGCAATGTACGATCGGCTCTCCGCGCCGGCGAAAACCACGGAATCGCGTGTCGAAATCGTTCGCGGTGCGGCCCCACCGACGCGTGGAGTTGCCTTGAAAGATGGATTCTTTCAGGTCGACAATCAGCCATTTCTGGTAAAAGCCGTCGGGTGGGATCCGGTTCGTCCGGGCGAGTATCCTTGGGAACGTAAATTCAATCGCGAAGAGCTCGACAGCGATCTGCGACGAATTCGCGAGGCGGGTTTCAATACCGTGCGCACCTGGGCACCGCTGAATGCTGAAGAATTGGCGCTCGCGGAAAAACACGGGCTGCGCGTGCTGCAGGGAATTTGGGTTGATCCCGCTGGAGATTTTGCGGATCCGTCATTTCGTCGCCAGTCGCTCGCCGCCGTCACGAATGCCGTGGAAGCATCGCGCTGGAGCACGGCGATCCTCGGCTATTTGGTCCTCAATGAACCACGCGCGCGTTCTGTTGCGCACGCGGGGCTCAAAAACTCGAGCGCGTTTCTACGAGAAATCGCAGCCACCGTGCGGGCGCTCGATCCTTCCGCGCCGATTGGATACGCGAGCTGGCCGGGAATGGAGGCGCTGGACGACGAACTCTTCGATTTCATTGCCTTCAACATTTATCCACACCGCCCCCGCGTGGTCATGGACGAGCTGGGCCTGGTTAGTTACGTGCGAATGCTTAAAAATACGGTGGCGCGAGGTCGTCCGATGATCGTAAGCGAATTCGGCATTTCGGTTTCTCCCAACAAGTCCGAGCGGGACTCGGAGCGCGGCGGAGCAACAGAAGCCGAGCAAGCGCGCGGCTTGACCGAGCTGGCGTCGACCTTTCTCGATGCTGGCGCTGCGGGCATTACCGTGTTTCAATGGAGCGACGGGTGGTGGAAAAACAACGAAGATTCATCGGATCCGCAAACGCATGATCAGCGTGATCCGGAGGAATGGTTTGGCCTGGTCCGTTATGAAAACGAACAGGATCGATTCGGCACCGGACGCCCGGCGCTTGCCGAATATGCAAACCATCAGCGCGCGCTCGTGACCGCTCCGAGGAGCGGCGTCCTGACCGAGGCAACGACGAAGATCCGCGTTGCGACAACGGAAAGTCTGTCGCTCCGAATTGCGCTGGACAATGGTTCGCCATTCGACGTGCCATTGTATCCGACTGGCGGTGGATGGCTGGAGGGCATTTTGCACTTGCCGCCTGACGAGCAACGTCATGACGTTCAAATGCAGCTTCTTACTCCTGAAGGGCAGCCATTACGCACCGAGCGGCGGCTATTGCATCGCAAGTCGGCAGTATCGCGGACGATTGCCGTCACGCCGCGTCGCCTTACCGTTCGTCCTGGCGCACCATTCAACGTCGAAGCGCGCGTCGCGGGTCTTCAATCGGCCGGGGCGAGCCTCAGCATGGCGACGTACACCGAAGATCAATACAACGAAGAATGGATTTCGCAACGTGCGGACGATAGCGGAATCGTTCGAGCGCAATTCCGTGCACCCGCCGAGGAAACGATTCTCACGGTCATCGCATTCGAAGATGAACCCACCTTACCCCCTGCGGAACGGGCGGCCGCTTGGATGGCCGTTGAAGTTCGGGAGGAACGATGATGCGCCTTTCGTCAATTCTCTTCGTGACAGCCCTCTTCATTGCGGCCAGCAATGCGAATGCACAAGAGCTACCGGAACAGCCGCCTGCGTCACCTGCGCCTGCGGAAGATCCGATTGCTGCAGCCATTGCGCGCGCCTATGGGCAAGAGTTACGCGCGCAAGGGATTGCCGAATTGGAAGTGATCGTCGGTCGCTTTTCCGAACATGTGGAGGCACGTCATGCTCTCGCGCGTGCCCTTTCGTGGGAGCGTCGTTTCGACGAGTCGTTACGGCATTACGAGGTTCTTCTCGAGCGCGTGGGCCCGAATCGGGTATCGATTGAACTGGAGCGAAGCCAGGTGCTCTCATGGAAGGGGGATCTTGCAGCGACGGAGCGAGGTTATTCGGCGATCCTGGCGCAAAATCACCAAAATGCCGACGCGCTTCTCGGCTTGGCACAAATTCGGCGTTGGGCGGGCCGCGCCAAGGATGCGTTGTCGCCGATCGAGCAAGCTGCGAAAATTGCGCCCAACCGAGCCGACATTCAAGAAGAACTCCGCCTCATTAAAGCGGATCTCGTATCTGCACCGAAAAACGATCGCAAACCTCCCCAGCCTGCGCCCAACGAAAAACCAAGGATAGCCTTTTTCACGTCCACGCCTGTATCTGATGATACGACCAATACGCTACGCGTCGCATCGCGTTCCAGCATTGAATTCGAGCCCATTCGTAGTTTGCGCGTGGCGGTGGGCGGTGGATTTACCTTTGCCAAACAAGGAGAGACGGAGGTCGATTATCGTCTAGGAGGCGCCGACGTGGCCTGGTCGCGTGGATTGTGGACCATCGATGCGGGCGGAGCCTTCTATTATGCCAAGACGGACGGATGGCTCGGGGATGCTCGACTTAGCGCCAGCCTACGTGGGCAGTATGGATCGCTCACGGTCAGCGCGCGGCGGCGTCCCTTTCTCGAAACCGCGCCTGCCATTAAAACGGGCGTCGAGGCATTCCACAGCGCGGGCGTCGGCGGCGCACTGGTACTCGAAGAAGTGCGCCGAAGCTCCGTGAATGAGCTGCGCACGACCGGAAGCATTACCCCAGCTCGATGGGTTTACGTTTATGCAGATGCTCGTGGTCTGAGCATAACGGATTCGAATATTGGATACACGGCGGCAGCGGGGCTCGGAATAGATCCGCTTGCGATTGCGACCAAGCTCCCGGTGGGAGTTTGGGCACGATGGGATAGCTACTTGACGGGCTTTCGTGAAACACGCACGGGATACTTTTCGCCGAATGCATTCGATCGGCACACGGTGAGCGGTGAGCTGCGCTGGAGCATCACGCCGGGACTGCAAATCGCTGGCAATGTTGGTTATAGCTTCGCAATCGGGGCCGCAGCAGGGGGCGGCTTGTCGGGCGGCGGATGGGTCGACTGGCGATTGGGGCCTTTCGTCGCGTCGCTTCGGGTGCAAATACAGGATGAGCTTTACTTTCAATCGCGACGTGGATGGCTACGATTAGGTTGGGACTTCTTTTGAGTCTTAGCGTGGAGGAAGATATGCACGGCATGGGTAAGAATACGAGCAAGAACGTCTTGCATTGGATCTGGATCGTTGGGGCCGTCGTAACGGGCATGTCCGCATCATGCGCGTACGAACCTCCTTCGGTGAATACCGGCACCGGCGGAAGTATGACGGCTTCGAGTAGCTCGAACGGAGGGGGAAGCGGCGGAGAAACATCGAGCAGCGGCGGAGGTGGGAGCGTGGGCAGCGGTGGCGTTGGCGGAGGCTCTGGTGGTGCGAGCAGCGGCACTGGAGGGAGCGGTGCGGAAACATGTTCAACGGGTGAGGTTTGCGTTCCGTCTGCTCCGAGTACGTGGGAGGGGCCATATCGTGTGCGCAGCGGGCAGTATGGGCAATTCACCGAAGGCTGTCCTGATGGCGCCAACGAGGTTTACAAGGGATTCCGTGGCGAAATGGCATCGCCCCCATGCTCGTGCGATTGCAACTGCATTGGCATAGGCTGTACGAATCCAACGGTCACGTGCTGGGATGGCATTAAATGCGGTTTACAAATGGCTCCCGGCACGGCCATAACGCTGAATGCCAATGAATCTTGTTATGCGATGCCTACGGGACTGGGAGGTACGCTATTCGGATCCTGCACGGTGACGAGTCCCTCCGTGGTCATACCGGCCACGAGCTGTACTCCGGGCAACGCGCTGCTGCCCAACGTTGACCCATTTCAGACGGAGGTGCAGGTGTGCGAAATGCAGGAAGTCGGAACCTGCACAGGAGGCACGTGCACGATCCAAAGCGAGATTGGGTTTCCGAACGCGGCTTGTGTGGTCAAGGCGGGCGTGCAAAGCTGTCCGTCCGAATACCCTGACAAACAAGTCATATATCAGAGCTGGGCTGATGGGCGCTCGTGCGATCAATGTCAAGCAGCCAAGGAAGCCGTCGCGTGTTCGGCACCCGAGATACAATCTGCCACCGCGGCATGTGCGGCAACAATTGCACCCATTACGCAAGATTGCACCGCAACGAACGGAGCCGCGAACATAAAGTACAACGCTCCCATTGCGACAATGCCAGAGGGCGCGTGCTTGGCCCAGGTCATTGGCAAAGTGACGGGGACCGAGGCGCTGACGGTGTGCTGCCGAAGTTTGTAGCGACAAATCGGCTTGCCCGTGCCCAAGTGTCCCATCACCGCACCTCCTGATCGTGATTCGTTGCAAGCAGATGCCATCGCGTTGAGTTACTCACCCGCGAGGAATAAATTTGTTTACTACCCTGGGCGCGATTCGTGGGAAGCTGGCCATCTATGCGTACCCTGATGTTTCTTGTCCTCGTCCCGTTTGTCCTCGTGCCAGCATGCGCGACGTCCGAAAAAAGCGAGAGCGCTCCTGCGGCCAGCGCATCTGCGGTCTCTGCGGCCGATCAGGCTGCGCTCGAGAAGGCGAAGGCGGCGGCGAGCAAGCTTGGCGGGGCAACTCGGGCGCGGCTCACGGAGACGATGACTCAAGGCGGTTTCAAGCAAGGCGTCGAGGTTTGTTCGGCCGAGGCCCAAGACATCGCGCGCAAGGTGCGGGAAGAGACGGGCGCACGCGTGGGACGGTCATCGAATCGATTGCGCAAACCGAAAGACGCGCCGCCGCCCTGGGTTGCCGATTGGTTGAAAACTCAGGGCGAGCGCAAAGCCCAAGGCGTTTCTGCATTGACCCAGGTCGTGGATACGCCGCAGGGGCGCGTGGCGCGATTCATCAAGCCCATCGAAATCGAGGCGCTGTGCTTGGGATGTCACGGAGATCCAGCGTCGATCCAGAACGAAGTGAAGGCCATTCTCGCCGAAAAATATCCGGCCGATCAAGCGTCGGGGTATTCGTTGGGCGATTTACGCGGGGCTCTTTGGGCCGAGGTGGACGTCATTCCGAAGTGAAACCTAACGACGACCGATTCTGTCCGAGTAACAAACCTTTAGGTTTGTCCGGGAGCATAACGCGCAACAGCCATTGTGACCCGCCAGCCACAGCCGTCGAAGGGCCTGGCGTGGGGACGGTCGAACGACAATCGCCGACAATCCGTGAGCACGCATCGGTCAAGTTTGGTATTGTTCACTGAATCACTCGTCGATCCACCAGGAGCATGCCATTCTCACCGAAATACTCGTCATCGTGATCCTGGTCCTCGTGAACGGGATTTTTGCTGGCGGCGAGATCGCCGTCGTGGCGCTCCGGGCTTCCCGGTTGGATCAACTTGTCGCTCACAAGCGCCGCGGAGCTCGCTCGGTCAAGGCCTTGCGCGATGATCCCGAACGTTTTTTTGCCACCGTGCAAATCGGAATCACGGTGATTGGTGCGCTCGCCGGTGCGTTTGGTGGAGCGACGTTCGCAAAGGATCTCGAGCCCGTTTTGCAAGGTGTTCCGCTACTCGCCAAGTACGCGAGCCCGATTTCGATTGGTATCGTCGTCGTGCTCGTTTCGTACCTGTCGCTCGTGCTTGGAGAGCTGGTGCCCAAGTCGCTCGCATTGCGATATGCCGAGAAGTATGCGTTAATCATTGGCCGACCGCTGCTCGCTCTGGCGTGGATTGCCAGGCCGCTCGTCTGGTTTTTAA
>CAZETM010000286.1:0-10709 GCA_964514885.1 uncultured Polyangium sp. | reverse complement strand
AGTCGCCTCGCCACCGGTGCCTCCGCTGCCCCCAGTACTGGGGCCAGTATTGGGCTCCGCGCAGCCAATCACGTGAGATGAGAGTATGAAGCAGCAGCCAAGCGTCAACAGCGTGGCCGGAATCGTCGATCGCATCGGTCCTCCGAACACACGAGCCCTGACCCTAGCGCGTCATGGCTCGAAGATTCCTCGCACCTCTTGCATGTTTCAGGATTTTTTCGCGGCGTAAAGCAAGACCGCACAATCCCTATCAGACCACCGCACGACGCACGGCGCTAAGGTAAGCTCGGAAGCCATGACTGGAGGGAACGCTGCGACGAACAGACGCGCGACTCGGCAAGGACGCCGAGATCGCGGGCGCGTCGTTGCGTTCGCACTCTGTGTCATCTTCGCGTTGGTTGGCGCGATCCCTCTAGCGTTCGGCGCTCTCGTACGTCTCGAGCCCGTGCGCGCGTGGGCCGCACGCGAAACTTCAGCGCTCATCGATCGACAGTTCGGCGTAACCGCACGCTACCGCGTCGCCGTTCAAGCTTGGCCCCTTGCGATCGATCTCGAAGACGTCGTCGTCGATGCCGATGACGGCGGCTCGCCCGTCGTGTCGATCGAGCGCGTCAGCATCCGTCCACGGCTCTTTTCGCTGCTCAACGGTGAACTCGACGTGGGCGAGATCGAAGTACTCGGCCCGCGTTTACGCCTCGTCATCAACAACGGTGCGCTCGCGAATTTACACCCACGTCTTCCCACCACCACGACCCCCACCGAACGGTCCAACCACGCTCCGTTCTCGGCTCTCGCCATCACCGACGCACGCATCGATGCCAGCATCGAAGGCACGCGCATCGAGACACGAGAAGTCGATGTCGATGTGACCTCGGAGGAAGACAACGCGTTCGAGATCGCGTTACGTGCAGGCGCGACCAAGATTGTCCGGACACACCCGATGCCGGGTCGGCCCGATGAAGACATGGTCGACGAAGACACGCTATGCCGGCTCGATACACGCGTGCACATCGACGGAAACGGCGTGACCGTACGTAGGTTGACGCTTCGTGGTGCAGCGGATTTCGATCCGGACGCAGGGACAAACCCGGGCTGCGATCTCGAACGAGACGACGCTCGCAATGTCGAACTGAGCCTCGGTGCGTTCCGTGTCGACCTCCCGCTTTACACAACGGCCTCGACAGATCCAAACGCTCCTGCCCCCGCGCCCATCATCCCTCCGCCCATGAAGGGACGCGTGCGTACGCGACTTCCTCTTCCTCTCGCGCATCGCTTCGTCGACTTGCCCTGGGTGACCGGATCGGTCGGGCTCGACGTCGAGATCACGCACGACGGAGCGACGACACTGCCGCGAGTGACGGGGCGCATCGAAGCAACCCAGCCTGGAGTGAGCGGCAAAGTCTTCGCCACGAAGCTCGATTCGGATGTTTCGATCTCGGACAATATCGTGCGTTTGTCCAAGATGAACCTGACCTGGGCAAACGGCGAAGCAGTGCTCACCGATGTGAAGGTCGAGCCACTTGCTCCGGGCGTGCCGGTGTCCACCGCGTCCGTCGACATCCGCAACATGGACTTCCCTGGGATTGCGCGCGACCTCGGCGTGACTCCGCAGCCGTGGGTCGAATGGGACCTGGAAAAAGGCCATTTCGAAAAGTTTGGCGGGACGATTTTTCCGCTCTCGCTCGAGGGTCCCATGGAGTTCACCACCAAGAACTTCGAGGCCTTCGATCGCTCCATCCACGATCCCAACCGCGGACACATGATGGCCGTGTCCGAAGGGACTCTGAAGGCGAACTTCATGGTGCGCCCCCAAGGCGTCACCTTCGACGACCTCACGATCGAGACACCGAAGTCCATCGTTCGTTCGAAGGTGACGCTGCAGTTTCGCGCTTACTTGGACGCCCAATTTTTGGAAGGCACACGAATCGATCTGTCCGAGCTGAGCCCACTCAAGACCATCCCCATCAGCGGCATCGCAGACCTCACGGCCACTGCTCGCGGTCCGTTCAATCGTCCGCAGGTCGACGCCGACGTGTCGATCGAGAACTTCAACTTTGCAATGTTCTCCTTCGGCAACATCGAGACCGCTCGAGTCCACTTCGAACCGTTCGACGTCCATGTCGTGGATGCTCATCTGCGCAAAGGCGACAGCAAGATCCACGTGCCGAACATGCACGTCGACTTCGATGCAATTCCGGGTGTCGTCGTCGACGCAGACATCGACACGCAAGCGGCTCCGCACCTGTGGTTGCGCGATTTCTACAACATCGTAGGGATTGGCGACGATCCTCGGTTTGCAGAGTACAAAGCGAACACGAGCGGAACGGCCAGACTGCATTTCGTATCTGGCGGGCCAGAAGATCGCTGCGGTACGGGCCGACTGCGCGTGAAGACGAAGATGCACCTCGAGCAAGCTTCGTTTTTCGGCGAGCTGTTCGATGATGGCGACACCGATGTCGATCTCGATTGGGAAGACCTCGAAGCCTCGGCCGCGGGCATGCGCCTCGATGTCCATTCCGCTTCGCTGCGCAAAGGCACGGGCACCTTGCTCGGTAGTGCCACGGTTCGTCCGGGTGGAAAAGTGGTCGGGCAAGGCATCGCCACCGGCATTCCGATCGATCGCATCGATGCGCTAGGACGCTGGGGCAAACCTTTCGACGGCACGATCTCGGCCGTTGCAGATCTGTCCGGCACAGTCAGTCAGCTCGAATCTCGGGCGACCGTGCGTATGACTCCGATTCGTATCGGTTCGGCATCTCTGCCCGCATCGCAGATGGATGTGGCGATGACGTCCGAGGGTTCGTCCGCGCGAACCATCGGCTGGACACGTTGTCAGAATCCGCGCCCTGCGCCTTTCGATCGTGGCGAGTACGAGCGCGATCTTTCTGCGGGAGACTTTCGCGTAAGTGGTCAACTGGCCGGCGGGCAGATCGTGCTCGACGACGTGCGCATGACTCGGCAGGTGCACAAGATCGTCAGGGGCAAGATCGCGACGCATGCCCTCGATCTCGGAGCGTTGGCGAACTTGATTCCGGGTGTGCCGTTCAGCGCGACACCTCCGCACGGCAAGCTCGATGCGACGTTCAACATTGCGCGACTACCGTTCGACGATCTGGCGAAGGCACGCGTCTCGATTGCGGTCAGTGCGCTCGAGCTCGAGCGAGCAGGTCGTAGCTTGGCGCTCACTGCAACACCTGGTCCGATCCTCGTCGACAACGACACGGTGATCCTTCCCGACCTACAACTCCAGGTGAACGCGGGAGGTTTGTCTGCACCGATCACGATCGGTGGAAACGTCTCGCGTCTCATCGCGGCTCCAGAGCTCGATCTCGACTTGCGTCTCGGCTCGCTCGATCTGTCGCAACTTTCGTCCGGCATGCCTTCGGTTCACCGTGCCCGAGGGTCGGTCAAAGGAAACTTGCGGATCAAAGGACCTCCTTCAGCACTGCGTTACGGTGGCTCGGTGCAACTCCAAAAGGGCGAGCTTGCGCTGCGTGGAGTGCCGGTCTCGATCGACGATGCAGAACTCGACATCGCGGTGACGAGCAGTGAAGCGCGCATCTTGCGTGGAGTGGCCAAGGTCGGTGGCGGAGAAATGCGTGTCGAGGGACGAGTACCGATCCGCGGGTTCGAGTTTGGCAAAGCCGAATCGACGATCACGCTGCGTGGCGTGAAGGTGCCGCTTGCAGACGGCATCAACATGACGACCGACGCGGACCTCGAAGCCACGTTCAAACCCGTGTCGGGTGACGACGAGCTTCCGGAGAAAAACCTTCCGGAAATCAAAGGAACGGTCACCCTCACGTCGTTCGTGTACTCGCGCCCGATCGCGTTGAGCCTCGATCTGAATCAGCTCGCGGGTGGCTCGCGACGTACGGCCGTGACGACCTACGATCCGAAGAACGACTCGTTCCGTTTCGATGTGAACGTCGTGGCACAAAGGCCGTTGCGCTTGTCCAACAACCTCGTCGACATGCAGCTCGACATCGCGCCTCCAGGCCTGAACATGGCCGGGACAAACCAGCGGTATGGCGCTCGAGGTGTGCTCCGAATTCTTCCGGACTCGAAGCTTCGTTTGAGAAGCAACGAATTCACCGTGCGCGAAGGATTGGTTCGTTTCGACGATCCTTTGCGGTTTGCCCCGAAGGTAGATGTTCGAGCTCAAACGGAATATCGCCGGTACGCTTCGACCGCGGCAAACCCTGGGGCTGCGGACACAAGCACGAGCGCAGCGGCTACAGCAAGCTTGGGTCAGCAGTGGCGCATCAATCTGTATGCGCACGGCGACGAGGAAAACTTGAAGCTCGACCTGACGAGCGAGCCATCGCTTAGCCAGGAGGACATCGTGCTCTTGTTGACGCTTGGTCTCACGCGCGCCGAGATGGATCGCGGGCTTGCCACGTCGCTTGGCGAGTCCGTGGGCCTCGAAGCGCTGGCAGCGATCACGGGTGCGGACAAAGCGGTGAAGGGAATCGTGCCGATCATCGACGAGTTCCGATTTGGCACATCGTATTCGTCACGTACGGGTCGCACGGAGCCGACGGTGACGCTGGGCAAACGCATCACGGAGGAAGTTCGCGCGACGGTCACCACGGGTATTACTGAGAACCGTGAAGTTCGTTCGAGCATCGAGTGGCGCCTGGGCAAACGCATGATTTTGCAAGGCGCATACGACAACACCAACGACGTCTCCAGCTCGCCGCTTGGTAACCTTGGCGCCGACCTTCGGTGGCGCATCGAGTTCGAGTGATCGTGGTGGGGAAGTTGTTACGAAACCAAATCATCGAGCGCAGCGCGCACGGGCGTGTAGCTCTGCTCGCGCCCTGGCAACCAGCGTCGTAGTCCTTCGAGATCGAGCAACCGTCGATGTTTCGGATTCGCGTAGTTCATCTCGAGCAGGACCTTTCGGAAGGTCTCGATCTTGTCCGGCCCCAAGGTCGGCAGCGCGTCGAAGATGCGCAGATCGAACGTGGGAGTTGTCCACAGAACGTCGAGCACGCGCAGATCGATCCGGCCTGCGGCTTGCTCTGCTTGCCACACCAAGCTTCCGACGATGCCAGCTTGCGCGCGTCCTTCGTGCACGGCGGCGAGCACATCGAGCTCACTGACTTGCGTGTCTCCGTGCTTGCCGACGTCGGCATCGAAGGCCATGAGCTTGACTTGACCGAGGTCCACCCCTGCTTGTTTCAGGTAGTAGAGCGGCATGATGCGCGCGTGGGCCGAGTCTCGCGAACCGACGGCGAGCGTCTTGCCGTGCAGGTCGGTCAACTTTTTCACAACGATTTCGCGGCGGATCAGGATCTTGGCGCACGCGTCGCGATCTCTGTCGCGCATCGCGATACCGAGCACCTTGCCTTCGGTGCGTCGTTTTGCGCGCACGTGAGAGATGCACGAGCTCCACGCGATGTCGATGTGCCCGTGCAAGAGCGCTTCAAGTTGCCGCTCGTAGGTCGAGTACAGAGCGAAATCGATCGCGACGCCGTGGCTTTGGAAGTGCTCTCGCATTCCTTCCCAAAGCGTGACGACCTTCGGGTCGTATGCGACGGCCCCAATCAACATTGTCGAGTCAGCCATGCCTTACCTGTTTGGCGAGCATCTGCGCCGGACGGTAGCATCGGGATGGGCGCCGACCCAAGGGCCGCGCGTCATGCTTTGTCGTTGGCCCACGTGCGTTCATTGCGCCTCGTCTCATCATCTGCGCTCGCTCGCCGCACTCTGAGTGCGCTTTGCCTACTCGCTTGTCTGGCCGCTGCAAATAGTTCCAGCGCTCAGACGGCTGAGACCGCTTCGGGCAAGCCGGGAGAACGAGCTGTCGTCGCAGGGGAAGACCCGCAAGCGGCGCTTGCCGTTCCCGAGCTGCGGCCAGGAGCCGACGTATCGGCGCTCGTGGGCAAACCCATCCGGCGTGTCGAAGTCGTTGTGGTAGGCACACGTTTCAAAGCATCTGCACAAGTCGAGACGGTTCGTCAAGGCGAACCTTTTGGTCCCGAAGCATCGCGCCGAGCGATGCGTGAGCTTGGACAAACCGGACAGTTTGCACGCATGACCGCCGAAGCCACTGCGGAAAACGGCGGCGTCGTTCTGCGCCTGTACGTCATGCCCCGGCGCATCGTTTCGTCCATTCAGCTCGCAGGTGCCACGCTCGAAAGAAACGCAACGCTCGATGCCGCACGCATTCGCGACGGCAGCGAAATCACCGAGCCGATGATCGCCGAGATCACCGAGCGCGTCAGGCGTTACTACACCGAGCACGGTCATCCGAAAGCAAAGGTCACGGCCGACATCTCGGACACCGACGTGCCTGGTCACGTCGTCTTGCGCCTCGATATCAACGCTGGAACGCCACGCACGATCACGCGTCGGTTCTTCAAGATCGCCAAGTCGATGGTGGCCGAAGTTGGAGATCTGAACAGCCGGTATCGCCTCGGAGTCGGTGCACGTATCGACGAACCGCTGCTCGAAGAAGCGGATCGGGAACTCGCCGAGAGCTTGCATGAAAGCGGCTTTCTGCGCGCACAGGTCAAGCACGTCGTGCAGGAGAGCACCCAGGGCAGTGACTTGATCGTGTACGTCGAGCCAGGTCCGCGCATCGTTCCGATGTTCGAGGGCAACGTATCGATCGACAGTGTCGAGCTTGCGTTGGCGATCAATCAAGAGAAGGGTTTGGACCTCAAAACCCAGGACGTGATCGACAAACTCACGCGGTATTACGTCGAGCGTGGGTTTCTCGACGCGACCGTGAAGGCCGAGGAGCGTGGTGGTCCCGATGATCCGGTGCATCACGTCGTGCTCACGATCAACGAAGGCTCACGCGTGAAGGTCGTGCGGCGAGCGTTTCCGTGCTTGCCCCAGTCCTGGGATGCCGGACAGATCGGCCGTGAGATCGACAGTTTTCTCGTCGAGGATCTACCTGGCGAAAAAGGCTTTTCCTTACGCGATCCGAACGCCGTGTCCGCGCTGTTTGGTCCTCACACGTCGACAAGACCGGTGGCCAAGCCGCTCGACTTGAATCCCACCAACACGTACGCGCCTGAAACGTACGAGCGGGCTCTCAAGCATCTGCGTGACCTCGCGCATAGCCGGGGTTACTTGCACGCGGCGATCGGTCCCGTGTCGATTGATCGTGCGACGTGTGATCGATCTTCACCTGCTGATCGATGTATCCCGCTGTCCAATCCGAAGGTCGAAGCGCGCTGTTTGCTCGATACGCAAGGGCTGCCGATGTCCGAGCCTGAGCAGGCGCCAGCGCTCACGTGCGTTCCGGATCCCGTCAAGCACATCGAGTGCTCACGCGAAGTGACGCTTCGCATTCCGATGCATCTTGGACCTCAAACGATTCTTTACGACGTGGGGTTCGAGGGCAGTCGATTTTTTTCCGAAAAACAATTGTTCGAGCTCACGCAGCTCGAGCCGGGAAAGCCGCTGTCGACCATCGCGCTCGAAGCTGCGCGTCTGCGAGTTCTCGATGCGTATCGAAGCCGCGGGTACGCGTATTCCGAGGTCGCCGCGACGATTGATCCTTCGCCCGATCGCACGCGAGCTCGCGCGCGTTTTGCGATCACCGAACGCGATCAAGTCATCGTCGGTGGGTTTGTCGTGCGAGGTGCCGTGCGCACGAGTGAAGAGCTGATTTTGCGACGCCTCACGCTCGGCATGGGCAAACCCTACGTCGAGAAAGAAGCCCGCACGAGTGAGCAACGTATCGGTGCGCTCGGAACGTTCTCCCGTGTGTCGGTCGGCCTCGAAGATCCCGAAGTCCCGCAGAAGCAGAAACGCGTGATCGTCACAGTCAACGAACAGGTCACGCAGTACCTCGATCCTCGGGTCGGTTTCTCGACGGGCGAAGGCTTGCGCTTTGCGGTCGAGTACGGACATCGCAACATCGGCGGTCTCGCCATCGCGCTCACGCTGCGTGTTCAGCTCTCGTATCTGTTCGACTTCATCGTGCTCGATCCAGGCGTGCGTGCGGACTACGAACGGCTCAGCGTCGTGCAGCAACTCGAGCGACGAAACACGGTATCGATTGCGTTTCCTGAAGTTGGTCTCGGGCCACTGGTGAGCTTCTCGCTCGACGGCATCGACGTGCGCGACAACCAACGCGGCTTCGGTATTACCCGACAAGCCATCGTGCCCACGCTCGCGTATCGTCCAACGCGATCCATGACCATACGAGTCGGTGGATCTGCAGAGGTAAACGAGGTCGACGTCTTTAACGAGAAGGCGATCGACTCACCCATCATTCCTTTGCTGCGAGTACCTCGAGGTGGAACTGTCGCGTTTGCCGAACGCTTGAACTTTGCGTGGGACGGCCGAAACAACGCGTTTGCAGCGACGAAGGGAGGCCTCGTTGCGCTTGGTGCCGAGCATGTCAATGCGATCCCGATCGACGATCGCGAGACGACGATCAACAGCCACTTCATGCGTCTTTCGGGGCGTGTGGCGGGATATTTCGAGCTCGGAGGAAAAGGCAGTCCCAGTGTCGCGATGAGCATGGCGGCGGGCTACAACTGGCAGCTCAACGACGCGAGCGAGACGTATCCCGATCGCCTGTTTTTCTTGGGCGGAGTGGACACCATTCGGGCGTTTCTCGCGGATGCATTGGTGCCCGAGGACGTAGCTCGAGGATTGGTCGACAAAGGCCAAACCACTCGAGCTGCCGTGCTGGCCAACGTTCCGATTCGTGGTGGTGACTTGTCGATCAACCCGCGACTCGAGTTGCGCGTGCCGCTCAACGACACGTTTCAGACGGGCTTTTTCTTGGACTCGGGCAACTTGTGGAAGCAGCCGTCGGCGATCGATTTCACGCTGCGGTACGCGCTGGGCGCTGGTTTGCGCATCATCACGCCCGTGGGCCCCGTGGCGCTCGACTACGGAATCAACTTGAATCGGCGGCAATGGGAGGACTTTGGTGCCTTCCACTTCTCGATTGGCTTGTTTTAGAGCCTGTTCATCAGGATTTCGCGTAGTCCGAGAAGAAAAATAGTTTCATTTCAACCAGTTAGGTCGCATCGGACATTCTGTGTCCGACCACCAGCATGTTCCGTCTTGCGCGCTGAACAACTGGACAGTAAGCCTTGCCCTGACCAACGGTTCGTGGCGCCGAACCCAAAACGAGCGCCGTCATCCCCTGCCCCTCCGAGGACGTCATGAGCGACGAAAAGAACACCAAGCAGAAGCAAGCGGCCCTGGATCTCGTCCGAGCGAGCATCGAAAAAGAGTACGGCAAGGGAGCGATCATGTGCCTCAAGGAGGGACAGATGCTCCATGAGGACATCGCCGCGGTTCCGACCGGCTCGCTCTCGCTCGACATTGCGCTCGGCATCGGTGGTTACCCGCGCGGCCGCATCATCGAGATCTACGGACCTGAGGCTTCCGGTAAGACCACGCTCACGCTGCATGCGATCGCGAACGCGCAAAAGGCGGGCGGTGTGGCGGCATTCATTGATGCTGAACACGCGCTCGACGTGACGTACGCCAAGAAGCTCGGCGTGAAGACGGACGAGCTGCTCATTTCGCAGCCCGACTACGGCGAGCAAGCGCTCGAGATCGCGGACATGCTCGTTCGATCCAACGCGGTTGACCTGATCGTCATCGACTCGGTCGCCGCGCTCGTTCCCAAGGCCGAAATCGAAGGCGACATGGGCGACAGCCACGTCGGTCTTCAGGCTCGTTTGATGAGCCAGGCGCTGCGCAAGCTCACTGGCAACGTGGCGCGCTCGAACGTGCTCCTCATCTTCATCAACCAGATTCGTCTGAAGATCGGCGTCATGTTCGGCAACCCGGAAACGACGACCGGCGGCAATGCGCTCAAGTTCTATTCTTCGGTGCGTCTCGACATCCGTGCCATCGGCAAGATCAAAGAGGCGGCGGCTGCGGGCAAAGAGCCTGCGGTCGTGGGTAATCGCACGCGCGTCAAGGTCGTGAAAAACAAAATGGCACCGCCGTTCCGCGAGGTGGAGTTCGACATTCTTTACGGTCAGGGCATTAGCCACTCGGGTGATGTCATTGATCTCGCGACCGAAGCGAACATCGTGGAGAAGAGCGGAGCTTGGTTCTCATTCGGAGCTGACCGCATTGGTCAGGGTCGAGAGAACGCGCGTACGTACCTCGAACAACATCCGGAAATGCTCGAGAAGATCGAAACGATGGTGCTCGCGAAACACGGCATCAACCGCGTCACCAAGGCTTCCGAGGCAGCACCGCCCGCTGCGACAGCGCCGACCAAGAAGGGCGCGGCTGCTGCTGCCGCTGCCGAAGGGGCACCGACCGGTCGCGCTACGAAGTCGAACTGACTCGCTTGCCTCTCGCCTCTTCGTAGGTACGTAGGTATGGGCGGTTCGCGTTCTGCAGCCGCCCCACGCTCATGAACCTCTACATCATGCGCCATGGCCTAGCGGCCGACTCATCCCCGACGGGGCGCGATCGCGATCGTCCGTTGACCGACGAAGGCCGCCGAAACGTCGAGCGTGTCGGCACGTTGCTGCATGCTCATCTTGGCGAGCCCCTGCTGCGAATTCTTTCGAGCACATACCTTCGAGCAGCGCAAACCGCCGAGATCATGGCCGGCGGTGTGAGCACCGACGCGTCCATCGAGCCCGGGCGGGCGATGACCGGCATCGCGATGCTGGAGTGCTCGCGCGCCGACAGACGGGCTCTGATCGGGGCGGCGCGGGAGCTCGACCCGTCCACGCGGATCCCGTGGTACGGGC
>CAZETM010000285.1:0-10710 GCA_964514885.1 uncultured Polyangium sp. | reverse complement strand
TTCGCCAACGCGGGAATCACTTCACGAATTCGCCCCAGCGCATCACCAAATGCACCAGCCCCGACATCCAGCGCCGCGAGTCGCAAAACCTGCCGCGGATCATCAACCGTTTCGGACACGACGCTTCTCCTCGATCACTTCGAACGTTTCTCGGACGACACGTAATACCCGACAAACTGTTTTTTTTCGAGCCACAGCGTCAGCAATTCTTGCTTTTTCGACACGTCGACGCCCGTCTGGTCCAAACCCAAATCCAGAGCCGAACTGGCAATGGCACTGCATCCATGCTCGCCTGGCTTCATTTGCGACTTTTCGGTTTCCTGTTTGCACGCTCGAAATACCGTTTCATACGTTTCGAGCGACCGTCTTGCTTTGGCTTCCGGCGAGCAACCAATCACCAGCCCACCCAGCATCACCACCAAGGGAAACCAACGACCCAGCATCGACCATTCTCCTGACCAGCCCTAGAGCGCGGCACGGTACACCAGCCCGACCAAGCGCGAAAGACACACGAATCGTGGAATTTCCGGTTCAATTCACAGCTCGTTTCACCGTTCTTGCTCCCTCGCGCCCGCCTGACTACCGTCCAAATCCATGACGTCCACCACGCCCGCCGCGCGTTCGCAAAACTCCGTTGCGGTCTCCACGACGGCAAACGCACCGGCCGGCCGCCTCGCGATGCTTTCCGCAGCATCCATGGGCGCGCTCGCTCTGCCTTTGCCCGTCCTGCCCGAACGAATGGTCACCCGCCTACGCGGAGCGCTCGCACACGACATCTCCACGCGATACGGCCTCAGCATCACCGCCGATGCGCGCAAAATCCTCTCGACCGCTGCACGTCATGCCGGCCCTCAAAATGCCGCGCGCACCACGATCGAAATGATCGGACGAACCCTGCTCAGCCGCGGACCTCTCGGAGCCCTCGCCTCCATTGGCGGCGGCCTCGAAGTCTACGCCTTCGGACATCTGTTCGAACGCTACCTCGCACGCGTCCGTCAAAGCCAAGCCGTCCGCATCAGCATCGACGAAGCCAAACTCGTCCGCACACTCATCGATAGCTCCATCCTGCGCCTCTTCTCGCCGTACCTCCAGCCCGCATCGATCACCATGCAAGACGTCGTCGATGACCTTCGTGATGAATTCACGCGCTGGATCGATACGGCCATCATCACGAGCGCATCGCTTCCGAGCTACCTCGAGCGCCGTCTCGAAGCCGCTTTCGACGAAGTTGCCGCCGAACATCAATCAAGGTGAACGTGGTCGCTGAACAACTCGCCTCTCGTGCTGCCCTCGCCAAAGTCCGCCGAGTCATCGTCAAAATCGGTTCCAAAAGCCTCACCGGAGACGCCTGGGATCGCCTTGCACAAGACGTCGCTGCATTTCGTTCGAGCAGCGGCAAAGGCGCACGCAGTGTCGTCATCGTCTCGAGCGGCGCCATCGCCAACGGCATCCAAAAGCTTGGTTTGAAGAGCCGTCCCAAGGACATCGCGTGGCTTCAAGCTGCAGCCGCTGCAGGCCAAAGCATTCTCATGCGCCGCTACGAGGTTGCTTTCGACAAACTCGGCCTGCCCGTTGCGCAGATTCTCCTCACGCACGCTGACCTTGCCGATCGTACCCGGACAAACAACGCCCGCAACGTTTTCGCCGCGCTCCTCGAAGCCGGATGCGTCCCGATCGTCAACGAAAACGACGCCGTCGCCGTCGACGAAATCAAGTTCGGCGACAACGATCAACTCGCGTCCATGGTCACTCCGCTCGTCGAAGCCGACCTTTTGTTGTTGCTATCCGACGTCGAAGGTTTGCTCGACGAAACCGGCACTCGCGTGCCTATCGTTCACAACATCGCCAGCGAAGCTCGACACCTCGCCGGCGCATCGACTTCCGGCGTCGGCACAGGCGGCATGTCCAGCAAAGTCGAAGCGGCCAGACGCGCCACACTTGCCGGTGCACACGTCGTCATTGCGCATGCGCGTGAACCAGGAATCCTCGGCCGAGTCATCGCGGGCGAAGATGTCGGCACGTTTTTCCCGGCCGTACAACAACGCCTCAACGCACGAAAACACTGGATTGCTTTCACGCTCCGTCCCAGGGGCGTTCTCGTCGTCGACCGCGGAGCTGCCGAAGCCATCTGCGCGAAAAACCGCAGCATCCTCGCCATCGGCGTCATGGGCATCCGTGGCACCTTCCAACCCGGCGATGCCGTCTCGATCGTCGATCCTGACGGTCACGAAATAGCTCGCGGGCTCTCGCGCTTGTCCCAATCCGATGCCGCCCGACTCGCCGGCCAAAAGCCCGAGGACCACGAAGAGAACACGCTCGTCGTCCATCGCGACGACCTGGTCGTGTTGCCTCGAGATTGATCACGGACGCGCGATCTCCCCTCTCCACATGTGGAGAGGGGCCGGGGTGAGGCAAACCCACATCTGCCCACCTATTTTCGAGGACACCAAAGAAGTCGGAACTTCTGCTTCGACCGTTGTCACTCCTGCCCATGCGCTCGGCCCTGCTCGTCTCGAATGCTTTCGTCCTCGTCGGTATCGCTTGGCTCGCCCTCGTGGGTCCTGCGACTCCTTCCAAAAGCCTACTTCCAGCTACGAAATCTGCAGCGACCGCCGCGAACTTGAGTGCTCTCGAGGATCGAGCAGCGCTATCGCCCACCGTCGCGTCGGTGGCGGCTTTGGCGTCGTCGTATGTGGATCACGGCCAGCCGGGCCTCGCATGTGCCGTCATTGAACGAGCCGATCGCAAGATCCAGTCGGACTTGGCCGTTGCCGACATTCACGCCCGAGCGCTGTTTCATCGCGGTCAACCTCGCCAAGCTCTCGCGGTCGTCGAAGACGCGCTTACCGCGTGCGAGAACGACGAAACCATTTGTCGCCAGTGGCAAGCTTCGAAAGCGCGCGGTCAGATCGCATTCCTGCACGAAGTCGTCGTTGCCGGCATCGAAGATCCCATGGCTGACCCGTCTGCCCTTCGAGCCGCGTACGAGCGCAGCTCCAAAAAAGTGGGCTTGGTCGCAATGCGTTGACCCAAAGTAGAATTTTTGAATATAACCCTAAGAAAGCAGTTTAGCCACCCAAGGAGTTTTCGTCGGCGTTGTCGGATGGCCCAACGACCCCGCCATGCTCCTTGACCTTCGGATCGTCCTCGTGAGCGTTCGCTCACGCCTTGCCTGGGAGGCTACAGCGAACGTGCTGACGAGTCGCCCCTCAATACGCTCGGTCCCTTCTGCTGGTGCTCGCTGCATCGGTGGTTTGTCTTGGGTACCGGTTCTCGTCTCCACCTCGCTGCTTGCTGGCTGCGGCCATTCAACCAAGCGCGTCCCGGTCGCTACGCCCGCGTCACATGCCGAGGCGGAAGACCGACCCTTCACCATTCAACTGCCCGTTGATCTCGATGTCGAAAATCCGAGCAACGCGGTCGTGCGCATCGTCGGTGACGTCACGTGTACAGGCACGCTGATTGCCGAAGATCTCGTCCTGACTGCGCATCATTGCGTTACGGATCGAGATGCCGACGGACAGTCGCTTGGCCGAGACAAACCTCCCGAAAGTTTCATGGTCGAGCTTGGTGGAGACGACTTGCCTTGGGGTGAAGTTCAGGTGCGCGCGATCGTGAGTCCCGACTGCGGGTATGTCTCAGGCAACGGCGACATCGCGATCTTGGTGCTCAGTCGCAAACTCGTTGGAGTACCAACGATGAACCCACGCCTCGAAGCACCGCCCTCGGCAAGCGAGCCGATCGTGCCGATGGGATTTGGTCGTTGTGCTTTGTCGCGCAGCGCGATTCACCGAGTCGAGCGTCCCGGTGGAAACATCGCGCAGGTTCAAGAAGGCAAGTTCATCGCAGTTGCTTCGGTTTGTCCGGGCGACTCAGGCGGACCGGCGCTGAGCCCTGGTGGAAACGACGTCGTCGGAGTCGTCTCGGCGTCGGTGATGGATGGCGACGAACGCACCGTGGCTCCTTCGGTCTTCGTGCGGCTCGATGTTTGGCCCGAGCTGTTCAGTGCGGCGCGAGAAATTGCGGGGGGAATGAGCCCCAACGAGCTGCCGCCGTTCCGTAGTTGCCAACGTTGAGTGTGCTCTTCGAGTTCACTCAGTTTGCAACGCGCGAATCACTTCTTCTGCTGCGATCTCGCCATCCATCTACTTGATGGGGTAACCTTCCAAGCTCGATGCACAAGTTCATCAAAGGGGTTGTCTGGACGGCGATCATCGGCGGGTTGATCGTCGGGATCCTCCGCATCTTGTTTCTTAAAACCTGGACGCTCCCCGATGACCTTCAGCTCGCTGCTTCTCTTGCTCCGACCCTTCAAAACAAGGACACGGTCGTCTTGTTGACTCGCGGCAAACGAGGCTTCGGCGAGTTGGTTCGGTGCAAAGATCCCGACGACCCGTCGCGATATGCAGTCGGACGCATCGTGGGTGTCGAAGGCGACGTCATCGAGTTCAAAGGCCGCCGCTTGGAAGTCAACGGCAAGATTTACGATCAGAAGCAAGCCTGTCCCGAGCGCAAGTACTCGTTCATCCATCCAAACAGCGAGCAGGAGATCGAGTTGCAGTGCGGCGTCGTCGAGATGGGTGGCGGCTGGCACTACCGGTCAAACGAAAAGAAGGCCATCCCTCCGGCCGTGTCCAAGTACGAGGTGGGCGTGGGCATGGTGTTCTTGCTGAGCGACAACATCGACTTCCACGATGATTCGCGCGACTACGGGCTCCTCGAGGCTGCTTCTTGCACCGAGAAAATCATTTTCCGGCTGTGGGGCGAAGCTGGTTTCAAGGACGAACAAGGCCGTCTATCGTACATTCACTGACGGGGTATTCACGTTGGCTCAGGATCCGACTACGAAACTGCTTTGCATGTTGCTTGACCCATCTCGTCAAGCCCGTCTAAAACCGATGCTCTTTTGGGAATGACGTTGCGCGACGAGCAGCACGAAATAGGAATCGTTTGCGGACAGTGCGACACGTGGAGCGCGATGAGCACCACGAGTTGTCCTGCCTGTAGCAACGATCTTGCATTGTTCACGTCGGCGTCGAGTTCATCGAGGCCGCCTGCGCGATCGGTTGCACGTGCGACGCAACCGCTGCCAGTCAATCGTCGAGCAACACCTTTCCCGCCAACGGCTAGTACGGCCGCGACACGCCGAACCAGTGATGCCACTGGCTCACACACCGCGGTATCATCCGGCCGAAACGAATTTTCGGACCTGACGCAGGAGGAGCTCATGGAGCAAGCCCGCAATTACATCTGTCGTTCTTGTTCGAGCGGCGTGCCTTCGGGTCATAAGTTCTGCGGGAGGTGCGGGACCGGCGTTCCGCTCGAGATCCTCAACGCGCAAACTCTTTTCTTCGGGGACATGCAAAACCCCGCGAAAGCCAAGCTGATTCTCATCCGCGGCGAAGGGATGGACGGCCTGAGCTTTCACCTGAAGGCAGAGCAGCACATCGTTGGTCGACAAGGCCAGTTGGTTTTTCCTGACGATGCGTTTGTCTCTCCCAGACACGCGAACTTCTTCTATCGCGACGGCAAACTCGTCGTGCGTGACGAAGGCTCGCTCAACGGCGTTTACATCCGCGTGCGTGGCACGGTCGATATCGCGCCAGGCGATACGTTCCTCGCGGGTGAACAGGTTTTCCGGCTCGATCTGACGCCCAAGCCCTCGGATGGACAAGACACCGATGGCACGTACTTTTATTCGAGCCCGAAGCATCCGAGCCCGTTCCGACTCACGCAACTGCTGCAAAGCGGCGCTGTCGGCATGACGATTTGTGCACGTGCCAGCTCGCTGCAAATCGGTCGCGAAGGCGGAGACCTGAACTTCCCCGGCGACTTGTACATGTCCGGATCGCACTGCCGCATCGAAGAAAACGGCGGCAAGTTCACGCTCACCGATCTCAACAGCCGCAACGGCACGTACGTGCGCGTCAAGACCGAACGCGAGCTTGGACACGGCGATTATCTCTTCATCGGCCGCAAGCTCCTCCGCGTCGAACTCAACACGAACTAGGTGAGCGTTTTGTCAGGACAAACCACATCGCCGCTCTGCTTCGTCGATGCCCAGGGCGGCGCACTGGCTAGGCTCGGAGCTGCAATCGCTCATGCTCTGGGCCAGACGGACGCCATCGCCACCACGCTCGGAGACGTGTTGTCCTTGCCCGAGGACGTCACGACGGTCCTCGGCGAGGTCGGCATGACCGCGCCCGAAACGTCGACCTTCAACGATGGTTTGACCTCCAAGCATTTGGTCGTCTGGCTCGGTGAAGGCTCCAGCCGCATCGCAAACGCGCAAGCGTGGCCCGCTGCGCTTCTTGCACCAGACGCGCCTCAGTTCGATCGACTCGTCGTCGCACGCGTCGTGCGCGATCGCCTCGAACGACAGATCAAAGCCACCCGCCACTGATCAGCGTTTGCTCAGCGTTTGCTCAGCGTTTGCTCAGCGTTTGCGTTGACGCTGCGCAGGCTCCACGTGCACGCCCAGCGTCTCCCCGAGCGACCACGCTTCACGTGCGGCCGTCATCAACGAGAGCAACACGCTTTCGGGAACCATCGCGATGAGCTTCTCGAGGTCCACCGGGCCATCGACGTTCGGGATGGAGCGATCCATCAGCTCGGCAAACAGATCGTACTTGCGTGAAAGATCATCCAGACGCTTACGCAACGCTGTGGCTTCCTCGCCTTGTGCGTCACCCAAAAGCGCGAGCGCTCGCCGGGACAAACCTCGTTTGTCTTGTACGACTCGACGTAAACGAGCGAGATACGCGCCGATGATCACATCGGGATATTTGCCGCGAAGCGCGTAGGTGTCGTGGCGTGAGCCTGGCTCGCGTAGTCGTTCGATGATGCCGGCAGCTTCGAGTCCGCGAAGGTTGGCGAAGATGTTGCTCTTCGATCGCGACAGCTCCGCGGACAGCTCATCCATCGAGCGCGGACCCTCGGCCAAGTAGAGCGCTGCGACGACTTGTCCACCGAGGCGCGTGATGCCTGGAAACGACGCTGCAATCTCGGCCCCGACACCTTCGAGAAGTGCTTGTCTCGCCGCGGAAACGCGCGGATCACGCACTTCGATGCCCTCGGTCTTGGCCTTCGTCGTCATCGCAACTGCCAAGGTTACGCTACGAGTCGTCGGCGCAAAGCCCTGCGTGTTTACCTCGTGGCAAACCCATCGCGAAGTCGACTGGACAGCCGAAGTCCACCAGCGATCCACTGGGACGCTTGACCATCTCGCCGATCTCGATCGCGAACGGCTCGGCCCAATTGCGAGCGCCATCGAAGCGTGCGCGGATGATGCCATCGGGATCGATGACCCAGGTTTCCGGGTAGAGCTTCGTGCCGTATTTGCCGGCGACGATCTGCGACTCCGGGTCGAAGAGCACCGGGAACGGCACCGGTTCATTGAGCAGCACGCCGAGCAGATCGCGCACCTTCTGACGGTCTTCGTCGATCGTGACGGTCAAGACGACCATGTCGTTGCGGCCTTTGGCGATCTTCGCGAGCGTCGCGATCGAAGGCATCTCCTCTTTGCAAGGACCGCAGGTTTCGGTCCAGAAGTTCAAGAAGACGACCTTGCCGCGAAACGACGACAGACGAACGGGTTTGCCGTCGAGATCAGGCAGCTCGAAATCCGGTGCGCGTCGATCACGTCCAGCGTAGGTAGGGCGAAGTGCACAAACCGCCGTGCAACTCGCGCGTGCTGTGTCGGTCTTCGCGGCCGTGACAAACCCGAACACGACGACAGCCGCCAGCACAATGAAGACGACCTGAATGAGAGTGGATGTCTTCAACATGGGTCCTTGAACTTTGCCATAGGCGTCTTCATGCCGGCGCTACGACTTGCAAACGACGACGTTTTCCCGCACCAGGCGTGAGCGCTTCGAACGCTTTCTTGTACGCCGCAAACGTTCCGCCTGCGTGACAAGCCGCCATGAGCGCTCGTCCTTCCGCTTCGCCACCTTTTGCCAGCACCGCTTCGACCCATGCCCACTTGGCACTCGTCGAGCGCACATCAGCTCGGCCCCGGAGACCTCGCCGCAGTCGTTCGAGACGCGCCTGCACCACGTTGATGCCTGCGAACGTTGCATCCGCCAAAGGCGTGTTTCGCTTCGGGCAAAACGGAGCGATGCCCAGCGCGATAGGAGTCTGTTTGGACAACTCCGAGACAAACTCGACACACTCGTCGATGTCTTCGTCGGCTTCGCCCGGCACACCGATCATCAAATACAGCTTCATACGCACCATGCCGTGCTTGCGTGAAAGCTCTGCGGCTCGCGTGAGATGTCGAATGCGCGCACGTCGATCGAGCGTCTCGCGCACTCGTTCGCTCGTGCCATCCATCGCCGTCGTGAGCGTTCGATAACCCGCAAGCTTGAGCGCTCCAACGAAGTCGTCCGTGAGTTTGTCTGGACGAAGGCTCGACAAACCCACTTCGCATCCACGCTCCGCGAGTGTTCGAACGATCTCGACGATCTTCGGGTGATCACTGACCGCAGCTCCAACGAGTCCCACGCGCCGAGCATCTTCGGGAATGAGCCCGAGGATCTTTTCTTTGGGCACGATGCGCATGCCGCCGTTCGTGGACCTGCGCATGACGCAGTAGGTGCATCCACGCGAGCAACCGCGTTCGGTCTCGATGAGAAACATGTTCGACAGCTCGGTGTCGGGTGTGCGAATCGGAGCCCATGCGGGAAGCAGATCATCGTCACATTGCGCGATGGGCGGCATGTCCGAGCCGTGACGGGAAGGCACGAACACGTGCGGCATCGCAGCGAGTGTGTCGAGCGCCTGTTCACGCGAAGGTGCGTCCCGAAGAACCTTAAATATATCGACCGCCAACGTATCGGCTTCGCCCATCACGATCGCATCGACGAAAGGAGCGAGCGGCAACGGGTTCGAGTTCGTGAGTGGTCCACCGGCCAAAATGAAAGGAAACGATGCGGATCGCTCTTCGCGAAGAGGTGGAATGCCCGCGGATTCGAGCATGCGAATAACCCCCGCCAGCTCGAGCTCGTACGCGACGGAGAGTGCGATCACGGGGTAGTTGCTGATCGGACGAAGATGTTCGTAGGTCAGAGGAACCGTGCGTGGACCGTCGTCATCGTCGGGCAAAAACGCACGATCGGCAGCCATGTCGGGTTCTGCTTGGACACACCGATAGATCTGTTGGAACCCGAGCGAACTCATGCCGGTGCGATAGGGCGACGGATAAGACAACGCGATCCGAAAGGATGCGTGTTTGTCGATGCGCCCGACCTCTTCGGCCAAGCGGCGGCGGATGCTCGCCACGTATGCGTCGCGGGACATTGGAGGCGGAGGGTTCACGAGCCACGGCTTGGGCGCAAGGTTTGGCCTTCAAAAAAGAGCTTTTTTGAAAGGGCTAGCGAGCAGCAGGGCGCAAGAGTCGGACTTGTTCCCCGTCCGTTTCCCACACGATGTCACCACCTCGGTCGGTACGAGCCACCGTGACACCACGCTCCTCGAGCCTACGCACGACGCCGGGATCTGGGTGTCCGTAGCGGTTTCGTACTCCGGAACAGACGAGCGCAACGCTAGGCGAGACGGCATCGAGGAAGGCTGAGGTCGTCGACGTGCGGCTGCCATGATGACCAAGCTTGAGCACGTCTGCGCGAAGAGCGGCAGGGTCGCGAGCCAAGAGCGTGCGTTCCGCTTCGGCCTCGGCATCGCCCACGAGCAGCACGGATCTCTGACCGTACGAGATGCGCAAGACGAACGAGTTGTCGTTGGCGCTCTCGTCGGGAACAACCCCCGGACATGGTGAGAGCACCTCGATCGTTGCACCACCAATCAAATGCTTGCCACACAAACGATCTGGATGGCGAATGGGCACGTTACGCGCGCGCAGGTCCTTCATCATCCGTGCGTAGACCGGGCCAGCTCCATGGTCTTCGGCTTGGCCCGTGTCCCAGAATTCTCCGACTTCGATCGAAGGAATCGTCGACGCGAGCCCTCCGAAATGATCCGGATGCGGATGCGACAGAACCACGATGTCCACTCGATCACGACGCATCGTACGCAGCACGGGAAGCACCACGCGCGTGCCCGTGTCGACAGGACTGCCCATGAAGCCTCCACCATCGATGAGCATGATCGTGCCATCGGGTAGGTCGACGAGCAGCGAGTCACCTTGGCCCACGTCGAGCGTACGCACGCGCAGCAAGCCCGTTGTTTTGCTCGCGTGAATCGCAGTTGCTTCGACCACCAACAATGCGGACAAACCCAGCGAAATCACCGCTATTCGCCGCAAGGTTCCTTGCGCCAAACCTGCTGCGAGAGCCGTCACGGCGAGCACGGCGAGATGCATCGGTGTGGGCGGAGGAAACGAGACCATGCCCCCGAGGTCGCTGGTTACGCGGGCCACGGCCCGGACAAACAGGAGCGAACCTGAGCCAATGAGCGCGGCTCCTTTTTCGACAGGCGGGAGCCAACCGAGCACTGCATGGGCGAGACAAACCGGCAGCGCTGCAAGCTCACCGATGGGTCCTGCCACCAAGTTCGCCAAGATGCCGAGGATCGAGATCGACGGCGCGATCATCGCGAGAAACGGCGTGCATCCGGTCATCGCAGCCAACGTGGTCGCGATGGGACGCAGGATCATTTGGAGCGGTGCGGGGCCTCGAACGAGAAACCGCGCGATGGGTCTGTCCAGGCCAAGAAGGCCAGCCGTCGCTGCGGCGGACAAGACAAACGAAGGGT
>CAZETM010000284.1:0-10747 GCA_964514885.1 uncultured Polyangium sp. | reverse complement strand
CTCGCGACGCCGGTGCCACCGCGGGCGCTCGAGCCAACACCGCTACGTGCGAGCGTGGACGTTCCGCGGCTGCACGTGATCAGACGCGCTTCGATCGTCCCGCCGCTCGACGTAAAACCGCAAACGCCAACGCATGCCGTGGTTTTGCCGACACCGATCGCTCAACCGAAAACTTTTGGCGAACTGCAAGAAGCCGTCGCAACGTTGAAAGAACGCGGCCGGCAAGCTCCACGCACGCTGGTTTCGCCTTCCAAACCCACCACAACAAAGGCCGAGCCTACGCAGGTTTTACCGGGTGCAGCGCCAGGGTTTGCCCGCGAAGTCGACAAAGCTCTGGATGAACTAGCCTTTCTTCGTGATCGCACTCGAACGTGCTTCGAAGAAGTCGCGATGGTGGGGATGCAACGAGCGCCGTTGCTTGGTGATGCATGGCGAGGATCGCTCTTGCTCGAACGACGTATGTTGGCGTCGATCGATTTGATTGGCGCGATCGGTGCTCCAGCGCTCGAACACGTTCCGCGTCTCGTTGCGGATGCGCCGATCAAAGATGCGAGTCGCGCGTTTGCTGCGGGAATGATCTTGGGTTGTTTTGCGGGTCGTGATGCGCTCGCGGCGGCCGAACGGGCGATGTTTTGCAAAGGCGAACTCGACCCGGCGTTCGTGTGGGAGCTTGGTGCGGCACTGTCGATCGCTCCGCACGATTTGCTTCCACTTTCATTGCGGTCGTTGCTACGCGAGAACGATCCACTGCTGCGCGCGATGGCGATCGATGTGCTCGGCTATCGCAACTTGGCCACGATGCAAGAGCTGACGCAGGCGACATCGGACGAGCCGGTGGTGGCCTCACGAGCGCTGGTGCATCTGGCAATATCGTTTGGGGTCATAGAAGAAACGAGCGTCGATCGGGCGTTGGCATCCGAAGACGCCGAGCTGCGTGAAGCTGCGTTGTGTGCCGTGGCGTTGCACGGAGACACGCGAGGATGGCAGCGTTTGTCCGCGGCGCTGGATGGTCCGAGTGCAGACGTTGCAGCGATGTATTTGGCGATCGCGGGTGACGAGCACGACGCGCAACAACTGCTTCATCGTACGAGACAAACCCCATCGCGGGCGCTGATCGAAGCGCTTGGTTGGGCAGGTGCGGCAAGCGCGATCGCGACGTTGTTCGAGCTGCTGGAGCACGAGCGTTCGGAGTTGCGATTGGCGGCTGCATGGGCGCTGGAACGCATCACGGGAGCGGGGCTTTGGGAGGACGCTGAAGTGCCTGCGGAAGAGATCGACGTGCCCGAGCCGCCGACGCCGGACGTGGGTGAAGCGCCGGTACCGAAGCTAGCGAAGATCATCAGCGATCCGAGGGATCAACCGGACAAACCCGCGATGGATATCGTGGAGCAACCGACGACGAACGTGGCTCGATGGCGCGCGTATTGGCAAGAGCACGCGACGAAGTACGACATGCGTCGTCGGTATCGAATGGGACATCCGTACACGCCGCTCGTGTCGCTGCGAGAGCTGGATGCGGAGAAGCGCACGCCGAGTGAACGACGGCTGTTGCAGCGCGAGTTGATCATCCGGACAGGCGTCGTGGTGAGGCTCGATCCGCGCGACTTCGTGCAAGTGCAAGAGCAAGCAGTACGCGACTGGCAGGCGCCTGCGCGAGCGGCATCGAACACGCCGGGAGCGTGGGTCAAGCCGGTACGAAAGAAGCTCGGCTCTTAGTTGGTCCGGGCAAACAACACGGCAGCACGTTCTACCGGTTCGGCGTATGCCTCGCCGTCAAACACGGCGCAAAGTCCGGATGGTGGATGAAATCCGTACAGCTCGACCTCGAAGCCAAACGTTTCGTCGTACGTGACGCAACGAAACCGCTCACGTGGCGCAGAGCCTAACAGAGTGCGTAGGAATTCTTTTCAACTCCGAACCAACCGAGTACGGTGCGCGCCGACGAGCGGTTCCTGTTGGGAACACTGCGGAGGACACAGATGGCAACACGACTTCCCGTCTTGAATGAGCACGCGCCAATCGGGGGGCACGAAAAAGGGTTCGCAACGACGTTGCGCACCGACAACTGGTGGATTGGACCTGTCGTCACGCTCCTCGGATTCAGTGCGTTCATCGTCTATACGACCTGGGCTGGTCTACAAGGTTCGTTCTATTATGCCGAACCCTACCTGAGCCCACTCTACTCGCCGGTTCTCTTCACGAACCTCAATGTCGCGGGTGTTCACGGAGCTGCTCCGCTGAAGCATGCGCTCTTCGGTTTGTGGCCTTCGTGGTTGCCTTCGTTTCTCCCGGCATCGCCAGCGATCTTCATCCTCGCGTTTCCCGGAGCGTTTCGCTTCACCTGTTACTACTACCGTAAAGCGTACTACCGCGCGTTTGCCGGTTCGCCGCCTGGTTGTGCCGTCAATCCTCTCGCGGAAAAACGCACCTACAGCGGCGAACGCGCGTTCCTCATCTTCCAAAACTTGCACCGCTACGCGCTCTACTTCGCCCTCATCTTCGTCGTGATCCTCAGTTACGACGCAGTGCTCGCGTACTTCAAAGATGGCAAGTTCGGCGTCGGTATCGGCTCGATCGTGCTGACGATCAATCCGATGCTCATCGCGGGTTACACCTTCGGTTGCCACTCGCTCCGACACCTCGTCGGCGGCAAAGACGACTGCATGTCGTGCGGTCAAGCGACGCTGAAACACGGCGTGTGGAAAAAAGCCTCGTGGCTCAATGCTCGGCACATGCAGTTTGCCTGGGCAAGCCTCGTCTGGGTCGGCCTCACGGATCTTTACGTGCGGCTCGTATCGATGGGCGTGATTAAAGATCTCAACACCTGGGGCTGAAGCTCGAGAGGTCAAGATGCTGGACGTTTCTGAAATTCAGACCATCGACCACGACATACTCGTCATTGGTGCGGGTGGAGCAGGTTTGCGCGCAGCAATTGCTTGCAGTGCAAACGGTATGAACACCGGAGTCGTGTCGAAAAGCCTTCTCGGCAAAGCGCACACGGTGATGGCCGAAGGCGGCATGGCTGCAGCCATGGGCAACGTCGACTCGCGCGACAACTGGAAGGTTCACTTCCGCGACACGATGCGTGGCGGCAAGTTTCTCAACGTGTGGCGCATGGCGGAACTTCACGCCCAACAAGCGCCCGATCGCGTGCGCGAACTCGAAGAGTGGGGCGCCGTTTTCGACCGCACGAAAGAAGGCTTGATCAGCCAACGCAACTTCGGTGGTCATCGGTATCCACGTCTCGCACACGTCGGTGATCGCACGGGTCTCGAACTCATCCGATCACTTCAAGATCACGGCATCCACCAAGGCATCCATTTCCACATGGAGTGCACGGCGCTCGGTCTGTTGAAGGACGGCGATCGTATCGCGGGAGCGTTGTGTTATTGGCGCGAAACGGGCAGGTTTGTCCTGTTCCGCGCGCCCGCCGTCATCCTCGCGACGGGTGGTGGAGGCAAGGCTTGGCGCGTGACGAGCAACTCGTGGGAGTACACCGGCGACGGTCTCGCGATGGCGTATCACGCGGGCGCAGAACTGATGGACGTGGAGTTCACGCAGTTTCATCCGACGGGCATGGTGTGGCCTCCGTCGGTGCGTGGAACGCTGGTGACCGAAGGTGTTCGAGGTGATGGCGGCATCCTGAAGAACAAGGACGGTAAGCGGTTCATGTTCGACTACATCCCGCAGAAATTCGCGGCGGAAACAGCCGATACGGTTGAAGAAGCAGATCGTTGGCTGAAGGGCGACAAGACGGCGCGTCGTCCGCCCGAACTACTCACGCGTGACGAAGTGGCGAGAGCGATCACGTCCGAAGTGAAAGCAGGTCGCGGATCACCTCATGGCGGCGTGTTTTTGGACATCGCTTCGCGCGTTCCCGCGGACTTGATCAAGCGCAAACTTCCGTCGATGTATCACCAGTTCAAGGAGCTGGCGGAAGTCGACATCACGAAGGAGCCGATGGAAGTCGGTCCGACGCTGCACTATTTCATGGGTGGCGTGCGCGTGGATGCGGAGACGCAAATGACGCGAGTCGCTGGGCTTTTCGCATGCGGTGAGTGTGGCGCGGGACTTCATGGAGCCAACCGGCTCGGTGGAAATTCGCTGTCGGATCTCATCGTGTTCGGCAAACTCGCAGGCGATGGAGCAGCCGCGTACGTGAATAGTTTGCCGTCGAAACCTACGCCGGTGAAAGAACAGATCGAACAGATCGTTCGAAGTGCAACGGGTATTTTGAACCGCGAATCGGGCGAAAATCCGTACGTTCTTCAGGACGAACTCGCCGACATGATGGGCAAGTGCGTGGGCATCGTGCGTGTCGAGGACGAGTTGAAGGAGGCGGTCGACAGTTTGGAAAAACTGAAGGTACGCGCCAAGAACGTCAAAGCGCACGGGACGAGTCAGTACAATCCGGGTTGGCATGCAGCGATCGACATCAGCAATTTGCTCCTGTCATCGGAGATCGTGACGAAAGCGGCGCTGATGCGACAAGAGAGTCGTGGGGCGCATACGCGACTGGATTATCCAGGCGAACGCGACGAATGGCTCAAGTACAACGTGGTGATTCGCAAGTCGGCGAGTGGTGAGATGGAGGTCGAGAAGGTCGAGCGACCTGCGGCTCCACCCAGATTGCATGCGATTGCGCATGCAACGATTGAGGATCTCGAGTCCGGCAAAGTCGGGGCTGAGGAGGGCAAATGAGCAAGCGACGGTTCCGTATTTGGCGCGGCGACAAGGACGGCGGCAAGTTTGTCGAGTACGACGAAGAGGTGAGCGAGGGCATGGTGGTCCTCGACATGGTGCACAAAATCCAGAGCAATCAAGCTCAAGACTTGGCGTGTCGCTGGAATTGTAAAGCGGGCAAGTGCGGCTCGTGCAGCATGGAGATCAACGGCAAACCGCGTTTGGCGTGTATGACGCGCATGAATACGTTTGGCCCTGACGAGACGATTACGCTTCAGCCATTGAAGTCGTTCCCGATCATCAAGGACTTGGTGACGGACGTTTCGTGGAATTACAAGCAGAACAAGCGCATTCCGAAGTTCAAGCCGAAACCGAAGAATGCGGACGGGACGCTCCGGATGTACCAAGAGGACGTCGATCGGGTGCAGGAGTTCCGTAAATGCATTGAATGTTTCTTGTGCCAAGATGTGTGTCACGTGATTCGTGATCGCGACCAAAAAGACTCGTTTGTCGGGCCGCGGTTCATGATTCGCCTGGCAAGCCTGGAGATGCATCCGCTGGACGACGACGATCGGATTCCGGAAATCAAAAAGGAATTCGGTTCGGGGTTATGCAACATTACGCGGTGTTGCACAGAGGTTTGTCCCGAGCACATCAACATTACCGACAACGGGATCATACCGTTGAAGGAGCGGGTGGTGGATCGGTATTACGATCCGATCGTTTGGGTTGGGCGGCTTTTGACGGGCAAAACGGTCCGTACGAAGACGCGGGCCGAAGAAGCCGGAGGCAAACCGAACGACGAATGAGTGGTCTGACTGGTCTAACGTAGCAGGGGCAAACCAATGGCAGAAAAACTCTCGCTGAAGAAGATCCACGCTGAAAGCATTGGCCAAGCAATTGAATTGGCGGAGCACTATCGATTGCTGAACGAGCCGGCGCAAGCGGAGAGTATTTGCCGCGACGTGCTCGCGGTGGATCCGAAGCATACCGGGGCAAAGAAGATTCTGCTATTGGCGCTGAGTGATCAGATAATTGGAGGAGCGCCGCCCGACGTGGTGCGAGCGGCGCTCGACATTGCGGCGGCAATGCCGGACGAATACGAGCGAGTGTATTACGCGGGCGTGGTGCACGAGCGTGAGGGTCGCGCGCACGCGCATCGCGAGGGAACGTTTGCGTACAGCAAGCTACGGCACGCGGCGGCGCTATTCGAGCAAGCGGAACGAATTCGGCCAGCGGGCAACGATGGGGCAATCTTGCGTTACAATGCGTGCGTGCGCGCGATTGAAACGTTTCGATTGAAGGCTCCGGCGGATGAATTGGATGGGTCGTTGGAGTAACGGGTTTACGCTTCACTCCAGAAAGATGCGCGAAGGTTTTTCTGCGCACCGCCCCGCGCTATTTGGATGGAATCATCATAACCTTGTGCCGTGCGGCCCGAAATGCCGCAAACAAGCCGCCAACAAGCCGTCACACTCCCGGTAACGATGCTCGTTTGAAGTGTGCAACAAATTAGGCCGTCGGTAACGACGTTTGCGACGGCGACACATGGGGCACGTGCACAACGTCGCCTCCAACAAGAATACCATTTACCTCGACGTCACGGCCAATGGTGGACTCTTCGCACGCTCGTGGATCCGTGTGGTCGCAATGGCCACGTTGATTCGTGTGGAATGATCGTCCCGATCATACAGGTGGACGTGCGAGGTTGTGGACATCGGCTCCATGGAGCGAGTGTCGCCGAACGATGCGTGACGTGCCAGTCTCTCGAACACGGCTTCATATTGACACGTAGACCTGTACGCCCGTGTTGCGGGGCGATCGATTGCGCCTGCGTGTTTTGCACGGACATCTGTCCGTGCCTTGGGTTCGATCACGACGAGCCGCGGGTACTCGAAATCGAATTGCGGTAGCTCGAAATATGCGATAACAACTCATTATGGCGAGCGAAGCGAATGATAGCAGGGGAGCTTCGCTGGTAGGATGCCTTCACCACGTCGAAATCAATGTGTCGGACCTGAACCGCTCGCGTCGGTTCTGGGACTGGCTGCTCGTGGAACTTGGATACGTCAAGCACCAAGAATGGGGGACCGGAGTCAGTTGGAAGCTCGGTGCGACGTATCTCGTCTTTGTTCAGACGCTCCCTGTGCACCTCGAGCCGCCTTACCATCGTTCTCGCACTGGCCTGAATCATCTTGCATTTTACGCTCGCTCGCGTGAGCACGTCGACGCTCTAACAATGGAGATCGAATCTCGCACGATCAACGAGCTTTATCGTGATCGGCACCCCTACGCTGGCGGCCCTGATCATTACGCTGTTTTTTTCGAGGATCCCGACCGAATCAAGGTCGAGATCGTTGCTCAATAACCGACGAAGGAGGTTTTCATGGCCATCCGATCGTCGAGAATACATCCGAGATAGTTGTCATCGACGTAGATCGCATGGAGATTGAGAATAGAATCGAAGTCGGCAACGGACCGCGGGGCCTCGCGATCGATCCTGTCACAATAAAGCTTTACATATCGGGTTTTACCCGGACGAACACTGGCCTTTCCAAGACGTTCCCCGATCCAAATTCCTTGACGATCGTCGACGTGAAAGAAGCGCTCGCTGAAAATAAACGTGGCGCGGGTGTTTCGTCCGTACCCGTGGCAAAGGGCTCAAGCAGCGTTGCCATTCTGGACTTGGCAAAAGTTCAGCGTTACGCCGCGGCGTAACTTCTCGTCGCGTTCCGACCGCGCCGCCCGATCGGATCATGCTTCCCGAATAATCGTTTATCCGATTTTATAAACCCGCACGGGTTGCTCGCGCCCTTTCACTTCCGTGGGCGGCATGATTTCGGCCGGGATGTCGAGCGGTACCGCACGATCCCAGACGGCGTCCGACACGAGGACATTCGCGCCGAACTTTTTCGTCAATTGTTCAATGCGCGCCGCCAAATTCACAGTATCACCAATGACGGTGTATTCCTTGCGCGATTGCGCGCCCACGGTGCCCGTGATTGCTTCGCCCGCATGCAATCCAATGCCCACCCGCGTCGGCGGAATCGTACCCGCCGTCGTCATCGATTCGACTTCCTTCACGATGTCCACGGCAGCCAAAATCGATTCCCGACACGGATTTCCTTCCACGATCGGCGCGCCGAACACCGCCATGAATCCATCGCCCAAAAACTTGTTCACAATGCCGCCGCGACGATTCACGATGTTGACCAGCGGCTCGAACAACACGTCCAAGTAGGCGACGACGTCCTTCGGGGGTGTTTGTTCTGAAAAACGCGTAAAGTCTCGAATGTCGAGGAACATCACGCACACGAATCGTAGCTCGCCCGCGAATTCACCGCCGCTTCGAAGCAACGCGTCCGCGACTTTGGGGGACACGTGTCGGCCGAACATTTCGATCGCGCGATTTTTCTCGTCCATCGTCTCGATCGCGTGCACCATTCTCCGCCGCATTTCGCGCGCGAGGAGTCCGGCCATGATGCCGCTCATCGTGAAAAATATCCCTTTCATGATGACCGGCACGGGCGAAAGCAGGATTGCGGGTGAGGGGACCGTCGTGACTTGTGACAATTCGAAAAATCCGGTCGCAAGGAAAGCAAGTGTCGAGGCGACACCCGTGAATACGCACAACGCAAAATCGAGTTGAAGAATCGATAACATCACGAAAACGAGATACAAATGGGTCGGCGGCGATGTCAACGCGAAGACCGGATCGACGAGATGCGCGAACGCAAGAATGAGCGCCGTCACGAATCCAACCTCGACGATGGAATTGAGCAATCGCAAACTTCGAGGCATCGTTCCATTGCGTTCGAGAACCTGGATGACGTATCGTCGCGCCAACCAGCCATAGGGCAAGAGCAAGCCTGTTGCACAGACCACTGTCCAGCGCAGGCGCTCTATCAATTCGGCGCTCGCGGAGCCATATCGGCCCGGATTTGTATACAGCACCGCGAAAAAAATGGGCGCAGTCGCCGTCAACACCATCGCCAAAATGGTTTGTCGCAGCTTCTCAGAGTGCAGAATTTCGCGGGCGATTTGTTCGTCGAGCGCTTGCCGGCGGTGGTCCATCCGCCGATGTTACCCGAACGTTCCGGCAAGTGTCTAGGAAAACAACCCATCCATTTCGCCATCGACGCGTCTACACCGCTATGCATCACCCGCGTAGCCTCGTACCCTCACGCGCATCCAGTACACGCGCTTCTTCGGCGTGGTGATCGTCAGCGGTCGGCGCCTCGAAGCTTGCTCCCAACACTTCGGTGGAAAAGAGCGGCGCGCCGTGACGTGTTTGTGCGTGATTCGAGGGAGCTGTGGCGCTTGATCAGCCCGGCTTTACCCACAATGCATCAAGACCCCGGAATGGACCCGATTGCCAAACCTTCGGCGCTGGCGTGGCGAGCTGCAATTTCGGAAATCGCCGCGTAACCGCGCGCAACATGACTTCGATCTCCATACGCGCCAGCGATGCCCCCAAACAATGGTGCGGGCCAATCGCAAACGAAAGAGACGATCCTTCTGCGCGGCGAATATCAAAGCGATCGGGATTGTGGAATTTGTGCGGATCACGATTGGCTGCGGCGAGAAAAATCAACGTCGGCGTAAAAGCTCCCACAACGTCCCCGGCGATATCCGCTTCTTCCATCGGGACACGCGCGACGTACAAGGTCGGTGTCTCGTAACGCAGGAATTCCTCGACAGCGCGAGGTGCAAGGTTGGGATCGTCAACGACCGCTGCATATTGATCCGGGTGCGACAGCAGCGCAAAAAGCCCATTGCTGAAACCATCTCGTGTTGTACGGTGCCCCGCGGAATACAGCGTCACGACCAGCGAAAGCAGCTCTTCGCGACTGAGGCGCTCCGTTCCTTCATCGGCGGCGAGCATTGCACTCAACAAATCGTCGCCGGGATTCTTGCGTCGTTCGGCAATCAAATCGGCGGCATACGCCGCAAACGTCTCGGATCCATCCACTGCTGTTTGCAACGTGTTCGGGTCGATTTGCGGCGTAAGAAGCGGCGTTACGGTTTCGGACAAACCCGTCAACAAAACGCGATCGGCAAGAGGTACACCCAGCATTTCGGAAATGACTTCGGTGGGCAACTCGTGGGCGAAAGAAGCGAGAAGATTTATCGGATCGTTGGGATCTTCGCGCAAACGAAGGTTCAATGCATCGAGCAATCGTTCGGCGCGGGCTTCGATCCAGGGGCGCATGTCGCGAATTCGCACGGGCGTAAACGCACGCATGATCACCCCGCGGACGCGTGTATGGTCCGGCGGATCGAGGAAATTGATGCGATAACCAAGCTCGTTCTGCGCCGCTCCTGGAGGAATGGATTGCCGAAAACGCATTGCAATCGGTCCCGAAGCAAAACGTTTGTCGCGAAGGACCTTTTCCGCGGCATCATGACCAACGACGACACGCATGCCCATTGACGTTTGGATCGACGCTCCCGTTCGGTGCAGAGCCGCAAAAATGGGGTAGGGATCAGCGATACGCGTGAGTTGCAGGGGATCGAAATCTTCAGGATGGGCCGGATCAAAAGGTTTCATTGTTCTCTTTTCCCCGTGGCGAACGACAAACCGCCGTTCGAGCCGCGCGAGATTACCTCTTGCCGAAGTGGATGGCAACACCTATTTCAACAGTGTTGAGCCGCGTTTCAGTCGGATTTCGGAGGGTAGGGGGCATCGACGTGCCATGGCGCCGTTCGAGGTCCGACCTTATCCCGTCTTGCGAACCGGCATATCACGGAGCTCGGGACCGACGCAGCGAAGCTCCTCGATTCTAGTGTTCACGTGTGTGCTGGCAACGGCTGCGCTTATGACCCTACGCTTGCGAAAGCCGTGGATGTCGATGATGCTGGCCCGCTTCTCATACCGAACGTTGTTCCAGTCTTGCTATCCACGAAATACCCTCATCAGCGAGCCAATCGCGCGCCAGGGAAAAGACAGGCTTGTGGACTCGGAAACCACAAAGTGTGCCCAACTGTGGGTGCCTAGGAAAAACAATCCATCCATTTCGCCATCGACGCGTCTAGCTCGCCACGCGTCATTGACCACACCTCG